>NZ_JBVVOZ010000002.1:0-509373 GCF_055807395.1 Bradyrhizobium sp. Kon10 | reverse complement strand
GTTGAAACTGCTGCCGCACACTCGGTCCTCATCCTGAGGGCCCGCCAAAGGCGGGCGTCTCGAAGGATGGCCACAGATACCGCACAGCAACATGGGCGATCCCGCCGGTCGTTTTGACCCACATCAAGCCGCCGCGCCCGCGATGGGGCATTTTGCCCAAATGCCCTTCGGGTTCAAATGTGGGATAGCGCATAGACATTAGAGTTGGAAAAGCTCTAAGAGGATGCGAGCCCCTGATCAGGTTCCGTTGCAGGTTTTGCCGATGGATTACAGCGAGTTCTTCAATTCCGCCCTTGATCGCCTGCACGCCGAGCGGCGCTACCGGGTGTTCGCCGACCTCGAGCGCATCGCCGGCCGGTTCCCGCATGCGCTCTGGCACTCGCCCAAGGGCAAGCGCGACGTGGTGATCTGGTGCTCGAACGATTATCTCGGCATGGGCCAGCACCCCAAGGTGGTCGGCGCCATGGTGGAAACCGCGACGCGCGTCGGCACCGGCGCGGGCGGTACCCGCAACATCGCCGGCACCCATCATCCGCTGGTGCAGCTCGAGGCCGAGCTCGCCGATTTGCACGGCAAGGAAGCCGCGCTGCTGTTCACGTCCGGCTATGTCTCGAACCAGACCGGCATCGCGACCCTCGCCAAGCTGATCCCGAATTGCCTGATCCTCTCGGACGAGCTCAACCACAATTCGATGATCGAGGGTATCCGCCAGTCCGGTTGCGAACGGCTGGTGTTCCGGCACAACGACCTCGCGGATCTCGAACGCCTCTTGAAGGCCGCAGGTCCGAACCGGCCGAAGCTGATCGCCTGCGAAAGCCTCTATTCCATGGACGGCGATGTCGCCCCGCTCGCAAAAATCTGCGATCTCGCCGAGAAGTACGGCGCGATGACCTATGTCGACGAGGTCCACGCCGTCGGCATGTACGGCCCGCGCGGCGGCGGCATTGCCGAGCGCGACGGCGTCATGCACCGCATCGACGTCCTCGAAGGCACGCTCGCCAAGGCGTTCGGCTGCCTCGGCGGCTATATCGCGGCGAACGGACAGATCATCGATGCCGTGCGCTCCTACGCGCCGGGCTTCATCTTCACCACCGCGCTGCCGCCGGCGATCTGCTCGGCCGCGACCGCGGCGATCAGGCATCTGAAGACCTCGAACTGGGAGCGCGAACGCCACCAGGACCGCGCCGCCCGCGTCAAGGCGATCCTCAATGCCGCCGGCCTCCCGGTGATGTCGAACGACACCCACATCGTGCCGCTGTTCATCGGCGATGCCGACAAGTGCAAGCAGGCTTCCGACCTTCTGCTCGAAGAGCACGGCATCTACATCCAGCCGATCAACTATCCGACCGTTGCCAAGGGCACCGAACGCCTGCGCATTACGCCCTCGCCCTATCACGACGACGGCCTGATCGATCGGCTCGCCGAAGCGCTGCTGCAAGTGTGGGACCGCTTGGGTCTGCCGCTGCGCGAACAGTCGCTGGCGGCGGAGTAGCTCGGGGTCGTCCTGGCCTAGTGCGCAATTGCGCGCGGGAGCCAGGACCCATTACCCCGATTGCGAATTGTTGCGCCTCGCTGACGCCACCTGGGTGCCCATAACCATGTCCTGTGGTTATGGGTGCTGGCTTTCGCCAGGACGACGTTGGGGTTTGCGGCTTAACGACATCCGCAGTTCCCGCCCCTACACGGCATTTCGCTGTCGCTTGCGGCCTGCCGACGCGCTAGATTTACTTGGGAGTTTAGCTGGAAATTTACTTGGACAATGAGATCGGGCGCGGAGCTGTGGCGCCCTGGGAGAGTCCTCCGCAATGCTCCACGATTGGGGCGTGATCGCCGCCGCCTTCGGCTATATCGGCTTCCTGTTCCTGGTGGCGAGCCATGGTGACCGCCGCTCGCCGGCCGGGCGCGGCCGCGCCTCCGGGCTGATCTATCCGTTGTCATTGGCGATCTACTGCACCTCCTGGACGTTCTTCGGCTCGGTCGGCTTTGCCACCCGGACCTCGACCGACTTCCTCGCGATCTATCTCGGCCCAATCCTGATGATCGGGCTCGGCGCCGGGGTCCTGCGTCGCGTGATCCAGCTTGCGAAAGCCCAGAACATCACCTCGATCGCCGACTTCATCGCTGCGCGGTACGGCAAGAGCCAGGCGGTGGCGGCAACGGTGGCGCTGATCGCGATCATCGGCTCGGTGCCCTACATCGCGCTCCAGCTCAAGGCGGTCGCCTCCTCGCTCGAAGTCATCCTGAGCGAAGACCAGGCCTTCTCACATATTCCGGTCATCGGCGACGTGGCGCTGATGGTGACGCTGGCGATGGCCGCCTTCGCCGTGCTGTTCGGCACGAGGCACACCGACGCCACCGAGCACCAGCACGGCCTGATGCTGGCGGTCGCGACCGAATCCATCATCAAGCTGGTCGCATTCCTTGCCGCCGGCATCTTCGTCACCTTCTGGATGTTCTCGCCGCACGAATTGATCGAGCGCGCCATGAAGACGCCGGAGGCGGTGCGGGCGATCAACTATTCGCCGTCGATCGGCAACTTCCTCACCATGACGCTGCTGTCGCTGTGCGCGATCATGCTGCTGCCGCGCCAGTTCCACGTCAGCGTGGTGGAGAATTCATCCGATGCCGAGGTCGGCCGCGCGCGCTGGCTATTCCCGCTCTACCTCGTCGCCATCAACCTGTTCGTCATTCCGATCGCGCTCGCCGGCCTCGTCACCTTCCCGTTCGGCGCTGCCGATCCCGACATGTACGTGCTCGCGCTGCCGATGGAGGGCGGCGCCAACCTGCTCAGCGTCGCCGTCTTCGTCGGCGGCCTGTCGGCGGCCACCGCGATGGTGATCGTCGAATGCGTCGCGCTCTCGATCATGGTCTCGAACGATCTGGTGGTGCCGCTGGTGTTGCAGCGAAGGCCCGACGGCCGTACCGGTGGCGCCGATTTCGGCGACTTCCTGCTGAGGTCGCGGCGGCTCGCGATCTTCGCCATCATGGTGATGGCCTATTTCTACTATCGCGCGCTCGGCAATACGCAGCTCGTGGCGATCGGCCTGCTGTCCTTTGCCGCCATCGCGCAGCTCGCACCCAGCTTCTTCGGCGGCCTGTTGTGGCGCCGCGCCACCGCCCGCGGCGCCATCGGGGGCATGCTGGTCGGGTTTGCGGTGTGGGTTTACACGCTGTTCCTGCCGAGCTTCATGGACACCTCGACCTCGGGCATCCTGCTGCTGCAGCACGGCCCGTTCGGGATCGAGGCGTTGCGGCCGCAGGGGCTGTTCGGCGCCGACCTGTCGCCCCTGATGCATGGCGTCGTCTGGTCGCTCTCGCTCAACATCCTCACTTATGTGCTGCTGTCGCTGGCGCGGCAGCCTTCGTCCATCGAGCTCGTGCAGGCCGATCTGTTCGTGCCGATCACGCTCGCCCCGATCGCTCCGAACTTCCGCCGCTGGCGCACCACCATCACGGTGCAGGATATCCAGACCACGGTCGCGCAATATCTCGGGCCCGACCGCGCCCGGCATTCCTTCGAGGCGTTCTCGGCCCGGCGCAATGTGCGACTGGAGCTGGCGGCACCCGCCGATTTCGAGCTGTTGCAGCACGCCGAGCATCTGATCGCCTCCTCGATCGGTGCGGCGTCCTCGCGGCTCGTGATGTCTCTGCTGCTGCGCAAGCGGACGGTCTCGGCGAAAGCTGCGCTAAAGCTGCTCGACGACTCCCATGCGGCGCTGCATTTCAACCGCGAAATCCTTCAGACCGCGCTCAACCACGTGCGCCAGGGCATCGCGGTGCTCGATGCCGACCTGCAACTGATCTGCTCGAACCGGCAGTTCGGCGAACTGCTCAACGTGCCGCCGCATTTCATCCAGTTCGGCACGCCGTTGCGCGAGATCCTGGAATTCATGGGCGTGAGCAATCCCGACGATCCGGTCGAGCGCGAAGCCATGCTGGAGCGGCGGCTTGCGGCCTACACCACCGACGGCGAGCCGTATCTGGAGCGCCTGCCGGAACGCCACATGGTGATCGAGATCCTGACCAACCGCATGCCGGGCGGCGGGTTCGTCATCACCTTCACCGACGTCACGCCCACCTTCGAGGCGGCCGAAGCGCTGGAGCGCGCCAATGCCACGCTGGAAAGGCGCGTGCGTGATCGCACCGAGGAACTGACCCGGCTGAATTCGGAGCTGGCGCGCGCGAAGAGCTCGGCGGAGGACGCCAGCATCTCCAAGACGCGCTTCCTCGCCGCCGCCAGCCACGACATTCTCCAGCCGCTGAACGCGGCGCGGCTCTATGTCACGAGCCTGGTCGAGCGCCAGCACAGCGGCGAGGAGACGCGGCTGGTCGAGAACATCGACGAGTCGCTCCAGGCCATCGAGGAAATCCTCGGCGCGCTGCTCGACATCTCGCGGCTGGATGCCGGCGCGATGACGACCTCCATCTCGAGCTTCAAGATGGCCGATCTGATGCGCTCGCTGGAGATCGAGTTTGCCCCGGTCGCGCGCGCCAAGAACCTCGAGCTCGCCTTCGTGCCCTGCTCGTTGCCGGTCGAGTCGGACCGGCTGCTGCTGCGGCGGCTGTTGCAGAACCTGATCTCCAACGCGATCAAATACACCCCGCGCGGGCGCGTGCTGGTCGGCTGCCGCCGCCGCGGCGCCTCGCTCAAGATCTGCGTCTACGACACCGGCGTCGGCATCCCGACGCTCAAACGCGGCGAGATTTTCAAGGAATTCCACCGTCTCGAGCAGGGCGCGCGGATCGCGCGCGGGCTGGGGCTGGGACTTTCGATCGTCGAGCGGCTGGCGCGCGTGCTCAACCACGGCATCGCCATCGACGCCAATGCCGGCGGCGGATCGTTGTTCTCCGTCACGGTCCCGACCGCGAAGGCGGTGACACTCACCGCCGCGGTGACCAGTGCAACGCCACTGGCGCGCGCGCCGATCGCGGGCGCACTGATCGTCTGCATCGAGAATGATGCCGCGATCCTCGACGGCATGCGCACGCTGTTGAAGGCCTGGGACGCCGAGGTGATCGCGGCCGCCGATCCCGAAGGCGCCATCGCCGCGATCGAAGCCGCTGGCAAACGCGTCACCGGCCTGCTCGTCGACTATCACCTCGACCGGGGCAACGGCATCGCCGCCATTCGGGACATCCGCCGCCGCTTCGGAGATACCATCCCGGCGATCCTGATCACCGCCGACCGCAGCCCCGCCGTGCAGATGGCCGCGCGCGAGGAAAAGATAGCCGTGCTGAACAAGCCGCTGAAGCCGGCTTCGCTCCGCGCTTTGCTCGGGCAATGGCGAACGCAGCAGATGGTGGCGGCGGAGTAGCGATCAGGCGCCCCCATCGGCGTCGATGACAGCCTTGGCAAAGGCTTGCGGTGCTTCCTGGGGCAGGTTGTGCCCGACGCCTCCGGTGACCAGACGATAGTCGTAGCGCCCGGAGAACTTCTTGGCATAGGCGGTGGGATCGGGGTGCGGCGCGCCGTTGGCGTCGCCTTCCATCGTGATCGTCGGCACATCGATGACCGGGGCTGCCGCAAGCTTCTTTTCGATCTCCTCGTACTTCGCCTCGCCTTTGGCGAGCCCGAGCCGCCAGCGGTAATTGTGGATCGTGATCGCGACGTGGTCCTTGTTGTCGAAGGCTGCCGCGCTGCGATCGAAAGTGGCGTCGTCGAACTTCCACTGCGGCGAGGCCAGCTTCCAGATCAGCTTGGCGAAATCATGCGTATACCTCTCGTAGCCGGCGCGACCGCGTTCGGTCGCGAAATAGAACTGGTACCACCATTGCAGCTCGGCCGCCGGCGGCAGCGGTGCGCTTCCCGCAGCCTGGCCGGAGATCAGATAGCCGCTGACCGACACCAGCGCGCGGCAGCGCTCCGGCCACAGCGCCGCGATGATGTCGGCGGTACGCGCGCCCCAGTCGAAGCCGGCAACGACCGCCTTCTTGATGTCGAGCGCATCCATCAGCGCGATGATGTCGACCGCCAACGCCGCCGGCTCGCCGTTGCGCGGCGTCTCGCTGGAGAGAAAGTGCGTCGAGCCATAGCCGCGCAGATACGGGATGATCACGCGATAGCCGGCCTGCGCCAGGATCGGTGCGACATCGACGAAGCTGTGAATGTCATAGGGCCAGCCGTGGAGAAGGATCGCCACCGGGCCGGTCGCGGGACCGGCTTCGGCGTAGCCGACGTTCAGCACACCCGCATTGATCTGCTTGATGGTGCCGAAGGAGGCATTCGTTACTGAGGGTCGCGGTGTCTCCGTCTCGGCGCGCGCAAGGTCGATCACACCGAGACCGACGGCGACGGTCCCGGCTGCCACGCCGAGGAACTGGCGGCGATGCTGGTCGATGATCTGTTTCATGGTCTTGATATCCTGTTGATGGTTGTCGAGTCGTCAGATCAGATCGACGCTGACGTCGATGTTGCCGCGAACGGCCTTTGAGTAAGGACAGGTCTGGTGCGCCTCATCGATGAGATCGCGCGCGACCTCGCGATCGAGGCCGGGCAGGCTGACACCGAGCCGGGCCCTGAGCGCATAGGCGCCCTTGACGAGGACGAGATCGATCTCGGCATCGATTGCGCATTTGCTCGGAAGCACGATTTTCCGTTTGCGAGCTGCGATCTCCATCGCGCCTTCGAAGCAGGCGGACCAGCCGGCCGCGAACAATTGCTCGGGATTGGTGCCGATGCCTGCGCCGCCCGGCGGCGACAACTTCACATCCAGGCGGCCGTCGGAGCTTCGCGACATGCCGTCCTGGCGACCACCGGTGGTGTGGGTCCGGGCCGTGTAGAGGATTTTTGCCGTCTGGCTCATCAGGATCTCCTTGCTGCCGCGCAATGACCTACCAGCCGCCGCCCCAGCACGCCCGTTTGGACTTGTGAGAAGTTGTGAGCCCGTCCGGGAACCCGATGACGAGACTTGCATGCAGGGGCTGACGCCGATGCCAAGCCGGACTTGCCGGATCTCCGGGGACTGGCTATGCGGGTCCGCAAATGGGCGAGATTTCGTGATGACTGAGCCGGCCGCGCCTGCGGCAACGACGCTCTCGTTCGGGCCCTTCACCGTGGCTCCGCATGAAAGGCTCGTGATGCGTGACGGCGTTGCGCTGCCGCTCGGCGCAAAGGCGTTCGACACACTGATCGCGCTGATGTCGCGGCCGAACCAGGCCCTCAGCAAATGGGATCTGATCGCCCAGCTCTGGCCCGGCATGACCGTCGAGGAAGCCAATCTGCGCTTTCACATCGCAGCGCTGCGGAAAGCGCTGGGCGATGGCAAGGACGGCGCCCGCTACATCGCGACCTTGTCGGGCCGCGGCTATTGCTTCGTGGCACCGATCTCGCATGCGGATCTTCCGGCGCAGCGACGCCCAGTGCCGCGGATCGAATTGCCGCCCGTCAAACTGCCGAACCGGCTGCGTCGGATGGTCGGGCGGGCCGACGCGTGCGCCACCGTGTCGGAGAAGCTCACCGCATCACGCTTCGTCACGATCGTCGGCCCCGGCGGCGTTGGCAAGACCGCAATTGCCGTGGCGATCGCGCACGATCTGCTCGAGACATTCGCCGATGCCGCGCACTTCGTGGATCTTGCAGCACTCAGCGACCCCGATCTCGTGATCACCTCGCTGCTGCTGATGCTTGGTCTGCCGGCCCAGGCCGACGATCCCATGCCTGCCTTGCTTGCGCATCTGCAGGACAAGAAGATGCTGCTGATCCTGGACAATTGCGAGCACGTGATGGCGGCCGCAGCCCCGCTGGCCGCTGAGGTCTTTCACGCCGCGCCGCACGTCCATATCCTGGCCACAAGCCGGGAGGCCCTGCGCGTCGAAGGCGAGCAGGTCTACCGGCTGGCGCCGCTTGCCGTTCCACCCGACGGCCCAGAACTGACGGCTGCGGCTGCCCGGACCTATCCCGCGCTCGAACTCTTCCTCGAACGTGCGGAAGCCGCCGGCGCGCGGATCGCACTCGACGATTCCAGTGCCGCCATCGCTGCGGGCATCTGCCGCAAGCTCGACGGCATGGCGTTGGCGATCGAGCTCGCCGCGGGCCGCGTCGAAGCCTACGGCCTGGAGCAGACTGCGGCCTTGCTGGACCAGCGCCTCAACCTGCTCTGGCAGGGTCAGCGGACCGCGCCGCCGCGACAGAAGACGTTGCAGGCCACGCTGGACTGGAGCTACGGCCTGTTGTCCGATCTCGAACGCCTCGTGCTGCGCAGGCTTGCGGTTTTCGCCGGGCATTTCACCATCGACGCCGCGCTCGAGGTGGTGCCCGACGACTACATCGACCGCTCCCGGCTGTTCGATGCCATCGACAGCCTCGTCGCCAAGTCGATGGTCGCGCCGCGGCCGATCGGCGCCATGATGCGCTACCGCCTTCTCGACACGACGCGCGCCTATCTGCTCGCAATCGAGGACGACGGATCGGCGCTCGCCGCCCGCCACGCCACCTATTACCGGCGATGGCTGCAACAGGCCGGCACGAAATGGGCGACGGTGCCGAGCGCCGACGAGCGCGCCATTCATTTTTCCGCGCTTCACAATGTCCGTGCCGCGCTCGACTGGTGCTTCGGCCCGCGCGGCGACGTCGGCATCGGCATTGCGCTCGCCGCTGCTGCGGCGCCAGTTTTCCTGGCGATGTCCCTGCTCACCGAATGCCGGCGCTGGTCCGAGCGGGCGCTGCTTGCGATCGATTCCGCCTCGCGCGGCAGCGCCGAGGAAATGCATATTCAAGCCGCGCTCGGATTGAGCTTGATGTTCACCCGCGGTGGCAGTGAAGCCGCGCGCAACGCCCTGACCAGGAGCCTTGCGATTGCCGAGGCTCTTGGCGACGCGCCGAACCAGCTCCAGTTGCTCGGCCGGATGCACATCTTCCACGAGCGGATCGGCCGGTTCGATGCCGCGCTCGGCTATGCGCAGCAGAGTCTCGCAGTTGCCGAAGCGTTGGGCGACGCCGCCTCCGTCGCCCTCGCGCAATCGCTCGTCGGCGTCTCGCTGCATCTGGGCGGTGAACATCGCGACGCGATGAAGATGCTGGAGGCTGCCTGGCAAGGGCCCGGCACGGAGCGGATCAGCACGGTCTACGGCTTCGATCATCGCAACCGGGCCGGCATCTCGCTGGCGCGAGAGCTTTGGCTACAGGGTCAGCCCTCACATGCGCGGCAACTGGCGCGGCAGACGGTCAATGATGCCGCGCAAATGGATCATCCGATCACGCTCTGCATCGCTCTGATATGGGCGGTCTCGATCGATCTCTGGAGCGGTGACCTCGACGGCGCGGAAGAGAACATCGATCGATTCATCACTCACGCCGAATCGCGCTCGATGGGACCTTATCTCGCGGTCGGAAGGGGCGTGAAAGGCGAGCTTGCGATCCGGCGCGGAGACGCCGGGAGCGGCGTGGAGACGATCAGGCGCAGCCTGCAGGAGTTGCACGACGCAGGCTATGAGCTGCTCACCACGACCTTCAATATCGCGCTGGTTCACGGCCTTCTGGCGCTTGGGCAGATCGAACAGAGCGCGCGCGTGATCGACGACGCGATCCGGCTCGTCACGCAAGGCGGCGATCACCTCTACATGCCCGAGCTGCTGCGCATGAAGGGCAAGGTGTTGCTGTCCCTGCCGCGGCCGATGGGCGAGGAAGCGGAAGCCTCGCTCAGCAACGCGCTTGAACTGAGCCGTCGCAAGGGCGCAAAAGCCTGGGAGCTGCGCTCCGCAATCGATCTTGCAAACCTCTTTGCCGAACGCGGCCAGGGCCAGGAGGCGAAGCTATTGCTTCAATCGGCGCTCGATGGCTTTGTCACGGGTTCCGAGACCGCCGATATCCGGGCCGCAAACGAGTTCCTGGAGACGCTGTAGCCAATCACCCGGTCGGGGTGCCCTGCTTCCACTGCCCGCCTGCGATCCTGGCTGCGGCAATCACCGCCTGGGTCCGGCTCTCGACGCCGAGCTTTTGCAGGATCGCGGAGACATGCGCCTTGATGGTCGCCTCGGAGACGCCGAGTTCATAGGCGATCTGCTTGTTGAGCAGCCCCTCCGAGAGCATCATCAACACCCGCACCTGCTGCGGCGTCAGCGTCACCAGGCGGTCGCGCAGGCGCGTCATGTCGGGGTCTGCGGCGGCCGACAGGTCGGTGTCGGCGGGAACCCAGACGTCGCCGTCCATGATCTTGAGGATGGCATCGCGCAGCGTCTCGACGCCAAACCGCTTCGGGATGAAGCCGGAGGCGCCGAAATCGAGCGAGCGGCGGATCGTGGCGCTGTCGTCGGAGGCCGACACGATCACCACCGGAATCGCCGGATATTGCGCGCGCAGATAGATCAGGCCGGAAAAGCCGGAGATGCCGGGCATCGAGAGATCGAGCAGGACCAGATCGACGTCGGAGGTCTGCTCCAGCAGTTTCGTCAGATCCTCGAACGATCCGGCCTCGTCGATCTTCGCCGTGCTCAGGACGCCGGCCACCGCGTGCCGCAGCGCATCACGGAACAGCGGGTGGTCATCTGCAATGACGAGGTGGGGCGTAGGAGCGTTCATCGATCTCTTGCTGTGGTTTGCACCGGGCCAGTAATCCGGACCCCCGCGATGGTCAATTGTTCCTCGGCCGGCCGTGGCATGCAAGTGCCCATTATCCCTTTGCGCGAAAGGGGGTTAATCCCGAAACCACCTGCCGCTGTGCGGCACCGGATACCCGCGCGTCAGGCGAGCGTCAGTGGGCAAGGCCGAAAGTCGTATTGGGGCGGGTTTCACGGCGATGTTACTTTAACCGCAAGGCCCTGGTCGATCCGGGAGGATCCGGACGTCGGGGACAGAGGAAACACGTTTCGGGGAGCGATCGCAACATGTCGACAATGGCTGTGTCTCAGGCGCGCACAGGAGGTATGACGAAGGACGAACGCTTCGTCATTCTCGCCTCCTCGCTCGGTACCGTCTTCGAGTGGTACGACTTCTATCTGTACGGATCGCTGGCTTCGATCATCGGCGCGCAATTCTTCTCGGCCTATCCGCCGGCGACGCGCGACATCTTTGCGCTGCTGGCGTTTGCCGCGGGCTTTCTGGTCCGCCCGTTCGGCGCCATCGTGTTCGGCCGCATCGGCGACATCGTCGGCCGCAAATATACCTTCCTCGTCACCATCCTGATCATGGGTCTTTCGACCTTCATCGTCGGCCTGCTGCCGAGCGCGGCCACGATCGGCTTCGCGGCGCCAGTCATCCTGATCGCACTGCGCCTCGCCCAGGGTCTCGCCCTCGGCGGTGAATATGGCGGTGCGGCGACTTATGTGGCCGAGCATGCCCCGAACGGCAAGCGCGGCTACTACACATCGTTCATCCAGACCACGGCGACGCTCGGCCTGTTCCTGTCGCTGCTGGTAATCCTGTTCACCCGTTCCGCGACCGGCGAAGCCGACTTCGCGGCGTGGGGCTGGCGCATCCCGTTCCTGGTCTCGGTGCTGCTGCTCGGCGTCTCAGTCTGGATCCGGCTCCGCCTCAATGAATCGCCGATCTTCCAGAAGATGAAGGACGAGGGCAAGAGCTCGAAGGCCCCGCTGACGGAGGCGTTCGCCAACTGGCAGAACGGCAAGCTCGTGCTGCTCGCGCTGCTCGGCGGCACGATGGGTCAGGGCGTGGTCTGGTACACCGGCCAGTTCTACGCGCTGTTCTTCCTGCAATCGATCCTGAAGGTGGACGGCTACACGGCAAACCTGCTGATCGCATGGTCGCTGCTGTTCGGCACCGGGTTCTTCGT
Organism: Bradyrhizobium sp. Kon10; assembly: GCF_055807395.1. NCBI lineage: Bacteria > Pseudomonadati > Pseudomonadota > Alphaproteobacteria > Hyphomicrobiales > Nitrobacteraceae > Bradyrhizobium > Bradyrhizobium sp. Kon10. The sequence continues at coordinate 497,647 of NZ_JBVVOZ010000002.1, read as the reverse complement.
CGTCTTCGGCGCGCTGTCGGACAGGATCGGCCGCAAGCCGATCATCCTCGGCGGCTGCCTGATTGCGGCGCTGACCTTCTTCCCGATCTTCAAGATGATCACCACCAACGCCAACCCGGCGCTGGAGAAGGCGATCGAAGCAACCAAGGTCGAGGTGGTGGCCGATCCCGCGGGCTGCGGCGATCTGTTCAACCCGGTCGGTACCCGCGTCTTCACCTCGCCTTGCGACACCGCACGCGCCTTCCTGTCGCAGTCGTCGGTCAAGTACGCAACGACCAGCGGCGCGCCCGGCTCCGGCGTCAAGGTCGTCGTCAACGGCAAGGACGTGGCTTACGCGAACGCCAAGGACAGCAACCCGGCGGTGCTCGCCGCGGTGCAGGCGGCCGGCTATCCCAAGGCGGGCGACACCGGTATCGTGAAGATGTCGAATCCGTTCGACATCTTCCGCCCGCAGGTCGCAGCGATCATCGGGCTGCTGTTCATCCTGGTGATCTTCGTCACCATGGTCTACGGCCCGATCGCGGCGATGCTGGTCGAATTGTTCCCGACCAAGATCCGCTACACCTCGATGTCGCTGCCTTACCATATCGGCAACGGCTGGTTCGGCGGCCTGTTGCCCGCGACCGCATTCGCGATCGTGGCCTCGACCGGCGATATCTATGCGGGCCTGTGGTACCCGATCGTGTTCGCGGTGATCACCGCTGTGGTCGGCTTCCTGTTCCTGCCTGAGACCAAGGACGTCGATATCAAGACGACCTGACCGGTACCGGCGTTCACGCCGGCGCCAGCGACAACAAGCCGGCCGCGGATCCCCCGCGGCCGGTTTTGCTTTGTCACGAGGTCGCACCGATGAATTGCAGCACGACCTCGCGCCGGTGCGGACGGCTGCGGTGCTCGATCAGATAGATCGCCTGCCAGGTGCCCAGCGCCAGCGCGCCACCGAGCACCGGTACCTGCAACGAGGTCCCCGTCAGCATGGTCTTGATGTGCGCCGGCATATCGTCCGGCCCTTCGGTGTCGTGAGTCCAGCCTGCATCTTCATCGTCGGGCGCGAGTCGCGCCAGCACCGTGGTGAGATCGACCAGCACGGAAGGATCGGCATTCTCCTGGATTGTCAGCGATGCCGAGGTGTGACGGATAAACAGCATCAGCGCACCGTCCCGCGCATGAACGTCGGCGATGAATTTCGCGGCTTCGGGCGTGAAGTCGAAGAATCCGCTGCCTGGGGTCTGCAGCGTCAGCGTCGCGGTGCTGATGCTCGTGGCGTGCACCGTCGACGGTGTCGAGCGAGTCTGCGCTTTGATTGAGGTCATGAAAATTCTCTCAACTGCGAAAGCGTCCCGCCACGCGCTAAATCTTCCCCGACACGTCCTTCTGCACGCGGTTGGCCATGTCGATCAGCCGCCGCCAGGCCTTTTCCAGGAACGACATCGCGCGGTCGAGGTCCTGGTCGCTGGGCAGCGGGATCTCGATCCTGCGGTCGCCCTCGGCGACCTTCGGCTCAGCCTTCTTCAGCGAATCCGATTTCGGCAACGCCTCGTCGACCTTGCCCGAGACGGTCGGCCCGGCGGCGAGCTGCCCCTTCAGCTGCTCGACTTCGGCCTGGAGCCGGCCGATTTCGGCATCGAGCGCGGAACGTTCGTCGGGAACGGCGTAGCAAGCCCAGCCGGCGTCATTCCTGGTGCAGGTCGAGACCGTGCCGGTGCGGGTGTCGAGCCTCAGCACGCCCTGCGGGATCGGCGTCATGGTGTAGCGGCCGTTTTCGCTATCGGCCGCCGATTGGGCGGCCACCAGACCGCCGCTGGCTGTCATCACGGCGGCAATTGCCGCCGTCGCAAACCATGACGCAGTGGATGATCTTGCTGGTCTCATCGCGCTCTCCGCCACGACGCGCAGGTGGCGCATCCCGAATTCTACACCTCCGCGGACGGTAGCGCATAGCTTCGTCCAACGAATCCGCCGCCCGAAACGCATCCGCGAAATCAACGATCGCGGCGGTCCGTTTGATCCCGGGGCGGCGGCGAAATGTCGGCGACGTCGGCGGATCGCGAGGACAGCTGCTGCGGTGCGGCGTCAAGCTGTGTGCAGCGCCGGCGCGCAAGGCAATATTGCCATATAGATCAAATAGATAACAGAACACGACGCAATCGTGACTCGGCTTGACTTGATTATGAGCGGTCAGTATGGTCCGCGCGGCTTTTGAGGGTGGCGGGCGTAATTTCCATTCAACCGCAGCGTTTCGGGTCTTCGTGGCATGGCTCAGGACACGGGACGCGGCGAGAATGGAGATCGCGATAGATCGCCCGAGGAAGCTGCGCTTTCCGAACGGCTCGGGAATCTTGATCAGCGGTTGAGCGAATTTCGCGGCCGCCACGTCAAGACCGAGCAACCCGCAGGTGACGGTGAGGACAAAGCGGCCAGAGCCTCGGCGATGGCGCTTGGTTTCCGGTTATCCTCCGAGTTGGTCGCCGGGGTCGTTGTCGGAGCGGGGATTGGCTGGGGTTTCGACCGCTTGCTGTCGACATCGCCTTTCGGATTTATCGTGTTCCTGCTGCTGGGCTTCGTGGCCGGCGTGGTGAACGTGGTGAGAACGGCGGGCGCGGGTCAAAACAGGCGCGGTGGTTCGTAGCCAATCCAAACTGGAGAGGAATGATCGCGCCGGCTTCGCCGGTGCGGGCCGGCCCGCACCGGCACACCGAGACCAGCCGGCTAGCCCGGCAGACCAAGAGATGCCGCGCCGATGAAAATCGATCCGATCCACCAGTTCAACATCGAGCCTCTCTTCACGATCGGCCATATCGGCAATCAGACGATCGCCTTCACCAATTCCTCGCTCTACATGCTGGTTGCGGTGGCGATCATCTCGTTCCTGATGCTTGCCAGCGGCCGGCAGCTGGTTCCCGGGCGCCTGCAGTCGGTCGCGGAAATCTCCTACGAGTTCGTCGCATCGACCATCCGTTCGACCGCCGGCGCGGAAGGCATGAAGTTCTTCCCGCTGATCTTCTCGCTCTTCATGTTCCTCTGCGTCTCGAACCTCGTGGGTATCATCCCCTACACCTTCACGATCTCGAGCCACCTCATCGTGACCGGAGCGCTTGCGCTGCTGGTCTTCTTCACCGTCCTGATCTACGGCGTCGTCAAGAACGGCGTGAAATTCTTCAAGATCTTCGTTCCCCACGGCGTCCCCATCTACATCCTGCCGCTGGTGATGTTCATCGAGGTCCTGTCGTTCTTCCTGCGGCCGGTCTCCCACAGCGTCCGTCTGTTCGCCAACATGCTGGCCGGCCACATCGCGCTGAAGGTGTTCGCGGGCTTCGTTGCCATGCTCGGCTTCTCGCTCGGCGCCCTCGGCTGGGTCGGCGGCGTGCTGCCGCTGGCGCTCACGATCGCGCTGTATGCTCTCGAGATCCTGGTCGCGTTCCTGCAAGCCTATGTGTTCGCGATCCTGACCTGCATCTATCTCAACGACGCCATTCATCCGGGACACTGAGCGGTCCGGGGAATTTCCACCCACAACCCAATCTTTCCTCCAAGGAGTCAAAAATGGATCCGGCAGCAGCAAAACTTATCGGCGCGGGCATCGCGTGCATCGGCATGGGCGGTGCGGGCGTCGGCGTGGGCGTGATTTTCGGCAACTATCTCGCCGCAGCCGTTCGCAACCCGTCGGCCGCTCAGGGCCAGTTCGGCAACCTGATCTTCGGCTTCGCCGTGACCGAAGCGCTCGGCATCTTCTCGCTGCTGATCGCGCTGCTGCTGCTGTTCGTTCCGCTCTGAGGACGATTTGTTTCGCGCCGCTTCGACCGAAGCGGCGCGCCTGACAGCAACAGGAGTACTCCATGGCTGAGAGTCATGGCGGGGCGAAGGGTCCGGCGGCGGGCGCCCACACCGAGGCCGAAGGCGGTCACGGTGGCGGCTTTCCGCCGTTCGAGAGCAGCACCTTTGCTTCGCAGCTGGTGTCGCTCGCGATCTTCTTCGTCGTGCTTTACGTGATCGTGTCCAAGCTCGCTTTGCCGCGCGTCGGCGGCGCGATCGAGGCGCGTCAGAACAAGATCGAGGGCGACCTCGCCGAAGCGCAGAAGCTGAAGGATCAGTCCGATGCTTCGCTGAAAGCCTACGAGAGCGAGCTCGCCTCGGCGCGCGCGCGTGCGCAGGCGATTGGCAACGAGTCACGCGACAAGGCCAATGCGCAGACGGAAGCCGAGCGCAAGGTGCTGGAAGAGCAGCTGGCGGCCAAGCTCGCCGAGGCGGAGAAGACCATCGCCTCGACCCGCACGACCGCCATGAGCAACGTCCGCGGCATCGCGGCCGATGCGGCAGGTTCGATCGTGCAGCAGCTCACGGGCGTCATTCCGGATGCGGCGTCGGTCAATGCCGCCGTTGACGCGTCGTTGAAGGGTTAGACGATATGTTCTTCGAACCTGAATTCTGGGTCGCCGTCGCCTTCGTGATCCTGATGGTCGTGTTCGGCTATCTCGGGGTCTTCAAGAAGGCCATGGCTGCGCTCGACCATCGCGCCGACCGCATCAAGGCCGAGCTCGACGACGCGATGCGTCTCAAGCAGGAGGCGGCGAAGGTGCTCGCCGACTACAAGGCGCGCACGGCTTCGGCCGAACGCGAAGCCGCCGACATCATCGCCAACGCCAGGGCCGAAGCCGAGCGCATCGCGACGGAGGCCAAGGCGAAGATGGAAGATTTCGTCGCCCGCCGCACCAAGACCGCCGAGGGCAAGATCGCGCTCGCCGAAGCCCAGGCGCTCGCCGACGTCCGTGCCGCAGCCGCGGAAGCCGCCGTCCAGGCCGCTTCCACGATCCTGTCGCAGTCGGTCAAGGGCCAGGTCGCCGACGATCTGCTGGCCAAGGGCATCACCGAAGTCCGGCAGAAGCTGAACTGAGGGCAACGGCTCTCGCCAACAATCAAAAAGCCGGCGCCACGAGCGCCGGCTTTTTTGTTTGGCCGACACGACAACCGCAAACTCGATGTCATCACCCGCGAAAGCGGGTGATCCAGTACTCCGAGACGATTGTGATTGATCGATACGCCGCGGCGTACTGGATGCCCCGGTCGAGCCGGGGCATGACAGCTGAAGTTGCCGCGACCTACTTCTTCTTCCCCCGCGCCTTCGGCTCGGGCGCGAGCGCCTGCGGGTCGAAGCCGACATAGAAGATGTAGTTGTCGGCGACCGCGGCCGAGGGCACCGGATAGGACAGGTCCTCGGCGACAAAGGTGAACGGCACGCTGCCGCCCTCCGACATCTCGACCGTGGTCCGATAGGCCTTGGAGGCGATCACCTTCTCGCCGACGCCGCCCTGCACCACCGCGACGCGCAGCGGGACATCGACCGTGCTGGGCGCGCCGGCGGGGCCTGCGATGACGCGGCCCTGGATGCCCACGCGCACCGTGATCTCGCCTCCGTTGCGGGCGCATTCGCGCGCCATCTTGGTGATGGAGGCCTGAAAACGCACGTCGTTGCCGACGGCCGGCTTACCCGTCACCCCGACCCCATAGGTGGACGCCCCGGCGCGCACGGTGACCTGAGGACATTCGAGCTCATCGTCGGCCGGCCGTTGACCCGGCGCGGGCGCAGGCTTCGACTCGGCCGGCTCGTCGGACTTGCCGCCGAACAGACTCTTGAAGCGGTCGGTCAGCGACTGCGCCGCGACCGGCGAGACGGCCGCCAGTGAGACCGAGAGCGCCAGCCCGATCACCGGACCTCGCCGCAGCGCATTCCGCAATGACCAAAGCTCTTTCATGAACGCCCGTACTCCGTGACACCATCCTGGCAGGTCGCCAGCTTGGTGCGCTTATATCGCTAAAATCGGCGATCCCAAGGCACGAAAAAGCTGAGTTTGGCCCGCGCGGAGACCGGCGCTCAACCGCGGAAATCCTCGTGCAGCAGGCCGAACAGCAAATGGTCCTGCCAGATCCCGTTGATGCAGAGATAGCGGCGCGCCAGGCCCTCACGGGAGAAGCCGCATTTCTCCAGCACCCGGATCGACGGCGCATTGGTGGGGATGCAGGCGGCCTCAACCCGGTGCAGATTGAGCTCGCCGAACAGCGTCGGGAGCAGCACCCGAAGCGCGGCCGTCATGTAGCCGCGATGGGCATGGGACTGGCCGACCCAGTAGCCGATGGTCCCCGCTTGCACGATGCCGCGGCGGACATTGGCCAGCGTGATGCCGCCGACCATAGCGCCGTCGAGCTCGCGGAAGATCAGGAAGGGGTAGGAGCGGTCCGCGGCGATATCCTCGGAATAGCGACGCAGGCGGCGGCGGAAGCCGGACCGGGTCAGATCGTCCGACGGCCAGATCGGCTCCCACGGCGTCAGATAATCGCGGCTGGTCTCGCGCAGATGCGCCCATTGCAGAAAATCGGACATCTGCGGTGCGCGCAGCAAGAGCCCGTTGCCGCGCGGGGCGAGGGCGGCAGGTCCACTGGATGGCAGGCGAAACAGGGCCATGGTGATGCTTCCCGGGGCGCCGTGCGCGGCTCCTAATGCAGCTGCGCCTTGGTGCGCGCCCGGGTCAATCCTTCCGCAAAAGACACCGCCGTGTCCAGACCCCTGCCGCTGCCCAATGCAACCACCGCAGGGCGGCTGCGCGAAAGCAGTGCACGCGCGGCATCGCGGGTCGATTCGATGCTGACGGCGTCGATCCGGGCCACCAGCTCCTGCGCCGTTTGCGGCCGCCCATAGGCGAGCACGTGACGGGCAAGCTGCTCGGCGCGCGACGAGCAGCTCTCCAGCGCCATCAAGAGGCCGGCCTTCATCTGCGCCTTGGCGCGGGCAATCTCGGCTTCGGTCAGCGTCTCCACCGAATCGTTCATGACGTCGATGACGACCTCCATCATCTCGGGCGCGTCGGCGGGGTCGGTCCCGGTGTAGAGGCCGAAGAAGCCGGTGTCGGTATAGGGCGCATGGAATGAGTAGATCGAGTAGCAGAGGCCGCGCTTCTCGCGGACCTCCTGGAACAGCCGCGACGACATCCCGCCACCGAGGATGTTGGTGAAGACTTGCAGCGAGAACAGCGCCGGATCCGTCTGCGGTACGCCTTCGAGCGCCAGCGTCAGGTGCGCCTGCTCGAGTTCGCGGTGTACGACCTTGATGCCGCCCTTGCCGAACTGGGCTGCCTGCGGCTTCGGCCCCGGCGTTGCCTCAAAGCTTGCAAAGCGCTTCTCGACCTCGGCGACAACCTGCGTGTGATCGACGGCGCCGGCGGCCGCCACGACCATGTCGGGCCCGCGGTAATGCGTCGAGAGATACCCGCGCAGCATGTCGCGGTTGAAGCCTTTCAGCGTCTTGGCGGTGCCGAGCAGCGAGCGCCCCATCGGCTGGTCGGGATAGCAGAGCTCGTTGAGATGCTCGAACACGACGTCGTCGGGCGTATCCTGGGCGGCGCCGATTTCCTGCACGATGACGTTCTTCTCGCGCTCGAGCTCGTCGGGCTCGAAGGCGGGATTGGCCAGAATGTCGGCGAGCACATCGAGCGCCAGCGGCACGTCGGCTTTCATCACCCGGGCATAATAGGAGGTCGTCTCCGTCGAGGTGCCGGCGTTGAGGTCGCCGCCGACCGCCTCGATCTCCTCCACGATCTCGCGCGAGGATCGCCCTGTCGTGCCCTTGAAGGCCATGTGCTCCAGAAGGTGCGAGATGCCGTGCTCGTTCGGCTTCTCGTCGCGGCCGCCGACGCCGGCCCAGACGCCGAGCGCCGCGGTCTCGAGGTGGGGCATGTTGTCGGTCACGACGGTCAGGCCGGAGGCAAGCTTGGAGATCTCGACGCTCATCCGGCAACTCCTTGTTTTGCGGCGCGGCTGACCGACAGCACGAACCGCTCGACCTCGGCCTGGTCGTTCTTGATCACCTTCATGTGTTCGGACTTGGTCATGAGACCGTCGAGCCAAGCCGGCAGTTGCGGCCGCTGGCCGCAGGCCGCCTCCACAGCATCCGGGAACTTGGCCGGATGGGCGGTGGAGAGCACGATATTCGGCACGGTCGTGTCGGTGGTATCGCGGTCGGCGACCGCGAGCGCGACGGCCGTGTGGGGATCGACGAGCTCGCCAGCCTCGCGCCAGGCAGCGCGGATCGCGGCCGCGGTTTCGGTCTCATCAGCGCGGCCGGCGTCGAATTCCTCGCGGATCGCAGCCAGCGTGGCGTCGGGCAGCACGAAGCGCCCCGACTGCTTCAGCTGCTCCATCAGCCGGCGCACGCCGGCCGCATCGCGCCGGCCGGCTTCGAACAGCAGCCGCTCGAAATTCGACGAGATCTGGATGTCCATCGACGGCGACGCGGTGGCATGCACCTCGCGCACCTCGTAGATCCCGGTCTTGAGCGTGCGGGCGAGGATATCGTTGACGTTGGCGGCAATGCGAAGCGTCCGTATCGGGAGTCCCATGCGCTTGGCGACGTAGCCCGCGAAAATGTCGCCGAAATTGCCGGTCGGCACGATGAAATCCACCGCGCGCGCGGGCGCGCCGACGGCAACCGCCGACGTGACGTAGTAGACCACCTGCGCGACGATACGCGCCCAGTTGATGGAATTGACGCCGGACAGCGAGGTCGCATCGCGGAAGCGGTGGTTGTTGAACATCCCCTTCACGAGCGCCTGGCAATCGTCGAAATTACCTTGGACGGCGAGCGCATGAACATTGGCCGCGCCTGTCGTCGTCATCATGCGCTGCTGCACCTCGGAGATGCGGCCGTGCGGAAACAGCACGATGAGATCGACGTTCTCCAGCCCTGCAAACGCGTCAACTGCGGCGCCACCGGTGTCGCCCGACGTCGCGACCACGATGGTGGTGCGCTGGCCACGCTTGGCGAGAACATGATCCATCAGCCGCGAGATCAGCTGCATCGCGACGTCCTTGAACGCGAGCGTCGGACCGTGGAACAGCTCCAGCACGAATTGATGCGGTGACATCTGGCGCAGCGGCACCACCGCCGGATGGCGGAAGGTGGCGTAGGCCTCGTTCGCCATGCGACCGAGGTCGGCGTCCGAAATCTCACCGCCGACGAAGGGACGGATCACGTCGACCGCAACCTCCCAATAGGGGCGGCCGAAAAAACCTGTGATCGTCTCAGCGGAGAGCTGCGGCCAGGTGACCGGCACATACAGGCCGCCGTCGCGAGCAAGCCCGGTCAGCATCACGTCGCAGAAGCCAAGCTCAGGGGCCTCGCCCCGGGTCGAGATATAACGAGTCAAACTGCCCTCCAAAGGCCGGCCCGGCCTGAAATCGAGCCTTAAGCCTTTGATTTCACGATGTTCCTAGTTTGCAGCCGGAGGCTTTGCGGCACCATAGAGTGTTTTGCGGCATCGGGAAACCGGTCAACGAAAAAGGGCTGCGGCGATGCCGCAGCCCTCCTCTTGGAAGGTCTGTCGTTGCTGTGTGCAGACCGGTTTTCGCGTCGGGTGTCACCACCCCCTGAAATCGTTCGTTCGAGCTATCGTCGCCTGTCCAGGGATCGTCAAGGACAAAACGACGGGGGCAGCCAAATGTTCCGGTTTTTCCCGATATGCTACGGCTGGTGCTGAGCTTCATACAGCTTGGCAGCGGACGCTATTGCTTCGTTTTCCCGGCGTGTCGCGCCAACCTGGGAACGAACATCCCGTCGGCCCATTGTGTCGGCGGATGGTACCAGCCGTTCGTCCCCACATTGCCCAGACGCACGGCGATGCCACTCCGTCGGCCGGACCGGCGGCATTCTGGAGCAGCCGGTTCGGTCCCCTGACGAAAGTCAGTTCATCCCGATTTCCACCGCGATCCGGATCAGGTCGGAATGGTTCTTGGCGCCGAGCTTCTGCTTGAGCAGGGACGTGGTGTTGGCGACCGTCTTGTAGGAGATGCCGAGCGCCTCGGCGACCTCGACGATCTTGTTGCCGCGCCCGAGCAGGCGGAGAATTTCCAGCTCCCGCGGGGTCATCTGCGAGGCTGGATTGGCCTTGATGGCCGCGCCCGAGAACGTCACGGCCTCCGCGAGCTGCGGGGAGATAAAATTGTCGCCTGCGATCACCTTGCGCACTGCCTTGAGCAGGATCCGGGGGTCGTCGCCCTTGGAGACATAGCCCTGTGCGCCCAGTTCGACCGCGCGCACCACGAAAGCCGGATCGTCATTCATGCTGAACATGATGATCTTGGCGTCCGGGTCGTCCTTGCGGATCCGGCGCATCAGTTCGAAGCCGGAGACGTCGGGCAGGCTGATGTCGATGACCGTGACGTCGGGACGCTTGCTGATATAAGCGCGGTGCCCGGACTTGGCGTCGGTTGCCTCGTCGATGCGGATGGAATGGTCGGACGCAAACAGGGTGCGGCAACCGGACAGCACCACGGGATGATCGTCGACGATCAGTACTCTGGTTGCCGGCTTGGCGGTATCTTGCATCGTAACTCTCTGTTTTCTCGACTCATAGGCCGCCGGGAACAAATGGAAAGAGCAAATTCCGCTGATGCCCGTTAGAATTGACCTAATGTGGCAACGGCTCCCATTCAGGACGCAACTGTTTCTTCCGCTCGGCGTCAGCTTCGTCGCCGCACTGGTCATGGGCGCCGTGCTGCTCCAGACCTTCGCGACCGGCCAGTTGGCCGACGAGAACGAGGCGGGGCGGCGCTCGACCAGGATGGTCGCGGCCGCGCTCAACGCCACCCTGCGGGCCTCCGAGAAGCCTGGGCAGGCGCTCGAGGCCTTTGTCCACGCGATGGATACGGCCTCGGATATCCAATTCCGGCCGGCGGAGGCAGGTCCCACCTCTTCCGCGGATGACGCCCTGCACACCCTGCATGGCGTACCACGATGGTTCATCGACCTGCTTGGTGTTCCCGACGTGAACGAGACATCCCCGGTGATGATCGGCGGCTCGCGCGTCGGCGACATCGTGTTCCGGCCCGACCTGTCGGCCGATGTGTTCGAGAAATGGGTCGGCTTTCTCGCGTTGATCGGTCTCGTCGCGGTGCTGACGGCGGTCACCGCAATCGTCGCCTATGTTTTCGCGGGATCGGCGCTGCATCCCCTGCAAAATCTCGGCGAAGGGCTGACGCGGATACGCCGCGGCGATTACGCAAACCTGATCCCGATCGGAGGGCCGCCGGAGATTCGGCAGAGCTGCGAGGAGGCCAATGCGCTCGCCGCAACACTCGCGCAATTGAGCCAGGACAATCGCGATCTCCTGCACCGTCTGGTGTCGCTCCAGGACGACGAGCGGCGCGTTCTCGCCCGCGAACTGCATGACGAGCTCGGGCCGCTGTTGTTCAGCATCCGCGTCGGCACGATCGCCCTGGTCGAGGCCGTGCCGGCTTCGGGACATCTCGGCGATTCGGCGCAGGAGGTGCTGCAATCGGTCGAAGCACTTCAGCAGGCCAACCGCCGCATCCTCGACCGGCTGCGGCCGCTGTACATCGAGGAATTGGGGCTCGAGAGCAGCGTGCAGACGCTGCTCCGGAATTTCCGCCGGCAGGCACCGCATATCGCCGTGACGGCAACGATCGATCCTGCGCTTGACGGGATCGGCGGGGCGCTGGCCCAGACCGTCTACCGGGTGATCCAGGAAGCGCTGACCAACGTGCTGCGCCACGCCGGAGCGCGCAACGCCCACGTGCAGGCAGCCGTCGCCGGCGATGCCCTCGCCATCGAGGTCTCCGATGACGGCGGCGGCTTTCCCGCGGAGAATGTCTTCGGCCGGGGCCTCACCGGCATGCACGAGCGCGTGCGCGCGCTCAGCGGGTCGCTGTCACTGCTGCGTGCCGACGAACGAACCTATGTGCGCTGCCGCCTGCCGATCGAGAAGACGCGGGACGTACCGCGCTCCGGCTAGCACGCGGCGCAATTGTGAGAGCTCTGCTGCGCCGGCTCGCAGACCATGCTGTAGATCTTGCCTCCCGGGCTGAACCGAAACGAGACGCGAATGCGCAGCGCGCCCGCAACGGAATATTCGAGATCGACGCCTTGTGGCACCGGCTTGATCTCTTCGAGGCCAAAGCGCACCGACGGGAAGGCGCTGAGCTGCGGCCTCCAAAAGGCTTCGAGCTCGCTCCGGCCGCGATAGCTGTGCTTGCCGTTGCACGTGCATTCGAGCTCGGCGTCGTCGGTATAGAGGTCGAGCAACGCCGCAAGGTCGCCCTTCCGGCAGGCATCCACCCAATCGACGACTATTCCCATCTGATCAAAATCGCTCACGCTGCAATCCTGTCTGCCGCGGAAAAATCTCAAGGCGGCTTAGGATCACAGTCGTGAATATGTCCTGAACAATAAACCCCGGGCGATTCCGGGTTTCGTCCGGGAACCTACGGCGTCGCTCCGCTCTGCCGCCGTCCCCTCACCCAGAGGGCGAAGGCGATCAACACCGCACCTGCGAGCGTGAACCAGGTGATGGCATATTGCAGATGGTCGTCCTTCAGATGCACATCGAGCGGACCCGGACGCGGAATGCCGTTCGCGGGGACCGGTTGCTCCAGGTCGATGTAGAACGGCGCGACCGCGCCCCAGCCGAGTGCGCTTGCGATCGCCAGGTGATCGCGCACGAACCAGAGCCGCTTGTCGCGATTCTCCGCGGGCGTGAGCCATCCCGGCGCTTCCGGAAAACGCAGATAGCCGGTGAGCGCGAGCGGCGTGCCGGTGACGAGCTTCTTCACCGCGCGATCCTCGACGCCGCGATCCTGCATCGTGTTCTCGACGAACCCCGCATCGATCACGACGATCTCCCCGCCCGGCAGCCGCGCCGGCAGAAAGGCCCAGGTGCCGGGGCCGGAGGCATCCTTGCGCACGGCGGAGCCGGGCGAATAAACCATCGCATCCGGCGAGGCCGCGTAGGTCGCGGTGAAGCTGACGCGGCGGAATTCGTCGCGCGCGGCGTTCAGGCCGCCCCATTGTGCCGGTGGCGGCAGCGCGATCGGCGGCTGCGCGAGACGCTCAGTGAGTGCGGCGATCAATTCGTGCTTGGCGCTGCGACGCTGCAGCTGCCAGACGCCGAGCGCGACGAAGGCCGCCGTTAGCAACAGCGTGAACAGCGCGAAGCCGGCCACGCGGGGCTTGCGCGCTGTCTCGCTCATTTCTCGCGGTCGACCAGCCGGCCCGGCGCCGCCTTGTGGTGGAATTGCAGCGAGATCAACAGTGATTTCATCGCGCGTAGGGGCAGGAGCGTGGTGGCGAGGATCAGCGGCAGCCACAGCACCGCATGCAGCCAGTATGGCGGCTGGTACTTGACCTCGACCACCAGCGCACAGCCGACCACGATCGCACCGGCCAGCATGATGATGAAGATCGCAGGACCATCGCCGGTATCGATGAAGGCGTAGTCGAGGCCGCAGCGCTCGCAGGCGGGCGCCAGCGTCAGGAAGCCCGCATAGAGCTTGCCCGCGCCGCAGCGCGGGCATTTGCAGGCGAGCCCGCGTAGCGCGCTTTGCAGGACGGAGGTCTGGGTCTCGGAGGTGCCGGTGGTTTGGTTCATGACAAGCTAATCTACCACACTTCCTGGAGAAACCTCTTCAGCGGCAAAGCAAAAGGGCGGCCCTGCGGCCGCCCTTTGCCAATCGATCTCCCGCGGCTCAGTGCGCGCCGTGAGCCATGGTCTCGGCGCCGTGTCCCCAGACATAGATGCAGAGGAACAGGAACAGCCAGACCACGTCGACGAAGTGCCAGTACCAGGCCGCGAACTCGAAGCCGAGGTGCTGCGTGGGCGTGAAATGGCCGGCATAGGCGCGCGCCAGGCACACGATCAGAAAGATCGTGCCGACCAGGACGTGGAAGCCGTGGAAACCGGTCGCCATGAAGAACGTGGCGCCGTAGACGTTACCGGCGAACGAGAACGCCGCATGGCTGTACTCGTAGGCCTGCACGCAGGTGAAGGTCGCGCCCAACAGGATGGTCAGGATCAGGCCGTACTTCAGACCCTGGCGATCGTTCTCGAGCAGCGCATGATGCGCCCAGGTCACCGTGGTACCGGAGGTGAGCAGGATCAGCGTGTTCAAGAGCGGCAGGTGCCAGGGATCGAAAGTCTCGATGCCATGCGGCGGCCAGACACCGCCGAACAGCGCCTCGCGGGTGGCGTGAACGGGATCAGCGGGGAACAGCGCCGCGTTGAAATAGGCCCAGAACCAGGCGACGAAGAACATCACCTCGGAGGCGATGAACAGGATCATGCCGTAGCGATGGCTGATCTGCACGACGCGGGTGTGGTCGCCCTTGTACTGGGCTTCCTTGATCACGTCGCCCCACCAGCTCGCCATGGTGTAGAGCACGCCGATGGTACCGACACCGAAGATGATCGGCGCGGCCGAGAACATGTGATGCATCCAGGTGATCGCGCCGACTGCCATGATGAAGGCCGAGACGGAGCCGACCGCCGGCCACGGAGAGGGATCGACCAGGTGGTAGTCGTGATGCTTGCCTTGCGCGGTAGCCATTGCGGTCTCTCTCCTCAATCCCGTGCCTGTGCGGCACTTATCCCCTTACTCCGACACCCGGGCGATCAACCCGGCGGTCAGAGATTTCCCTTGCGCTTGTCGTCCTCGCCGGCTGCGACCGGCTTCACCACCGGATCGCGCACCGGATAGAACGTGTAGGACAGCGTGATCGTGCTGAGCCCGTCATTGTCGTGGTCGTTGACGATCGACGGATCGACGTAGAACACAACCGGCATCTCTCGCTTCTCGCCGGGCGCCATGGTCTGCTCGGTGAAGCAGAAGCAGTTGATCTTCTGGAAATACGAGCCGACCGTCAGCGGCGCGACATTATAGGCAGCCTGGCCTGACGTTGTGCGCGCGGCCTGGTTGGTCACGGTGTAATAGATCGTGGTGACCTGGCCGATATTGACCTCGACCTCGCTCTGCTCCGGCTCGAACTTCCAGGGCAGGCCAGGCGCAACGTTGGAATCGAAGCGCACCGAGATTTTGCGCGCGATCGGGCCGCTCGCAGGTGCCGAGGTCGCGACCTGGGTCGTGCCGTTGAAGCCGGTGGAGCGGCAGAACCAGTTGTAAAACGGCACGGCGGCATAGGATGCGCCGACCATCAACGCGACCACGCCGCCGCAGATCGAGGCGACCAGCGCGTCGCGGCCCAAACCACGGCGCACCGCTGCCGGCGGCTTTGGCGTCACGTCCTGCGCTATGGTCGGTTTCTGATCCATCTTCCTCATATCGGGCGAATTAGGACCGCGGGTCCCTTGACCAGGGTGACGGCGAAAAACAGCACGACCAGCACACCGAGCGCGAGGGCGATGGCAATCGAGCGCTGACGACGGCTCTTCTTCTGCGCCTCGGTGAGGACGATTCCATCTGGCTCGGGTTTGTCAGCCATCCCGTTCTCATGCGCCCCCAGCCAACGGAGCGAGCGCCCGGTACACGACCTCGGCGAGCAACGTCGCAAACAGCGCAAACAGATAAAGAATGGAGAAAGCAAAGAGCTTGCGGGTGGCGCGCAGCGACTGACTGCGCTCCCGGCGCAAGTAGACATTGATGGCGAGCACCAGCATGCCGGCGCCGAGCACCAGCGAGGTGACGCCGTAGATGGCGTCGAAATAGCCCAGCGCCCAGGGAGCGGCAGCGACCGCAATGAGCACGACGGTGTAGAGCAGGATCTGGAGACGCGTCGCGTCGGGACCGGCGACATTGGGCAGCATGGGAATGCCGGCGCGGGCGTAGTCGTCGGAGCGGAACAGCGCCAGCGCCCAGAAATGCGGCGGCGTCCAGAAGAAGATGATGGCGAACAGCAGCAGCGGCTCGACATCGACCGTGCCGGTCACGGCGGCCCAGGCCACCACCGGCGGCAGCGCGCCGGCAGCGCCGCCGATCACGATGTTCTGCGCCGTCCAGCGCTTCAGGCCGATCGTATAGATCACGACGTAGAAGAAGATGGTGAAGGCGAGCAGCGCGCCCGCGATCCAGTTGACGAGAATGCCGAGCGTCATCACCGAGAAGAAGGCGAGCGTCATCCCGAACGTCATCGCCTCGGGCCGGGTGACGCGGCCGCGCGGGATCGGCCGATTCGCCGTGCGCGACATCTTGGCATCGATGTCGCCCTCAAGCGCCATGTTGAGCGCACCGGAGGCGCCGGCGCCGACGGCGATGCAGAGCAGCGAGGTGATTGCGAGCACAGGGTGGAAATGCCCCGGTGCCAACGCCATCCCGACCAGCGCGGTGAAGATCACGAGCGACATCACCCGCGGCTTGAGCAGCGTGATGTAATCGCCGACCTCCGCTTCGGAGATCCTGGGATTGAAGTCGATGGCGTTGTGATCGAGGACGGACACTTAAACCTGCTTGCTTCGCTGTAGGGCCGCGGCGCCCGTGACGGGCGCCGCGGAATGTCGCTTACTGCACGCGGGGCAGCACTTCGAACTGGTGGAAGGGCGGCGGCGAGGACAGCGTCCACTCCAGCGTGGTGGCGCCGGCACCCCAGGGATTGTCGCCCGCCGGGACCTTTTTCATAAAGGCGTCGAACACGCAGTAGAGGAAGATCAGCACGCCGAAGCCGGAAATGTAGGAGCCGATCGAGGAGATCAGGTTCCAGCCCGCGAACGCGTCGGGATAGTCGACGTAGCGGCGCGGCATGCCGGACAGGCCGAGGAAGTGCTGCGGGAAGAACACCAGATTGACGCCGACGAAAGTGAACCAGAAATGCGCCTTCGCGATCGTCTCATTGTACATGTAGCCGGTCATCTTCGGGAACCAGTAGTACCAGCCGGCGAAGATGGCGAACACGGCACCGAGCGACAGCACGTAGTGGAAGTGCGCGACGACGTAATAAGTGTCCTGGAGCACGCGGTCGACGCCGGCATTCGCCAGCACGACGCCGGTGACGCCGCCGACCGTGAACAGGAAGATGAAGCCAACTGCCCAGATCATCGGCGCGCGAAACTCGATCGAGCCGCCCCACATCGTGGCGATCCAGGAGAATATCTTCACGCCGGTCGGCACCGCGATCACCATGGTGGCGGCGACGAAATAAGCCTGCGTCGCCGACGACATGCCGACCGTGTACATGTGGTGGGCCCAGACCACGAAGCCGATGCCACCGATCGCAACCATGGCGTAGGCCATGCCGAGATAGCCGAACACCGGCTTGCGCGAGAAGGTCGAGACGATCTGGCTGATCATGCCGAAGCCGGGCAGGATCAGGATGTACACCTCGGGATGGCCGAAGAACCAGAACAGGTGCTGGAACAGCACGGGATCGCCGCCACCGTCGGGCGAGAAGAAGGTGGTGCCGAAATTGCGGTCGGTGAGCAGCATCGTGATCGCGCCGGCGAGCACCGGCAGCGACAGCAGCAGCAGGAACACCGTCACCAGGATCGACCAGACGAACAGCGGCATCTTGTGCAGGGTCATGCCCGGCGCGCGCATGTTGAAGATCGTGGTGATGAAGTTGATGGCGCCGAGAATCGAGGAGGCGCCCGCCAGATGGAGCGACAGGATCGCGAAGTCCACCGCGGGGCCCGGATGCCCCGTGGTCGACAGCGGCGCATACATGGTCCAGCCGGCGCCGACGCCGTTGGCGCCGGGCTCGCCCTCGACGAAAGTCGACAGCAGGAGCAGCGCGAACGACGCCGGCAGCAGCCAGAACGAGACGTTGTTCATGCGCGGGAACGCCATGTCCGGCGCACCGATCATCAGCGGCACGAACCAGTTGCCGAAGCCGCCGATCATCGCCGGCATGACCATGAAGAAGATCATGATCAGACCGTGTGAGGTCACGAAGACGTTATAGGTGTGCGACTCGTGGAATATCTGCACGCCCGGAAACATCAACTCGGCACGAATCGCGATCGACATCGCGGCACCGATGACGCCCGCGATGACCGCGAAGATCAGGTACATCGTGCCGATGTCCTTGTGATTGGTCGAATAGACGTAGCGCCGCCATCCGGTCGGATGGGCGTGCTCGTCATGTCCGTGGTCTTGCGCGTGTTCGCCGTGTGCTGCTGCGCTCGTTGCCATTTTCAAATCCTGCCTTGCGTCCCATTCGGACCTTCGGAGGTCCCGCCCTTTATGTCGCCTTCAATCCACCTGAGCCTTCACCCGACGCTACTGCGCCGGGCCGGCCGCGGAGGCGAAAGTGCTGGTGCCGCCGCTCGCAAACTTCTTCTTCGCCGTTTCCACCCAGGAGGCGAAATCCTGCTCGCTCACCACACGCACCGCGATCGGCATGAAGGCGTGATCCTTGCCGCAGAGTTCAGAGCACTGACCGTAAAACATGCCAGTCTTGGTTGCCTTGAACCAGGTCTCGTTCAGCCGGCCGGGAATGGCGTCGATCTTGATGCCGAACGCAGGCACCGCGAAGGAGTGAATGACGTCGGCGCCGGTGGTCTGGACACGAACGACCTTGTTGACCGGAACCACCATCTCGTTGTCGACGCCGAGCAGCCGCGGCTGCTTGTCCTGGGCCATCAGCGAGTCGAATTCGAACTTGCCGTTATCCGGATAGGCATAGGACCAGTACCACTGCTTTCCCGTCGCCTTGATGGTCAGGTCCGCCTTCGGCACATCGAGTTCGAGGAACAGCAGCCGGAATGACGGCACCGAGATGCCGACCAGGATCAGCACCGGGACAAGGGTCCAGGCTACCTCGATCAGCGTGTTGTGCGTGGTCCGCGACGGCACTGGATTGGCCCTCGCATTGAACTTCACGACCACGGCCACGAGCAGCGCCAGCACGAACAGCGTGATCACGATAACGAGCACGGACAAGAAGTCGTGGAACCAGACAATATTGTCCATTACCGGAGACGCGGAGCCCTGAAGGTGCCATTCCCACGGGGACGGCTGCCCGAGCTCGGCGAACGCCGCGCCGCCCGTCGCCAGCGTGATGCCAGCCGCCACCATGGCGATGGTGGCCAATCCCAGCAATTGCCGGCCCACCTGACCTATCGACATCTTCATGCCGTTCGCGCTCCCCTAACGAAATCACCCCAGGTGCATCCCCCTATTTCCGGGAAATGCTTATTCGATCCGCCCGTCTGACAAACAGCCGCTCAAGAATACCTCTAAGAGGAATTGGGCCAGATCGCTAGAACGCCGAAATCAAGCTTCTCAAACCATAATTCTTGATCTATCGCAATGCAGTCTTGGGGCCCCTCTGTCAGCCATCACCCGCAAGATATTTCCCAGCAACATCAGACAAAAATACCGTTTCCGGGGATGCCGCGGCTTGACAGCGGAATTGCCCGCGGTAGGCACTGGCGGACAGTTACGCGGGAACCTGATTCGTGCCAGCGAAGGCTGACCGAGGCGGCGCGGGATTTGCTTGCGAATCGCCTTCAAGCCGCCGTCATTCCCGTATCAATCCGCAAGGCGCGAGCGACCGAAGCGAGCAGAGGGACCGACCCCGATGGGGCTTTCGAGATGCATGGCAGGGCCGGATAACAGCCTCAAGACGCTGATCGGCCGCCTGGCCATTCCCCTTTTCCTTGCCTTGCCGATCCTTGCATTGCCGGGCCTCGCCCATGCGCAGGGCGCGGTTCGCTCCGTCCATGGCGACTGGCAGATCCGCTGCGACACCCCGCCGGGCGCCCAGGCCGAGCAATGCGCCCTGATCCAGAGCGTGGTGGCCGAGGACCGCTCCAACGCCGGCCTCACCGTGATCGTGCTCAAGACGGCCGACCAGAAGAGCCGGCTGATGCGGGTGGTCGCCCCGCTCGGCGTGCTGCTGCCCTCCGGCCTCGGGCTGAAGCTCGACAACCAGGACGTCGGCCGCGCCGGTTTCGTCCGCTGCCTGCCCAATGGCTGCGTCGCCGAGGTCGTCATGGACGACAAGCTGCTCGGCCAGCTCCGCAGCGCCAAGACCGCGACCTTCATCATCTTCGAGACCCCGGAAGAGGGCATCGGCTTCCCGCTCAGCCTGAACGGGCTCGGCGAGGGATACGACAAGCTGCCGTAGGGGCCCGGCGAACCTATTGTTTCCGTAATGTGAGGCTTCGCGCCCTCGCGCAACGGGTCCGAAACCATTATCTTGCCGCACATCTCCAGATAATGGACGGATTCATGACCAACCCTGCCACGACGTCCCTGCTCGACCGCGCCAATCTCGACCGCGACCAGGTTCGCCACGAGGTCGCGCGCGGGCTTGCGGGCGCCGACGACGGCGAATTGTTCCTGGAATACAGTCAGACCGAAGCGCTGACATTCGACAATGGGCGGTTGAAGCAGGCGACCTACGACACCTCGCAGGGATTTGGCCTGCGCGCCGTCAAGGACGACGCTGTCGGCTATGCGCATTCCTCGGACGTGTCGCTGCCGGCTCTGATTCGCGCCGCCGATGCCGTTGCTGCCGTGCGCGGCGGCTATTCCGGCAGCTTCGCGGCGCCGCCCACACACACCAATGTGCGGCTCTATGGCGACGACAATCCGCTGGATGCGCCGGGCTTCGAGACCAAGGTCAAGCTGCTCGCGGAGATCGACGCTTATCTGCGCGACAAGGACCCGCGGGTGCGGCAGGTCAGCGTCAGCCTGGGCGCGACCTGGCAGGTGATCGAGATCCTGCGGCCCGACGGCGAAAGCTATCGCGACATCCGCCCGCTGGTGCGCGTCAACGTCTCCGTGGTCGCCGGGCAAGGCGACCGCCAGGAGAGCGGCAGCAAGGGCTATGGCGGCCGCGCCGGCTATGCGGAATTCATCGAGAGCAAGAATTGGCGTGATGCCGCCGACGGTGCATTGCGCGAGGCGCTGGTCAATCTGGAATCGATTCCCGCCCCCGCCGGCGAGATGGACGTCGTGCTCGGCGCAGGCTGGCCCGGCGTGATGCTGCATGAAGCGGTCGGCCACGGCCTCGAAGGCGATTTCAACCGCAAGAAGACGTCGGCTTTCGCCGGTCTGATGGGCCAGCAGGTCGCCGCCAAGGGCGTCACTGTGGTCGACGACGGCACCATGGCCTCACGCCGCGGCTCGCTGTCGATCGACGACGAGGGCACACCGACCAACCGCACCGTGCTGATCGAGGACGGCGTTCTGGTCGGCTACATGCAGGATCGCCAGAACGCGCGACTGATGAACATGAAGCCGACCGGCAACGGTCGCCGCCAGGGCTATGCCCACGTGCCGATGCCGCGCATGACCAACACCTACATGCTTGCTGGCGATCGCGACCCGGCCGAGATTCTCGCCTCGGTGAAGAACGGCGTGTTCGCCGCGAATTTCGGTGGCGGACAGGTCGACATCACCTCGGGCAAATACGTGTTCCAGTGCACCGAGGCCTACAAGATCGAGAACGGCAAGATCGGCGCGCCCTTGAAGGGCGCTATGCTGATCGGCAACGGGCCGACCGACCTGCACCGCATCCGCATGATCGGCAACGACCTTGCGCTTGATACCGGCATCGGCACTTGCGGCAAGAACGGCCAGGGCGTGCCGGTCGGCGTCGGCCAGCCGTCGCTTCTAATGGAACGCATTACTGTAGGTGGAACGGGCGCATGAGCGTTGAGAAGGTAACTGGCACCACCAAGCGGAAGAGCAGCGGCTGGCGCGGACTGCTCGTGCAGCTCGTGCAGCTCGCCGGCATCGTCGCTGCCGTGTTCATCGCCAAGGGCGCGCTGGCCGAGCCATTCTATGTGCCGTCGGGCTCGATGGAGCCGACGCTGCTGATCGGCGACGCGCTGCTCGCCTCGAAGTTCCCTTATGGCTACGGCACCTCGTCGCTGCCGATCCAGATCAACCTGCCGGAAACCGGCCGCGTCTTCGCGGAGACGCCGAAGCAAGGCGACGTCGTGGTGTTCCGCTGGCCCGGCGATCGCTCGCAGGCCTGGGTCAAGCGCGTCGTGGGACTGCCCGGCGACCGCATTCAGATGCGACAGGGCCAGCTCTTCATCAACGACCGCCCGGCCGAACTGAAGCCGGACGGCGTCGGTGCTGCCGAGGACGACAATGGCGGCAGCGAACCGGCCTATCGCTATGTGGAGACGCTGCCAAACGGCGTGTCGCACCTGATCTTCAAGATGCGCGACAACGGCCCCCTCGACAACACGCAGGAAGTCACGGTGCCGGCTGGCCATCTCTTCGTGCTCGGCGACAACCGCGACAACTCGGCCGACAGCCGCGTGCCGTTGCGCTCGGGCGGGGTCGGCCTTTTGCCGGTCGACAATCTGGTCGGCCGTGCCGATGCCGTGCTGGGCTCCTGGGATCTCGGCATGCGCGGCCAGCCGGTGTGGACCTGGCTCTCCGGCTTCCGGCTCGCGCGGTTCTTCACCGCCGTGCACTGAGCTGAGCCCAAGACCCTGATCAAATGACCTTCGACGATGTCAGAAAATTTGCGCTGACGTGGCCGGAGGTCGAGGATGGCACCTCCTACGGCACGCCGGCACTGAAGGTCCGCAAGAAGCTGCTGGCGCGCCTGAAGGAAGATGGCGACAGCCTGGTGATGCCGGATGTCCCGATCGACGAGCGCGCGATGCTCATCGAGAGCCAGTCGAAAATCTTCTACTTCACCGATCACTACGCCGACTATCCGATCGTACTGATCCGCCTGTCCAAGGCGAAGCGCGCGATCGTCGAACCGCTGTTGCGGCGGCGCTGGCGCGCGCTCGCATCGAAAGCGGCGCAGGCGAACGATAATGCGGAGTGAGATCCCGTAGGGTGGGCAAAGCCAGCGTGCCCACCAAAACCAACGTGATTGCAGAGATGGTGGGCACGGCGCTTCGCGCCTTTGTCCACCCTACGGAATCTTTTCTACCTCACCACGCCCGACGTAAATCCCGCCTTGCGACGCGGCGGCTTGATTTCCTTTTTCAGGAAACAGCGCGCCTCGCGGCCGGTGTAGCCGGGGCGGGCATAGGTGAAAGCGCGGCATTTGTTGTCGGCGGTACAGGCGGCCTTGCAGGCATCCTCGCCCTCGCCGTTCTTGAGCTCGAAATTGCGCAAGTCCCCGCCGGGGCGGTCGATCGAGGTTTCCACGCCCTCGACCCGCGGCTCGATCACGCCAGCACCGCGCACGCCGGAAATGCAGCAACTGCCCGGCACCCGGGGCGGCACGACGTTCTTGAGCCAGCACACCGCCGCGGCGCCGTCGATATCGGGGTAGCTGAAGCTCCAGGAGCGGCAGCGGCGATCGCGCTCGCACAGCAGCGCACAATCCTCGGGATCGCCCGATGTCACCGGCGTGCTGAAATAGTCGCCGCCGGGCCGATCGAACGCCGTCTGGGCGTGCGCAGGCCCGCACGCAAACAGGAGCGAAAGCAGCGCGGCACAGGCCACGACGCTTGCCATGACGGCCCCAGGCAGGCGGCCATTCCCCATCAAAACAGCTTTCGAGTTATTGACGACGCTCAGGTTTTTTTGGCCGGTCATTTGATCGCCGCAAACCTGTATGGGCGATGAACGGCGCGAAACCTGATCGTCGGTCTACCGAACTAGAAAGCGTATTCCGCGTAGGCCGGTTCCACCGAGCCGTGCCAGGCGCCGTTGAACTTCTCGAGCATTTCCTCGGCCGGCGTCCGGCCGGAATCGATAATGCGATCAAGCGGCTCCAGATGCCGGGTCTCGTCGCGGCCGAGCTGGTCGATTCGGCCACGCCGGCGCAGGCCGGCATGTGCCAGAACAAGGCATTCCTTGGCAATCTCGAACAGATAGCGGTCCTTGATCCGCGCCTTGAAGCCGAAGCGCGGCACGTCGTCGCGCAGGGCCTGGCGCTCGGGCGCGGTCCAGTGTTTCACGAGGTCCCAGGCGGCATCGAGCGATACATCGTCGTAAAGTAGCCCTGCCCAAAATGCCGAGAGTGCCGGCAGACGGCCCCACGGGCCACCATCGGAGCCGCGCATCTCGAGATAGCGCTTGAGCCGCACCTCCGGGAAAATCGTCGAGAGATGGTTGGCCCAATCCGACAGCGTCGGACGCTCGCCAGGCAAATTATTGTTGCGGCCGTCGAAGAAAGCGCGGAACGAGGACCCCGACACGTCGATGTAGTCTTCGCCGCGCTTGACGAAATACATGGGAACGTCGAGCGCGTAGTCGACATAGCGCTCAAACCCCATGCCGTCCTCGAAGGCCCACGGCATCATGCCCGAGCGCGCGTTGTCGGTGTCGCGCCAGATCTCGGAGCGGAACGAAAGGAAGCCGTTCGGCTGGCCTTCGGTGAACGGTGAATTGGCGAACAAGGCAGTCGCGACCGGCTGAAGCGCGAGCGACACGCGCAGCTTCTTGACCATGTCGCGTTCCGAGGAGAAGTCGAGATTGGTCTGCACCGTGCAGGTCCGGTACATCATGTCGAGGCCGTATTGGCCGACCTTCGGCATGTAGTTGGTCATGATCTTGTAGCGGCCCTTGGGCATCACCGGAATCTCGGCACGCGACCATGACGGGGTCATGCCGAGCCCAAGGAAGCCGATGCCGAGGGGAGTTGCGATCTCGCGCACCTGCGCCAGATGCGCCATCACCTCGCTCTGGGTCTGGTGGACGTTCTCGACGGGCGCGCCGGAGAGCTCAAATTGCCCGCCGGGCTCGAGCGAGATCGCGCCGCCGCCGGTGACGTCGTAGAGGCCGATGATGTTGCCCTTCTCCATGATCGGCTCCCAGCCGAGCAGGAGCTTCATGCCTTCGAGCAACGCGCCGATGCCGCGCGCGCCCTCGTAGGGCACGGGACGATGTCCTTCGAGCGTGAACGGCGTTTTCTCGTGCTCGGTGCCCATGCGGAATTCGGACGGGGCCTTGCAGCCTTCCTCGAACCACGCGACGAGTTCGTCGCGCGATTGCAGCGGCGTCATATCGATCTGGTCTCGCGCCATATCAAACTCTAATCAAAAGCGCTTCGGCCGAACGCGCGCGGGTGACGGGGATGGTCCGCGAACCCACCGGGCGCGCGGACATGCTGGTTTGCGGCGCGATCATCGCGACGGCGTGCTTTCGTTGACGTTGACTACGGGCGGCAGCTTCATCTCGCCGCACGAGCAGCCCAGCCGGTCGAGCAGACCGCTGAGCTTGACGGCATCGGCGTCGGATAGTTTCGAGCCGACATATTTCTCGATCGCGGCTGAATAGGCGCCCCACATCCGCTTCTGCAACTCGCGGCCGGCTTCGGTGATCTCGACGAACTGGCCCCGCTTGTCCATCTTGCACTCGCGCCTGGAGGCGAGCCCCTCGTCGACCAGCCGGTCGATCAGCCGCGACGTGGAGTATTGCGGGAGCAGCATCTGCCGTTCGAGCTCGACCGGCCGCAGCTCGCCCGAGGGCGCCCGCGACAGCTCGAGCAGCGCGTCGTACCAGGCCAGCGGCGGGAAGCCCGCTTTCTTCAGATCCTGCTCGACGCAGTCGAGCACGCGGCTCTGCACCCGCATCAGGCGGATCCAGGCGGCAGTTGCCTCGGTCGATGGTTTGCGTTTCATGGTCCCGCTCAAAACTCGCCGCCCGCTTCTAACCCACTCGATGCACCTGCATCAATCTTGCTGTTCCATGCACGTGCATGTAGGCGTAGTTTCGCCAGAGCCAAGCCAAAAGAGGAGGAAATTCCATGAAACTGTACTACTCGCCCGGCGCCTGCTCACTGTCCCCCCACATCGCGCTCCTGGAGGCCGATCTGCCCTATGAGCTGGTCAAGGTCGATCTCCGGGCCAAGAAGCTCGAGAACGGCGACGACTATCTGAAGGTGAATCCGAAGGGTCAGGTCCCTGCGCTGGGGCTCGACAGCGGCGAGATCGTGACCGAAGGCCCGGTCATTGTCCAGATGATCGCCGACCGGGCCGCGGCCAAGGCGCTGGCGCCCGCCCGCGACAGTTCCGAACGCTACAAGCTGCTGGAATGGCTCAACTTCCTCACCTCGGAGGTCCACAAGAGCTTCGGCCCGCTGTTCGCGCCGGCGCTGAATGACGAGGCCAAGGCGTTCTTCAAGGACCGCGTCATGGGCAAGCTGAAATACATCGACAGCCAGCTGGCCGGTCGCGACTACCTCTTGGGCAAGCAGTTCACGGTCGCCGACGGCTATCTGTTCACGATGCTCACCTGGGGCGATCGGATGAAGTTCGACCTGTCGGCGATGCCGAACCTCACCGCCTACAAGGCCCGCGTCGCGGCGCGGCCGAAGGTGCAGGAGGCTCTGAGGAAGGAAGGCCTGGCGCAGGCGAAGTGATTATTGTTCGTCGTTCCGGGGCGCCGCGACGCGGCGAACCCGGAATCTCGCAGTTGTTGCACGCCGATCGAGATTCCGGATCAGTCCGCGTGCGGACTGTCCGGAATGACGGGTTGTCTCAGGCCGCGACCTTCTTAGGCGCGAAGCGTCCGTAGAAGGTTTCTCCGTTCGTGGCCATCTCCTCGAGAAGTTTCGGCGGCGTGAAGCGCGAGCCGTACTTCGCTTCGAGCTTGTGGCAGAGCTCGACGAAGGTCTTAGGTCCCATGAAGTCGATGTAGGACAAGGTGCCGCCGGTGAACGGCGCAAAGCCGAAGCCGAGGATCGAGCCGACATCCGCCTCGCGCGGATCGGTGATGACGTGATCCTCGACCGTGCGCGCGGCTTCCACCGCCTGCACCACCAGGAAGCGCTGCTTCAGCTCCTCGACGTCGAGCGTATCAGGATCGAGCTGCTTCGGCTGCAGCGCGGACAAGCCCGGCCACAGGCTCTTCTGACCCTTCCCCTTCTCGGGATAGTCGTAAAAGCCCTTGCCGTTCTTGCGGCCGAGACGACCCTGCTTCTCCACCATGTCGACCATCAGCTTCTTCTGATCGGGATTGATGGCGTTCGGACCGAGATCGGCCTCCGTCGCCTTCATGATCTTCAGCCCGAGGTCGAGCGCGACTTCGTCGGACAGCGAGAGCGGACCGACCGGCATGCCGGCCATCTTGGCGCAGTTCTCGATCATCGCCGGCGGCACACCTTCCAGAAACATCTCGTTGCCTTCGGCGACATAGCGGCCGACGCAGCGATTGGCGAAGAAGCCGCGCGAGTCGTTGACCACGATCGGCGTCTTGCCGATCTGCCGGACGTAGTCGAGCGCAGTCGCGAGCGCGAGATCGCCGGTGTTCTTGCCCTTGATGATCTCGACCAGCATCATCTTCTCGACCGGCGAGAAGAAGTGGATGCCGACGAACTTGCCCTGGTCCTTGAAGGATTCCGCGAGCGAGGTGATCGGCAGGGTCGAGGTGTTGGAGGCGAAGACCACGTCCGGCTTGAGATATTCCTGCGCCTTGGCAAACGTCTCCGCCTTGACCTTGCGGTCCTCGAACACGGCCTCGATGACCAGATCGACATCCCTGAGCGCCGCGTAATCCGCGGTCGGCGTGATGCGCGCGAGCAGCGCTTCGGCGTCGGTAGCCTTGGCGCGGCCCTTCTTGATCTGGTCCTCGATCACCTTCTGCGCGTGCGCCTTGCCCTTGTCGGCGCTCTCCTGGTCGCGGTCGATCAGGACGACGTCGAGCCCGGCACGGGCCGAGACATAGCCGACGCTGGCGCCCATGAAGCCGGCGCCGATCACGGCAATCTTCTTTACCTTGGTCGGGGCCACGTCCTTCGGACGGCGCGCGCCCTTGTTGAGCTCCTGCATCGACAGGAAGAGGCTGCGAATCATCGCGGCCGCTTCCTTCGAGCGCAGCACCGAGGTGAAGTAACGCGACTCGACGCGCAGCGCGGCGTCGATCGGCAATTGCAGACCCTCGTAGACGCAGCTCATGATCGCGCGCGCCGCCGGATAATTGTCGTAGGTCTCGCGGCGATAGATCGCGTTGCCGGCCGGGAACATCATCATGCCGGCCTTGGAGAACACCGGGCCCGCCGGAAGCTTGAAGCCCTTTTCGTCCCACGGTGCGACGGCCTTGCCGCCGCCCTTGATCCAGTCCTTTGCCGCCTTGATGAGGTCAGCCGCCGGAACGATGGCGTGGATCAGATTGAGCTGCTTGGCCTTCTCGATCGTGACCGGATCGCCCTTGAGCAAAATCGTCATGGCGTCCTGCGGCGGCACCAGGCGCGGCACGCGCTGCGTGCCGCCGGCGCCGGGAAACAGCCCGACCTTGACCTCGGGCAGGCCGAGCCGCGTCTTGGGATTCTCCGCCGCCACACGATAGTGGCAGCACAGCGTGATCTCGAAGCCGCCGCCGAGCGCGAGACCATTGATCGCGGCCGCCCACGGCTTGCCGGAGGTCTCGATCGAACGCAGCACCTGCGAGAAGCGCCGACTCTGCTCGAACAGCATCTGGTTCGCTGCGGTCTCGCCCTGCTCCTTGAAGAGCTTTGCGTAGGCCTGGTTCATGCCTTCCAGCATCGACAGGTCGGCACCGGCGCAGAACGCCTCTTTCGCGGAGGTGATGACGACGCCCTTCACCGCGGCGTCAGCGGTGGTCTCCTTGACGATCGCGTCGAGCTCGCTGGTCGAGGTCTCGTCGAGCACGTTCATCGAACGGCCCGGGATGTCCCAGGTGACGAGCGCGATGCCGTCGGAATCGGTCTCAACCTTGAAGTTCTTGTAAGCCATGTGGCGCTCCCTCTGAGCCGCAGCCGATCTCAGGCGCGGCGGTTGACTGTGATCTCGTGGTGATCTCGTAGGGTGGGCAAAGGCGCCCTTGCGCCGTGCCCACCATCTTTCGCGGAGATTTCAGTGGTGGGCACGCTTCGCTTTGCCCACCCTACGGCAGCTCGTTACACGCGCTCGATGATGGTCGCGGTGCCCATGCCGCCGCCGATGCAGAGCGTCACCAGGGCAGTCGACTTGTTGGTGCGCTCGAGCTCGTCGAGCACGGTGCCCAGGATCATCGCGCCGGTGGCGCCGAGCGGATGCCCGAGTGCGATGGCGCCGCCGTTGACGTTGATCTTGGCATTGTCGATGTCGAAGGCCTGGATGTAGCGCAGCACCACGGAGGCGAAGGCTTCGTTGAGCTCGAACAGGTCGATGTCCGATTTCTTCATGCCGGAGCGCGCGAACAGCTTCTCGGTGACATCGACCGGGCCGGTCAGCATCATCGCCGGCTCCGAGCCGATGTTCGCGAAGGCGCGGATCTTCGCGCGCGGCTTCAGCCCGTACTTGCCGGCCGCCTCCTTGCTGCCGAGCAGCACGGCGCCGGCACCATCGACGATGCCGGACGAATTGCCGGCGTGATGGACGTAATTGACGCGCTCGATCTCGGGATGCGACTGCACCGCGACGCCGTCAAAGCCGCCCATCTGCGCCATCATCGTGAATGCCGGCTGGAGCTGGGCCAGCGACTGCATCGTCGTCGAGGGACGCATGTGCTCGTCCTTGGCGAGGATGGTGAGGCCGTTGATGTCCTTCACCGGTACGACGGACTTGTCGAAGCGGCCCTCGTCCCAGGCCTTGGCTGCGCGCTGCTGGCTCTGCACCGCATAGGCATCGACATCGTCGCGCGAGAAGCCGTATTTGGTGGCGATCAGGTCGGCCGAGACGCCCTGCGGCATGAAGTAGGACGGCACCGCCATCGAGGGGTCCATCGGCCAGGCGCCGCCGGAGGCACCGATGCCGACGCGGCTCATCGATTCGGCCCCGCCGCCGATCACGAGTTCATGCTGGCCGCTCATCACCTGGGCTGCGGCGAAATTCACGGCATCGAGACCGGAGGCGCAGAAGCGGCTGATCTGCACGCCGGGCACGGCTTCACCGAGTCCTGCCTTCAGCGCCGCGAAGCGCGCGATGTCGCTTCCGGCTTCACCGACCGGATCGACCACGCCGAGAATGACGTCGTCGACGGAATCTTCGGGGAGGTTATTGCGGTCCTTCAACGCCTTCAGCGGCACGGTGGCGAGCGCGAGCGCCGTGACCTCGTGCAGCGCGCCGTCGGCCTTGCCGCGGCCGCGGGGGGTGCGGACGTGATCGTAGATATAGGCATCTGCCATGTGAGCCTCCTGATTACTTTTTTAACGGTGACGACCGCGACGCGATCGGGATATTGGTTACGCGAAAATCCTCAGAAAGCTTCCGCCGGCAATTCCATCACGGTGGCGCAGCCGGCCTGGATGCGCGCGAGGTTCGCCGCGGTCTCCGGCAGCATCCGCTCCATGAAAAAACGGCCGGTCACGAGCTTGGTCGAGAGATAGGGTGTCGCCCCGCTTGCGGCAATCTTGGCCTGCGTCACCTTGGCCATCTTCGCCCACATGTAGCCGAGCGCCACGAAGCCGAACAGATGCAGATAATCGGTTGCGGCGGCGCCGGCATTGTCCGGCTTCGCCATTGCGTTCTGCATCAGCCAGGTGGTGGCCTGCTGAAGATGGCCGAGCGCGGTCGAGAGCGGGGCGACATACGGCTTCAGCGCCTCGTCGCCGCCATTCTCCTTGGCAAAGGCCATGACCTCGCCGAAGAACGCCATGATGGCACGGCCGCCGTCGCGCGGCAGCTTGCGGCCGACGAGGTCGAGCGCCTGGATGCCGTTGGCGCCTTCATAGATCATGGCGATGCGGGCATCGCGCACGAACTGCTCCATGCCTTGCTCGGCGATGTAGCCGTGGCCGCCATACATCTGCTGCGCCTGCACCGCGTTGGCGAAGCCATACTCGGTGAGAAAGCCCTTCAGCACAGGTGTCATCAGGCCCATGTGGTCGTCGGCGGCCTGGCGGTCCTTCGGATCCTCCGAGCGATGGGCGACGTCGCTCTTCAGCGCCGTCCACATCACGAAGGCGCGCGCGGCCTCGTTGAAGGCGCGGATCGAGAGCAGCGTCCGCCGCACGTCGGGATGTACGATGATCGGATCGGCCGGCTTGTCCGGCGCCTTGGTGCCGGTGAGCGAACGGCCCTGGATACGTTCGCGGGCATAGGCGACCGCGTTCTGGTAGGCGACCTCGGACTGTGCGAGGCCCTGAACGGCGACGCCGAGGCGGGCCTCGTTCATCATCACGAACATGCCCTGCATGCCCTTGTTCTCTTCGCCGATCAGCCAGCCGGTGGCGCTGTCGTAGTTCATCACGCAGGTGGAGTTGCCGTGGATGCCCATCTTGTGCTCGATCGAGCCGCACGCCACGCCGTTGCGCTGCCCCACCGAACCATCGGCATTGACCAGAAATTTCGGCACGACGAACAGCGACACGCCTTTGATACCGGCGGGTGCGCCCTCGATGCGGGCGAGCACGAGGTGAATGATGTTGGAGGCCAAGTCATGCTCGCCGGCCGAAATGAAGATCTTGGTGCCGGTGATCCTGAAGCTGCCGTCGGCCTGCCGCACCGCCTTGGTGCGGAGCATGCCGAGATCGGTGCCGCATTGCGGCTCGGTCAGGTTCATGGTGCCGGTCCATTCGCCCGCCACCATCTTCGGCACGTAAGTCTGCTTCTGCTCCGGCGTACCGTGAACGATCAGCGCAGCGGTCGCGCCCATGGTGAGACCGCCATACATCGAGAACGCCATATTGGCGGAGATCTGGAATTCATTGACCGCCTGGCTCAGCGTCACCGGCAGGCCCTGCCCGCCGAACTCCGTCGGCGCGGAGAGACCGAGCCAGCCGCCTTCCGCGACCTGCTTGAAAGCTTCCTTGAAGCCCTTCGGCGTGGCGACGCTGCCGTCATCGGCGCGCTTGCAGCCTTCGAGATCGCCCACACGATTGAGCGGCTGCAGCACCTCTTCGGCGAGCTTGGCGGCTTCACCCAGGATCGCCTCGCGCACGTCGCTGGACGCATCGGAGAAGCCGGCCAGGTTGTCGTAGCGGTCGATCTGGAAGACGTCGTTGAGCAGGAAGTTCACGTCTTCGACGGGGGCTTTATAGATCGGCATGGTGGTCTCCCGGCATGGTCCTTGGAAGTGACTATGATTGGGCGGCGAGCTGTTCCGCCATCAGGCGATGCAGCATGTTGATCGCCTTGAGCGGACGCACCATCACCTTGAAATGCGTGATGCGTCCCTGGTCGTCGAAAGTGATGATGTCGACGCCGTTGATCTCGATGCCATCGATGATGGTCTTGAATTCGAGCACGGCGCCGCGCTCGCTCGTCCACTCCCCGACATAGGTGAAGCCGGGACCGCCGAGCACCTTTTCGGCGCTGGACAGGTATTTGAAGGTGATCTCACGTCCGCGCTGCGGCGAGTGCACGACGGGGCTTTCGAAGATGGCATCGGGGTGCAACAGGTCCCAGAGCGCTGCGCGGTCATGGGATCTCATGTAGCCGTACCAGGAATCGAGGCCGGTCATTCTCAGGTGCCTCCCTAAAGGCCTGCGCAAAACTGCGAAAACAACCCCATGCACAGTAGCGAAATCATTGATTTCGCTGGATCTTCGGAGCGGCCCGGTGGCCCCGCCCGCAAGCTTTTTATATGCACATTGACGCATATGCGCCGATGCGCATAAAGTCAAGCCGGTTGGTTAAGACCCAAGACTTAGGACTCAAGACACTTAAGACCCAAGACAGAGAGGCCGGTCATGGCGCTGGGCGACGCAATCCTCGCATGTCTGACGGAACGTCCGATGACGGGCTACGAGCTCGCAAAGACGTTCGACTCCTCGATCGGCTTCTTCTGGAAGGCCGACCACCAGCAGATCTACCGCGAGCTCTCCAAGCTGCGCGACCGCGGCTACATCCAGGGCCGCGAGGTCGTGCAATCCGGCAAGCCCAACAAACTCATCTATACGCTCACTCCCGAGGGCCGAACAGCGCTGCGGCACTGGGCCGCGCGGCCAAGCACGCCGCCGTCGATCAAGGACGACCTCCTGGTGCGCCTGCATGCGCTCGACAGCATCGGCCTCGAGCCGATGCGCACCGATTTGATGGCCCGGCTCGAGCACCACCGCGACCGCCACGCCAATTACGAGCGGATCCTGAAGAAGCGCTTCCCGGACGGCACGGCGGAGGGCCGGCTCGACCTCGGAAACCTGCTGCTGCTCCGCCTCGGCGCCCGCCACGAGCAGATGGTGGCGGACTTCTGCGAGGAGGCGCTCGAGGCGCTCTCGGCGATGAGCGGCAAGGGGACTGTGGTGCCGCTCGAGGACGGCAAGCGCGAGGGGAAGGGTTGAAACGCCGGCTCCGCTGTGGCGGAAGACATCAGCGCTGTCCGCCTTTTGTCATGCGCCAGGGCCGCTGTGATATTCATTGCGCTGGAGAACGCGGAAGCCAAACCAGCCCCAGTAGACACAATGGCGCTGGATGAGACCATCATCGTTGAGATCCATCGCCTCAACGAAGTCCATTTGCTCGCCTTTGCCGGCGTCGCGCGGATATTCCCAGATCAAGCGCTTGCCATCGGTGAGATAACCGGTGCGGAAATACTGGCGCACCGGAGGCTTGCGGATCGCGAGAATGTCGAACAGCGGTCGGATTTCCTTGTGCCCGCGAAGATAACCGCGGTCGATGCCCAGCAGATGCGGCACGAGCGGGCTCTCGAACCAGGCGTCTTCGGCATAGAGCGCCAGCAACCCATCCGCGTCGTTATGCGACAGCGCGTGATTCCAGGCAAAATACATCCGTTCGATCGGCGTCGACCCGGCGGTCACGAGGTTCCTGGGCAGTGTTTTCTCATCCATTTTTGTTCACTCCATTTTCCTGGCCACCCCCACAGTTCCTGTCGAATGGATTCAGATCTGCTTATTGGTCAGAAGTCGCCTTCTCGTATGTATGGCTGGACCCACAGGGTCGCCCGAAGAATCATTGATTTCCACCATGCGTCGTACATTCGGTTGACGATGTCCGGTGGATGACCGTGCTTGGCGAGGAACGGCCGCATCGGCACGACGATCGTCGAACAAAACGCAAGTAGATCACGCGCGCGGATGTGGCCGAGCGTATGTCCGTGGTCGGTCTTGTTCTTCTTTGTCCGGTGGTGCCGCAGCCCGATCTCATATTGATAATCGAGCCAGGCCTGGTCGTACTTCGCGCGGGCCGTATCGGTCACCCAACGCCCAAACCTCTTTGCAACGGCGCTTGCATATTCGGTGTCGACCTTGTGTGTCTTGGGATCTTCATCGTAGGCCCGAAGATGCGGATGATCAAAAATCACACCCCGCCAGACCTTCAGCAGATCCACGACCTGATCGGCAAGTATCTCCTCCGACATTCTAAGATAGACGACGTCTTCTTCGGAAAACAAAGCGGATTTCTTGAGTTCTTCCCATTCCTCCATCGTGATCGGCGATTTCGCGACCTTGTCGGTTCCGTGGTCATAGCCCGGGATCTTCTGCCTCTCTTGCACTGAATCCATCGCTTGTTTCTCCTAGGGATTCGCTTCACACCCTGGACGGGAGGTCCGTCACAGCTGCTTCGGTTGAAGATGATTCGCGAAGTTGCGCATGGCAGCTTCGGAAGCTGTGGTGCATCGAGTTTCGGCACCTCCATACTTCGGCGGAAACGCCCTTTCCGCGCTCCCGTTCCTCGCAAGGGCGGGTCACTGTTCGGCGGTGATGGGATGCGCCTCCAGCCGCTGCCAAAAGTCGAGAACAGCGGCGACGATTGCCTCGGGCGCATCCTCCTGGACGAGGTGCTTGGCGTCGGAGATCGCGGTGAATGACGCGCCCGGAATACGGCGGGCAAGTTCCTCGCCGTCGTTCAACGGAATGAACTCGTCTTCGGTGCCCCATAGAATGGCGACCGGGCACCGGATTTCGCCGTAGCGCCTTTCCACCTCCTCGGAATACTTGTCGTCCATCTGTGCGATTTGCCGCCAGAAGGCCCTCTGGCCTTGCTCACCACGCCATGGCTCAAGGTACGCACGCATCTCGTCCTCGCGCAGGGCGTGCTTGACCGAAGCACCAATGTAGGCGCGCAGGATCGCCTCATGGATATAGGCGGGCAAACCGGAGAACACCTCGGGGTGCGCTTTCGCTGCCTGGACCAGCACTGAGCCTTGCGGGCTGATCGCCACGGGATCGATCAGCATGAGGCTGCGGTAATCGAGCCGGTTCAAAATATGCGCGCGCAGCGCGGCCGAACCGCCGAAATCATGAGCGACGACGTCGGGCGGGTCGACATTCCAGTGCTCCACGAGAGCTGCGAGCAACCGGTTCTGGGCACCGTGGAGGACGTCCGCATCGGGCTTGGCCGATTGGCCGTAACCCAGAAGGTCATAGAAGAAGACGCGCCGGTGCCGAGCGAGCCAGGGCGCGATACGTCGCCATTCGCGCGAGGAGAATGGCGAACCGTGGATGACAACGGCTGGCGGCCCTTCTCCGATCGCACCCCAGGCAATCGCCTGCCCTTCGAACGAGAATCGCTCTGGCAAAGTCCATTGCGCCATTGTCGGCCCTTGATCAGGAAATCGAGTTTTGCGGCGGGCTCGCCGCCCGGTCCCTCAGATCGGCGGCGACGAGGTCCAGCACCTGTCATCCGGCATCGGGCAGGTCCCGGAATCTATCGGTCAGATACCCACAACGACGCCAAAGGTTCCCGCGCGCCGCGGATGGTACGACGCGCGCCTCATGGCCCGAGATGCTCGACCTCGACGGGATCAACCAGGTGCTCGGCACGAACGGGTTTCTGCGCCGCGCCGGGTTCCCGCCGCCCAACTTTAAGACACCGGCGAGCCGATCCTTAACCCGTTATTTACCGTAACGGACAAAAGTCGATTTTCGAGGCAGACGACCCGCGCCGAATTCGATTGTCTTGCAAGCGGCACGCGTGGGGAGACTGGAGGCGCCGGGTGGGGCGCCGGAGTCGGAACCGGACAGAGTCATGAATTCGCGCGTATCGTGGAGTGTTGACGGCATCGATCCATCCGTAAGGGAGCGGGCCGAAGCTGCTGCGCGCCGGGCCGGGATGTCGCTCAACGATTGGCTGAACTCCACGCTCGGCGAGACTGCCCCGCCACAGCTTCGCGGAGCTTACGAACAGCGCCCGCAAGCCCCAATTGCCCCAAGCCAGGAAAGCCGCGAAGTCGCCGACATCCACCAGCGGCTCGACGCGATCACCCAGCAGATCGAACGGATTTCAAAGCCCGCGCCACGCCAGGACGCCGCGCGCGAAAAGGACGTCTCGCGCGAGCCGGGCGTCGCACGCCAGCTCAACGACGCGATCTCGCGCCTCGATGCCCGGCTGTCGCAGATCTCAAAGCCGCAGCAATCGCTACCGCAGCGGGCTCAACCGCAGCCGCCCCAAGCACCGCGCCCTGCTCCGGTCGAGACGCGCCAGCGCCAGGCCGATGCGGTCGAGCGCGCGGCCGCGCAAGTCTATCGCAGCTCGCCGCCGCTGAACCCCGCTTCGTTCGACGTCGCGGTGGCCGAGATCACGGCACGCCAAAGCGAGCTCGACGGATTGTCACCGCGGCAGCTGCCGCCGCGCGCCGCGCCGCCGATTGCGCCCACGGCAGCTGCTTTCGCGGCCTCGATGGCGCCGCCCACGCCCGCCTACGCCCCGCCGCCAGCGCAGCCGGGGCCGGATTTCTCGTCGCTCGAGCGGCATCTGCTCAAGATCACGAGCCAGATCGAATCGCTCCAGCGCCCTGACAATACCGAGCAGGCGATCAACGGCTTCCGTAGCGAGCTTGCGGAGATCCGCCACGCCATCACCGAGGCGATGCCGCGCCGCGCCATCGAATCGATCGAGAACGAGATCCGCTCGCTGCATCGTCGCATCGACGAGACCCGCTCCAACGGCACCGACGGGCAGGCCCTCGCCGGCATCGAGCGCGCGCTGTCCGACATCAAGCAGGTGCTGCGCACGCTGACCCCGGCCGAGCAGCTCACCGGCTATGACGAGGCGATCCGCAATCTCGGCACCAAGCTCGACCTGATCTTGCGCGCCAATGACGATCCCACGACGGTGCGCCAGCTCGAAGGCGCGATCTCGGCGCTACGCGGCATCGTCTCCAACGTTGCCTCCAACGAAGCGCTGGCACGCCTCTCCGAGGACGTGCAGCTGCTGTCGTCCAAGGTCGACCAGGTCACCCGCGGTTCCGGCCACAGCGACAGCTTCGCCGTGCTGGAGCAGCGCATCGCGGCGCTCACCGCCGCGCTGGAAACGCGCGAGCGGCCGCAGCCTTCGGAAAGCACCGAGCATCTGGAAAGCGCCATCCGTGCACTGTCGGACCGCTTCGACCGCATGCAGGTCGGCAGCGACTCCGCCTCGACGTTTGCGCATCTCGAACAGCGCGTCTCCTATCTGCTGGAGCGGATCGAAGCCGCCTCCGACTCGCGCGGCGGCAATCTGAGCCGCGTCGAGGACGGGCTGCATGATATCCTGCGCCATCTCGAGCGACAGCAGGCGACCTATTCCGCACTGGCCGAGAGCCGCAGCTCGGCACCGCCATCCGATTCCGGTGTCGTCGATCTCGTCAAGCGCGAGCTGTCGGACATCCGCTTCAGTCAGGCCGAGACCACCCGCAACACCCAGGATTCGCTCGAGGCCGTCCACAACACACTCGGCCATGTCGTCGACCGCCTTGCGATGATCGAGGGCGATCTGCGCACGGTGCGCACCGCACCGCCGGCGCCCGCGCCGCAGTCGATGCCGATGCACGGGCCCGCGGCGATGGCTGCGCCGCTCGAGCCGGCGCCGATGGCGCGCGAGCAACGGCCGCAGCCCGAGCTGTCGAAATACGATCCGAAGCCAGAGCTGCAAAATCCGGCCGCGGCGCAATCAGCACATGCTGCTTTCGCAGCTGCGCCGCGCGAATTCCATGCCGCGGCGCCTGCCGCGCCGGCGCCGATGGCGCCGCCGGTTCCGCCGCGCGCGATCAGCGAGATCCTGGAGCCGCACACGGCGCCTGCCCGCGCCGCGCTTGCGCCGGAATTGCCGCCGGATCATCCGCTTGAGCCGGGCACGCGGCCGGGCGCACGCGTCGCCACGCCGTCGGAGCGCATTGCGGCGTCCGAAAGCGCGATCAGCGAAATTCCGGCCGCGTCGAAGGAGCCGGTGTCGTCGTCGAGCTTCATCGCAGCCGCGCGCCGTGCAGCCCAGGCCGCTGCCGCGCAGCCCGAGAAGCCCGCACGCGGCGCCAAGGCGGCTACCGCCGGCCGTGGCAAGGACAAGGGCCAGGACGGCGGCTCGACCATCACCTCGAAAATCCGCTCGCTGCTGGTCGGCGCGAGCGTGGTCGTGATCGTGCTCGGCACCTTCAAGATGGCCATGAACCTGCTCGAAGGCAGCAATGCGCCGCCGGCGCCGCAGGCGATGGAGAATTCCAGCGAGCGCGCGCCGCAGGCGCCCCCGCCGGCCGAGACCAAGCCCGCCGCGCCCGAACAGGTCACGCCGTCGATGACCTCGCCGACGCCGATCGGAAAGCAGTCCCTGAACAATCCCGCAGCGAACTCCGGCGGGACGGCTTCGGTCGAAATCCCGCCCGCCCCCGCCGCGGCGCCAACACCGCCTCCGGCCAGCGACGTCACCGGCGCGCTGTCGGGCGCGAGCCGTGTGCGGCTCGGAACCGTCCAGGTGCCGTCGAGCGAAAAGCTGCCTGACGGCATCGCCGGCCCGGGCCTGCGCACCGCCGCGATGAAGGGCGATGCGAGCGCGGCCTACGAGATCGGCGTGCGCTTTGCCGAGGGCAAGGGCGTCGCTGCGAATTACGACGAAGCCGCGAAATGGTACGACCGCGCGGCGCAGGCCGGCGTGGTGCCCGCGACCTTCCGGCTCGGCACGCTCTACGAGAAGGGCCTTGGCGTGAAGAAGGACGCCGACATCGCCCGCCGCTATTACACGCAGGCGGCCGAGCGCGGCAACGCCAAGGCGATGCACAATCTCGCGGTGCTCGACGCCGATGGCGGCGGACGCGGCGCCAATTACAAGAGCGCGGCGCAGTGGTTCCGCAAAGCCGCCGATCGCGGCGTCGCCGACAGCCAGTTCAACCTCGGCATCCTCTACGCCCGCGGCATCGGCGTGGAGCAGAACCTCGCCGAGTCCTACAAATGGTTCACCCTTGCGGCCGCCCAGGGCGACGCGGATGCGGCCGTCAAGCGCGACGACGTCGCCAAGCGCCTCGACCCGCAATCGCTCGCCGCCGCCAAGCTCGCGATCCAGACCTTCAGCGCCGAACCGCAGCCCGACGACGCCGTCAACGTCGCGGCGCCCGCCGGCGGCTGGGACAGCGCGCCCGCGCAAGCCGGTGCCAAGCCCGCGCCGAAGCCGGTCGCCACCAAGCGCTCGGCCTCAGCGGCGCATTGATCGGTTTAGTATAGGCTCCCTCCTCTTGTCGTCGCCCGGCTTGACCGGGCGACCCAGTATTCCTGAGGCCGGCGTTGAAGAGTTCGCTCTCACAACAACGGGGGCGGCGTACTGGATGCCCCGGTCAAGCCGGGGCAGGACAGCGGAGAAGGCGGCAAGATCGCGCAATGAAGCAGCCATCTGATCCCTCTTAGCCCATTCACCACGCCCAAAATTCCTGATCCACCCACCAGTGAATTCGGCTATTGAAGGGCGCGGCAATCGTTCTGCGCTGCCTGCGAGCATTCCGCGAAATCGATCGTCTCGCCGGAGCGTCGGTCCCATGCAGCTTTATCTTCCGATCGCCGATCTGCCGGTCAACGTGTTTCTCGTGCTGGCGATGGGCGCCGCGGTCGGCTTCGTGTCCGGCATGTTCGGGATCGGCGGCGGCTTCCTGATGACGCCGCTGTTGATCTTCATCGGCATCACGCCGGCGGTCGCGGTCGCCTCCGTCGCAAGTCACATCGCGGCGTCCTCCTTCTCCGGCGCCCTCACCTATTGGCGGCGGCGCGCGATCGATCCGGCGCTGGCGAGCGTGCTGTTGTGCGGTGGCGTGACCGGCACCGCGCTCGGAGTGTGGACCTTTACGCAGCTTCGCGCGCTTGGACAGCTCGATTTGATGATCGCGCTCTCCTACGTCGTGCTGCTCGGCACCGTCGGCAGCCTGATGTTCTCCGAAGGCCTGCGCGCGCTGATGCGAACCCGGCGCGGCGCCGTTCCGCCGCGGCGCATGCACAACTGGATCCACGGGCTGCCGCTGAAAATGCGGTTCAAGCGCTCGAAGATCTATCTCTCGGTCATTCCCGTCGTGGTCGTCGGGCTCGTGATCGGCTTCGTCGGCGCCATCATGGGCATCGGCGGCGGCTTCATCCTGGTGCCGGTCATGATCTATCTGCTTAGAGTCCCGACCGCGACGGTGATCGGGACCTCGATGATGCTGACGCTGGTCACCATGTTGTTCGCAACCTTGCTGCATGCCGTGACCAACCATCTGGTCGATGCGGTTCTGGCGCTGATCCTGATGGTCGGCGGCGTCACCGGCGCGCAGTTCGGCGCACGCGCGGGCCAGAAGATCCGCGGCGAGCAGTTGCGGCTGCTGCTGGGGCTGCTGATCTTGTCGGTCGGCATCCGCTTCGCGGTCGAACTGGTGATACGGCCCGAGGATCTCTTCACCATCCGCGAGATAGGAGCGAGCGGATGAGGCGCGGGCTTGTTGCGGCTGTCGTCGTCCTGTTGCTCAGCGGTGCCGCGCGGGCGGAGCGGCTGATCGTGTCCGTCTCCAACCACCGCGTGACGGTGACGCCGAACTATTCCGGCGAGGAACTGGTGCTGTTCGGCTCGGTGGAGAAGGACGCGACCACACCCGCCGAGCGCACGGCTTATGATCTCGTGGTCACCGTGATGGGCCCGCGCGCCGACATGGTGACGCGGCGCAAGGAGCGCACTTTCGGCATCTGGATCAACACCGATTACCGCCAGTTCCTGCAGGTGCCGAGCTATCTCGCGCTGTTCGCCAACCGCCCGTTCGACCACATCACCTCGCCCGAGATCGCGCGGCGGCAGCAGATCGGCCTCGACAACGTGCTGCTGACCCAGCGCGTCAGCGGCGATTTTGCCGACGTGGTGCCGAACGACGCGTTCCGCT
Source organism: Bradyrhizobium sp. Kon10 (assembly GCF_055807395.1). Taxonomy (NCBI): domain Bacteria; kingdom Pseudomonadati; phylum Pseudomonadota; class Alphaproteobacteria; order Hyphomicrobiales; family Nitrobacteraceae; genus Bradyrhizobium; species Bradyrhizobium sp. Kon10. Next base: position 457,066 of record NZ_JBVVOZ010000002.1, on the reverse strand, counting down.
CCGCGTTCATCCGGCTGCGCACGGCGCGCGGGCTCTATCGCGAGGATGCGAGCGCGGTGACGTTCTTGACGCCGACATTGTTCCGCACCGGCATTCCGCTGCCGGCAGAGGTGCCGATCGGCACCTATGAGGTGGAAATCAAGCTGTTCGCCAACGGCGCGTTCGTCACCAAGACAGAGACGGCGTTCGAGATCGTCAAGGTCGGCTTCGAGCAGTTCGTCGCGACGAGGGCACGGCAGAACGGGCTGGTCTACGGCCTGGTCACGGCGGCGATGGCGCTGATGACGGGGTGGATGGCGGCGATTGTGTTCAGGAAGGATTGAGGGGCTACGCTCTCTCCTCTCGTCGTCGCCCGGCTTGACCGGGCGACCCAGTATTCCAGAGGCCTGCGTTGGGTAGCTCGCTCTCACAACGACCGCCGCGGCGTACTGGATGCCCCGGTCAAGCCGGGGCATGACAGTTGGGGCTCACGGCGCCTCCACCACCGTCGGCACGCCCGGCTCCAGCAAGCGCAGCCGCGGCCCGAAACCCAGCACGTCGAAGCTCTTGCGGAGATCCTCGCTGTTCTGGCGGAAATGCGCCCAGCCCTCGGTGTGCACCGGCACGATCATCGCATCCGGGAAGGCACGCGCGGTCTCAATGGTGTCGTTGGTGTCCATGGTGAGATGGAACGGGCCGCGCGTTTGCGCGGCGCCCGCGAACGGCATCACCACGCCGCATTTGAAGCGGCGCGCGACTTCGGCGACGCCGTCGAACCAGGTCGTGTCGCCGCTGATATAGATCGGGCGCGTGTCCTTGCGGCTCGACGACACCACGAAACCGATGACATCGCCGGACAGCGGCTCGATGCCGGCCGGGCCGTGGCGCGCCGGCGTCGCGGTGATCGTCAGCGAATTGCCGTCGCGATCCCCGATATGCGTCGTGCCCCAGGGCGCAAGGCTTTCGACATGGCCGCCGAGGCGCCTGGCGCCGGCTTCCGTCGTCAGCACGCGCTTCGCATCTTTAAGGAACTCGCGGCCGGAATTGTCGAGATTGTCCGAATGCTGGTCGTGGCTGAGCAGCACCGCATCGACCGGGCCGATCGCATCGGGCCTCACAGCGGGTCCGATCGTCTTCTCCAGCTTGACGTGCGGCAGCTGATAGGCGCCCGGGGAATCAAAGGTCGGATCGGTGAGCAGACGAAAGCCGTCGATCTCGATCAGCGCGGTCGGGCCGCCGATCAGGGTGATGGAAATGGGCATGGGCAACTCCTCTTCTCGAAACCGGATCGCTACGATTTGGCCTGACGCGTCACCAGATAAATGCCGAGCGCGACCGGCACGATGCCCAAGAGGTCGCGGGCCTCGATATGCTCCCCGAGCACGATGAAGGCGAACAGCATTCCGAGCGGCGGCATCAGGAAATGATAGGCACTGGCGGCCGTCGCGCCACACACTTTCAGGAGATGAAACCAGAGCCAGTAGCCGAGGATCGAGCCGCCGAGCACGAGGAAGCCGAACGCGCCGATCAGGCCCGGGGTGACATCGATCGCATGGATATCGGCGAAGGTCAGCGCGACCGGCGTCAGCACGATTCCCGCGGCGAGGTTCTGCACGCCGTTGCCGATCCACAGGCTGCCCTTCGGCGCCAGCAGCTTGAACAGGATGGTGCCGGCGACGAGCGAGGCCAGCGACGCCAGCGTGAAGACAATGCCGTGAAGTGAGTCGGTGCCGACCGAGAGGCGGTGCCAGACGATCGCCGTCACGCCGATGATGCCGAGCAGGAGGCCGCCGGCCTTGCGCCAGGTCATGCCCTCGCCAAGGAAAAGCGCGGCCAGGCCTGCCGTGAACACCGGATTGGCGGACACGATCAACCCGCCGAGGCCGGCGGAGACCGATTGCAGGCCGGTGTAGCCAAGCCCGAGATAGAGCGCGTTGTTGGCGATGCCGAGCACGGCAAAAATCACGACGTCGCGCCACGACAGTGACCAGCCGTCGCCGCGGATCAGCGTGGCACCGATGATGAGGATGCCGGCCAGCGCGAAGCGGGCGGCGAGCAGGATCAGAGGCGGGCAATGGGTGACGCCGATCTTGCCGGCGACGAAGGCATAGCTCCAGAGCAGACAGAACAGGCCGATCGCGAGCGGCAGGGTGTTGAAGCGGCTGCGGGGAACGGCAATCGAGGGGGCAAGCGACATCGGGGCATTCTCCTGAGCCCTCGATCTAGGGGCGCCGCTTGTCATTTGGAAATTAAATGATTAACTTGAGATCAGTGGATTTTCGAATGAGGCACCCATGCTCGATCTGGAGCTTTTGCGCAGCTTCGTCTCGGTGGTCGAGGCCGGCGGCTTCACCCGCGCCGGCGAGCGCGTCCACCGCACGCAATCGACGGTGAGCCAGCAGATCAAGCGGCTGGAGGAGGATGTCGGCCAGATGCTGCTGCATCGTGACGGCAAGGATGTGCGTCCGACCGAAGCCGGCGAACGGCTACTGTCGTATGCGCGCCGGCTGCTCACGCTGGCCGAAGAGGCGCGCGACGTGCTGCGCGAGCCCGACAGCGAAGGCGCGATCCGGCTTGGCATCCCCGAGGATTTTGCGGCCTATCAACTGGCAAAGCTGCTGGGGACCTTCGCGCGCTCGCATCCAGGCCTGCGGCTCGATGTGCGCGCCGACCAGAGCAAGAATCTCGCCCGCGACCTCGAACGCGGTGAGCTCGACCTTGCCTTGTTCAAGCGCGAAGCCGGGGAGAAGGGCGGCATCGCGGTGTGGCCGGAGCGGGTGCACTGGGTCACCAGCAAGAGCCATCCGATCCACGCGGATGTCGCCTCCGTGCCGCTGATCGGCTTTCCACTCGGCTGCCTCTACCGCGCCGGCGCCATCCACGCGCTGGAAAGCGCGGGACGCGTCTGGCACATGTCCTACACCTCGTCGAGCCTCGCCGGCATCCAGGCCGCCGTCGCCGCCGGCATGGGCTTGAGCATCTTGTCGGAGATGTCGATTCAATCAGATCATCGCGTGCTGACCGCGAAGGACGGCTTTGCGCCGATCAACCGGACCGAGGTGGCGCTGATGGCCGCCCCCGGCGCCAGCCCCGCAACGCTGCGGCTGGCGGATCGGCTCGCGGAGTTCTGCGATGATGTGCAGGCCAAGGCGGCGTGATCTTGCGAGATGCGCAGGGTGGGCAAAGGCGCAAAGCGCCGGGCCCACCATCCTTCAGCGGATGTGGCAGATGGTGGGCACGTTTCCGCCTTCGCTCTTCGAGCTACGGCGGACAAGTCGCTTTGCCCACCTTACGAAACTACGAAACCCGCCTTCAACAACACCGCGACGCGGCGATGGCGTGGACGCGGCGGTCGCCGAGGAGATGCGCGGTGAAGCTGGTCTGCGGAAAGATTTTTGCGAAGGCCGCGTCGCGGATGCTGAGGCCGCCGGCATAGGCGCCGAAGGCGGGCATCACGGCACGCATCCCGTCTGAGGCAAAGCAACGGCGCTCCATCGAACGGCCGCGCGCGGAGACGCGGGCCTTGGGATGCAGATGGCCGGCGATCTCGCCCCGCGCGCCGGTCGGCTCGTGGCGGAAGGTGACCGGGCCGATCGCGACTTCGTCCGCGACGGTGCCGCCGAGATCGCGCGGCAGGGCCGGATCGTGATTGCCGGAGATCCAGATCCAGTCGCGCCCTGACTGGAGCGCACTGAGGCCATCGCGATCATCCCCCGACAGGCGTCCATGCGCGGTGCGATCGTGAAAACTGTCGCCGAGCGCGATGACCATGCGTGGATCATGGCGGGAGATGACAGCAGCGAGCCGGCTGAGCGTCGCGATCGTGTCATAGGGCGGCAGCAGCACGCCGCGCGTGGCGTAGCTGGAGCCTTTTTCCAGATGCAGGTCGGAGACGACGAGCAGGCGCTGCTCTTCCCAGAACAGCGCGCCGGACAGATCGGCGTGGAACGTCATGCCGGAAATGGTGACCTTCGAAACGCGCATGTCCTCGACATCCCCTGAAACCAGCGCGTCCAAACCTGCTCTTATCCCATCGCCTCTTTGACGAGCTCGTCGGCGGCTTCGGCCAAGAGCTCGTCTCCAGCTTCGCCATAAACTGACTCGCGGCCGATTTCCAGCATCACGGGGACGGCGAGCGGGGAGACGTGGTCGAGTTCCCGGTGGGTGATGCGGCCCTGGATGCGGGTGAGCATGTCGCCGAGGCGGCGCAAATCGAGCAGGCCGGTGGCGGCATCGGCGCGGGCGGCGCGCAGCAGCACGTGATCGGCCTGGTGCTTGCGCAGGACGTCGTAGACGAGATCGGTCGAGAACAGCACCTGGCGGCGGCTTTTCTCCTCGCCGGTGTGACGGCGCGCGATCAGCCCGGAGATGATCGCGCAATTGCGGAAGGTGCGCTTCATCAATGCGGATTCGGCGAGCCAGGCTTCGAGGTCGTCGCCGAGCATATCTGGATCAAACAGCGCGTTGAGGTCGATCCTGCCGTTGCGGATCATCGACGACATGTCGCCCAGCGCCCAGATCGCCACCGCATATTCGTTGGCGACGAAGCCGAGCGGACGGGCGCGGGCGCGCTCCAGCCGGCGCGTCAGGAGCATGCCGAGCGTCTGGTGCGCGAGGCGTCCTTCGAACGGGTAGAACACGATGTAGTGCTTGTTGGCACGCGGAAAGCTCTCGACCAGGAGCTCGCGCACCGCGGGGACGCGCGACACGTCCTTTTGCTGCGACAGCCAGTCGCGCACCTGCTCCGGCAAGCCATTCCACGCGCGACCATCATCGAGCAGGCGGCGCACGCGTTCGGCGAGATAGGTCGAGAGCGGAAACTTGCCGCCCATATAGGACGGCACCTTCGGATCCTTGTCGTTGGCGCGGGAGACGTAGACCTGATCCTCGACCAGGGTTTCGTAGCGCACGACTTCGCCCGAGAACACGAAAGTATCGCCAGGGCTGAGGCCCTCGATGAAGGCTTCCTCGATCTCGCCGAGCAATCGCCCGCCGCGCGCGATCACGCCGGTCGAGCCGGTGGCTTTTCCCGGGCCGCCGCCGCGCGAGCGCACCAGGCGCACCTTCAGCATGTCATCCTCGACGATGGTGCCGACATTCATGCGATAGCTCTGCCGCACTTTTGGATTGGCGACGCGCCAGCGCCCCTCCTTGTCCTGCTTGATACGGGCGAAGCGCTCATAGGTCTTGAGCGCATAGCCGCCGGTGGCGACGAAATCGACGACGTCGTCGAAATCCTGCCGCGTGAGTTCGGCGTAGGGCGCGGCGGTGCGGACCTCGTCATAGAGCTCGTCAGAGAGAAACGGTTCGCCGCAGGCGCAGCCGAGCACGTGCTGGGCCAGCACGTCCAGTGCACCAATCCGCAGCGGCGGCGTGTCCTGCGCGTTCTCGGCGATAGCATCGATCGCCACGCGGCATTCCAGCACTTCGAAGCGGTTGGCGGGCACCAGCACGGCGCGCGAGGCTTCGTCGAGACGGTGATTGGCGCGGCCGATCCGCTGCATCAGCCGCGACGATCCCTTCGGCGCGCCGATATTGACGACGAGATCGACGTCGCCCCAATCGACGCCGAGATCGAGCGAGGAGGTGCAGACCACGCCGCGCAGCTTTCCTGCCGACATCGCGTCCTCGACCTTGCGGCGCTGGGCGACATCGAGCGAGCCGTGATGCAAGGCGATGGCAAGGCTGTCGTCGTTCATGCGCCAGAGACTCTGGAACAGCATCTCGGCCTGGCTGCGGGTGTTGACGAACACCAGCGTGGTCTTGTTCGCCTTGATCAGCTCATAGATTTCGGGAAGCGCATGGCGCGCGCTGTGCCCGGCCCAGGGCAGCCGCTCGCGTGTGTCGAGCATCTCGACCAGCGGCGGCGCGGCGCCGCCGGCGATGACGATGTCGGCCGACTCGGGCCTGTCCTTTGGCTGCGGCACCAGGAAGCGCGCCAGCGATTCGGGCTCGGCCACCGTCGCCGACAGGCCGATCGCGCGCAGCTGCGGTGCCAGCCGCCACAGCCGCGCCAGCCCGAGCGACAACAGATCGCCGCGTTTGGAGGTGACCAGCGCATGCAGCTCGTCCAGCACGATGCGTTTCAAGGAGGCGAACAGGAACGGCGCGTCGTCCGAGGAGAGCAACAGCGCAAGCTGCTCCGGTGTCGTCAGCAGAATGTCCGGCGGGTAGCGCCGCTGCCGCTGCCGCCGCGACACCGGCGTATCACCGGTGCGGGTCTCGATCTTGATCGGCAGCCCCATCTCGGCGACCGGCCGCTCCAGATTGCGCGCGATGTCGACGGCCAGCGCCTTCAGCGGCGAGATGTAGAGCGTGTGCAGGCCGCCGCTGCGCTGCAGGCTTCGGCCGGTGGAGACTACGGATTTCGCGGAAGGGACAGGCGCAGCGCTCAGCTCCACCAGCGTCGGCAGAAATCCCGCCAGCGTCTTGCCGGCCCCCGTCGGTGCGATCAGCAGCGCGCTAGCGTCGTCGCGCGCCTTTTCCAGCAGCGCCAGTTGATGCGCGCGCGGCGCCCAGCCGCGGGCCGCGAACCATTGCTGGAAGCGCTCGGGCAGCAGCGCTGGCCTCTCGGCCGGGATTTTGAGGATGCGGGGCGGCACGGCATCACAGGTAAGCCGCGGGAGTGGCTTCGTCGAGGGGGACGGAGGCGTTGCCCGCCGCGGGAAGAAATTTTGGCGGGACCTGTCGAAAGCGGCTCTGCCCGGACGTCTTTCACGCAAGCGGGCCGTGGCGGTTCGCTACGCAAGACGGGATCGGGCCATGAGCAGGCGTCGGCGAGGCAAAGCTCTGTTGTGTTACTACGTCATTCGGGCCTGGCTTGCCTGCACCACGCCATGCGTCGCCGAGACCGCAGAAGATGCCGTATGGCGCGGCAGCCATTCCGTAGAGGCCAGCTCGGTTCGCGGCTCTGACGGCTCGGAAAAAAGTTTTGCCCGGTGTCGATTCGGCCTGCCGGCGGGCGTCTCCTCTGCGGAGTCGCACATTGCGGCCCATTGACCTAAATTTCGAGACGAGAGGAACCAGACATGAAATATGCACTGCTGATCTCATACCGGACGAACGACTGCGCCTGATCTTCATCTGCTGCCATCCGGCGGTCGCGCCGGATTCGCGCGGCGCTGACGCTGCGTCTGGTTTGCGGCCTGACCACGAACGAAATCGCGCGCGCCTTTCTGATCGAGGAGACGGCGCTGGCGCAGCGGCTGGTCCGGGCCAAGCGCAAGATCGCCGATGCGGCCGTGCCCGTTCGAATTGCCGGCGCCGGAACATTGGGACGAGCGTCTCGAGGCGGTGATGTCGACCGTCGAGGTCGCCTATTCCAAAGCCCATGAGGATGCCCTCGCAAGATCCGGCGCTTTGGCGCCGTGACCTCGTGGACAAGGCGGATGGCTTGCTGGCGGTGGCCGTCCGGCTGTCTCCGAACACGCCGCGAACGCTTCAGGCTAGACTGCAGGCCTGTTGGTGCTCGCGCACGGATCGCAGCGAGCCCGCGCCATGGGACCGCATCAAGCAGATTTATGACCTGCTTCTCGGCGTCCGCGACGATCCGATCGTGCGTCTGAACCGGATCGTTGCGGTTGCCGAGCTCGACGGCGCAGATGCGGCGCTGGCCGACCTCGATACCCTCGATGCGAGAGGCCTGCAGCAGTTCGGCCCGTACCATGCGGTCCGCGCCGACCTGCTGGCCCGCCTCGGACGCGTAGCGGAGGCGGGCGCGGCCTATCAAGCCGTCCTTGCGCTCGAGCCGCCGCCGGCGGAGCGGAAATGGCTCGCCGACAGACTTGCCGAGCTGTCGCGCACACTTCACTGATGCGCGACGCACGGCAGCTTGCGGCTGGCGTCTACTCCGTCACGGGCCTGTCGGAAACGTCCCAGTCCTTACCGTTGAAGGCCTGGATGAACAGCGTCTTCATCGGCGTGTAGTCGTCGGGCGTGTAGCTGTAGCTGACGCCGTCGAGGAAGAAGGGCGAGTGGAAACCGTCGAGGGTCGAGGCCTGCTTGAGCACGTTTTCGCGCGTGAGCTCGTCGCCGCAGCGGCGCAGGATCTCGCCCATGGTGACGGCCTGGCCGTAGCCGGCATAGGCGATGGTGTTGTCGGGAGCGACGTTCGGCAAATAATTCTTGCGCAGCTCCTCGAACGCCATCGGGCCGGGATCCTTTTCCCAACGGCCGGGCCCCGCATCCTTCGAATAGCTGATCGCAACGATGTCCTTGGCATTTTCGAAGCCGGCGGCATTGAGGATGGACTTTCCGGTCGAGCCGGCCGAGAGCAATTGCAGCGGCTTCCAGCCGAGCTCGGCCACCTTGCGGATCGACTGCGACGATGCCTTGCCGGTCGAGATGTTGTAGAAGACGTCGGCGCCCGACTTGGAGAGATTGATGAGCTGGGAATCCACCGTCGGATCGGTCAGATCATAGGTCTGCTCCATGATCACCTGCGCGGTGCCGCCGGCATCGGCCAGCACCTTCTTGAACGGACCCAAGAAGTCGCGGCCGAAATCGTCGTTCTGGTAGAGGATGCCGACCTTGGCGTTCGGCTTCACATTGACGACGTGCCGCCCCAGGATGCGCGCTTCGGTCGGATAGAGCGGCAGGCCCGCCATGGTCCATTTGAACTCCTTGGGATTATTCCACTTGGATGCGCCGGTGTTGAGCAGGAGCTGCGGCACGCCCTTGGAGTTGAGGTATTTGTGCACGGCGGTCTGCGGCGCGGTGCCGAGCGAACCGTAGAGCGCCAGCACCTCCTCCTGCTCGACCAGGCGCCGCGTCGCCTCGACGCATTTCGGCGCGCTGTAGGCGTCGTCCATGGTGAGGAATTTGACCTTGCGGCCGTTGATGCCACCCTTCTCGTTCAGCATCTGGAAATAGGCTTCGCCGACACGGCCGAGCACGCCATAGAGCGAGCCGGGACCGGAATGCGGCACGGTCTGCCCGATCTTGATCTCGGTGTCGCTGGCGCCCGGACCGTATTTCTTCTCGGCGGCCCAGACGTAAGGGGCGGGCAGGACGGATGCGGCGATGGCGGCGAGCGCGGCAGCGCTGACGTCGCGCCGCGATGGATTCTTGGTCATGTTGTTTCTCTCCCTGGTGCGCGCATTGTGCTGGTATCGCCGCACGGCTCGCAAGTGGGAAGTCGTCGCTTTGCGACGCAATGACGCTAAATTGGTAAAGCCGTAGCGCCTGGACTCAAGTTTTCTCGGCCACGATGACCAGGCCGCGCACCGGCTCGTTGTTCTCGATGCGCGGCGAGGCCGCTTCAAGTGTCAGGAGCTTGAGCCCGGCCCGGGCGATCGCGCCGCGCACATATTCCGCTGCATGGGCATAGCGCAGGCCCTCACCGAGAACGATGCCGCTGCCGCCATGCGTCTCCAGCGTGAAGGCGAGCACGCCGCCGGATGCCAGCACGCGTCTGGCTTCGCCCAGCACCGGCGCGAGATCGGAGAGGTAGACGAACGCATCCGCCGCGACGACGAGGTTCGCACTCGCGTCAGCCTTGCCGCGCAGGCCTTCGATCATGTCGGCGACCTCGAGCTCGGCATAGAGCTCCGTCGCACGCGCCTCCTTGATCATCCCCGGCGACAGATCGATGCCGGTGAAATGATCGACTTGCTTGGCGAAGGCGGCCGCCGCAAGCCCGGTGCCGCAGCCAAGATCGATGGCGCGCTTGAACAGAGCGGGCTTGTTCGCGGCGCCGCGCGCAGCCAACACCGCCTTGAAGATCAGCGACGGCGCGCGGTAGCCGAGATCGTTGATCAGGACAAGCTCGAACCGCGGCGCATATTGGTCGAACAACGCCTGCACATAGGCCTTGGGCATTTCGGAGAGTTGCGCGTCGCCGAGGCGTATCAGATGCAAATGGGCGCCATGCTGGTCGTCGGGATCGGACTCGCGCGATTTTCGAAAGGCCGCGATGGCTTTGTCGCGTTCGCCGAGCAGGCTGCGGATTTCGCCGAGCGTGAACCAGGCCGACGTGAAGTTCGGCGTAAGCTCGAGCGCCTGCTCGAGCAGGTCGGCGGCGGCGGGCAGATCGCCCTTGAGCTGGAGGTCGCGCGCGAACTCGAAGCGGCGGTCGGCCATGAGATCGCCGGAAGACTGGAACAGGCGGAGCGGCATTGGGAACCAGGGAGCAGAGCGGCGGGTGACTCGAACGCGCGTGGGTGCAACCTATATAACAGGCATGCGTCCGCAAGACATCCTGCTGCCAGTTACTGCCGGCCTGTGCTGCAAGCCCGGCGGCTTCCACATCGACCCTGTCCGCCCCGTGGAGCGGGCCGTGATCACCCACGGCCATTCCGACCACGCCCGCGCCGGCCATGGCGCGGTGCTGGCAACGCAGGAAACGCTGGACATGATGCGGCTGCGCTATGGCGACCACTTTGCGGGATCGACCCAAGCCGTTCGCTATGGCGAGGAGATCCGGCTAGGCGATGTCAGCGTGAAATTTCGCCCCGCAGGCCACGTGCTGGGCTCGGCGCAGATCGCGGTGACCTGCAAGGACACCTGCATCGTCGCCTCCGGCGACTACAAGGACGCGCCCGATCCGACCTGCGCGCCGTTCGAGCTCGTGCCCTGCGACGTCTTCATCACCGAGGCCACGTTCGGACTGCCGGTGTTTCGCCATGGCGATGCCGCCGACGAGGTGAAGAAGCTGCTCGCCTCGGTGGCGTTGTTTCCCGAACGCGCGCATCTCGTCGGCGCCTATTCGCTCGGCAAGGCCCAGCGCGTGATCGCACTGCTGCGGCAGGCCGGCTACGATTCGCCGATCTATCTGCATGGCGCGATGGAGAAGATCACGCATTACTATCAGAGCCGCGGGATCGCGCTCGGCGAGCTGCGAGCTGTGACGGGCATGAAGAAGGCCGCGCTCGCCGGCACCATCACGCTGGCGCCGCCGTCGGCGACGGCAGATCTCTGGACCCGGCGCTTTCCCGATCCCGTCACCGCGTTCGCCTCTGGCTGGATGCGCGTGCGCGCCCGCGCGCGGCAGCGCGGCATCGAGCTGCCGCTGGTGATTTCCGACCATGCCGATTGGGACGGCCTCACCGCCACGATCGCCGCGACCGGGGCCGGCGAGATCTGGGTCACCCACGGCCAGGAAGACGCACTGGTGCATTGGTGCCAAAGCAAGGGACTTCGCGCGCGGCCGCTCGATCTGGTCGGCTATGGCGAGGAGGAGAGCGAGGTGCAGCTCGTCGGCGAGGCCGAGGCATGAACCGCTTCGCCGAGCTGCTCGACCGCCTCGCCTACGAACCCGGCCGCAACAACAAGCTGCGGCTGATCACCAGCTATTTTCGCGAGGTCGGCGATCCCGATCGCGGCTATGCGCTGGCGGCGCTGACAGGGGCGCTTAGCTTCAAGCACGCCAAGCCCGCGCTGATCCGCGACCTGATCTCGTCGCGGACTGATCCGGTGCTGTTCGGGCTATCCTGGGACTATGTCGGCGATCTCTCTGAGACGGTGGCGCTGATGTGGCCGAAAACCGTGATGGCCGCCCACAACAACCCGCCGCCACCAAGTCTCACGGAAGTTGTCACTACACTCCGCACGCTCGGCAAGACCGAGATGCCGAAGCAACTCGAACGCTGGCTCGACGAGCTCGATGAAACCGGCCGCTGGGCACTGCTGAAGCTGGTCACGGGCGCGCTTCGCATCGGTGTGTCCGCGCGTCTGGCAAAAACCGCAGCCGCGGCGCTTGGCGACAAGGACCCGCATGAGATCGAGCTGATCTGGCCGGGGCTTAGCCCGCCCTATCTCGACCTGTTCGCCTGGCTGGAAGGCCGCGGCGAGAAGCCCGTCAACCGCGATCCGGCGCCGTTCCGCCCCGTCATGCTGGCGCATGCGATCGAGGAGACCGACTTCCAGAACCTCGATCCCGCCGACTACATCGCCGAATGGAAATGGGACGGCATCCGCGTGCAGGCGGTGGCAGGCCGCGATGCGCGCGGCCACATCACCGCCCGGCTCTATTCGCGCACCGGGGAGGACATCACGGGAAGCTTCCCGGATCTGGTGCCGTCGCTGCGCCTGCCCGGCGCGATCGACGGCGAGCTGCTGATCCTGCGCGAAGGTCGCGTGCAGAGTTTCAACGTTCTGCAACAGCGCCTCAACCGCAAGATCGTCTCGCCGAAGCTGATCAAGGAATTCCCGATCCATCTGCGCGCCTATGATCTGCTCGGCGACGATGAGAACGATCTGCGCGAATTGCCGTTCGCGGAACGGCGCGAACGGCTGGAAAACTTCATCGGCAAGCTCGACGATCCCCGCATCGACCTGTCGCCCACGGTACCATTTGCAAGCTGGGAGGCATTGACCGCGGCACGCGCCGATCCCGCAAGCGCGGGCGCCGGCGAGGATGCAGAGGCCGTCGAAGGCGTGATGCTGAAACGGCGCGACGCGCCCTACCTGCCCGGACGGCCGAAAGGCCAATGGTGGAAGTGGAAGCGCGATCCGCATATCATCGATGCCGTGCTGATGTATGCGCAGCGCGGCCACGGCAAGCGCTCGTCGTTTTATTCCGATTACACGTTCGGCGTCTGGACCCATAGCGAGAACGGCGACGAACTGGTGCCGGTGGGAAAGGCCTATTTCGGCTTCACCGACGAGGAACTGCTCCAGATCGACCGTTTCGTCCGCCGCAACACCACCGAAAAATTCGGCCCCGTCCGCCATGTCGTGCACGAGGCGGACAAGGGGCTGGTGCTGGAAGTCGCCTTCGAGGGCCTTCAGCGCTCGCCGCGGCACAAATCCGGTGTCGCGATGCGCTTTCCCCGGATCAGCCGCCTGCGCTGGGACAAACCGCCGCGGGAGGCGGATAGGCTGGAAACGCTGGAAAGGATGTTGAAGGCTGAGGCAGCGGAGGTCGAGGCGTGAAGCGTCTCGCGAGAGGGCATCAAATTGTCTCAGAGCGAAGGTGCGCCCCCTCGCCCGCGTGCGCAGGACGATCGCATTTGAGCGCGAGCTCCCTGCGGCCGATCCTTCGAGACGCGCGCAAGAGCGCGGTCCTCAGGATGAGGGCGGAGTGCGCGGTAGCAGTTTCCGCCGCCGATGCCGCTTAGCCTCATCCTGAGGAGACCGCGAAGCGGTCGTCTCGAAGGACGAGGCGCGCGCTCAGGCCGGCCAACAGCATATGCGCTCAGCCCTGCCCGCTTGCGGGGAAGGTCAGCGAGCCCGCGGCGTGCCCCACCGAATTAAAATCCCGTAAGCCGATTGACGCACCGTTGCGGGTTCCCCATGTGCGTCGCCGTGCCCTATAATGGGTCGAATCCAACGAGGAGTTTTTTGCGATGGCCCACGACGTCAGAGATTTGCCGGCCGGCCGCAGTGACGGCCTGAACCGGTTTCTCGGCGGCTCGCCGCTGGCGGTCGCATTTCGGCTGATCCTGCTCTCGATCCTGGTCGGCGTCGTGCTGGCCGCGATCGGATTCGATCCCTGGAATATCATCTACAGCATCCGCCTCTTGTTCCAGCGTCTGTGGGATCTCGGCTTCGACACCGTGAACTGGCTGTGGCGCTACTTCCTGCTCGGCGCGGTGATCGTGATCCCGATCTGGCTGTTGATGCGCGTTTTCGGCACACCGCGCGGCAGGTAGCTTAAGAGCGCGCGGGCGATGCAATTGCGCCATGTCGGCCGTGATGGTGCAATCGGGCGGCGGGTCGGGTAGACGCAAGCGATGCACGCGCCCGTTCATCCCAAAGTCGGCTCCCGCCAGGTGTTCGCCATCGCCGGACCCGCGATGGTCGCGAACCTGACCACGCCGCTGATCGGCGTGGTCTCGACCACCGCGATCGGCCGGCTCGACGATGCCACCCTGCTCGGCGGCGTCGCGATGGCCTCGGTGATCTTCGACTGCCTGTTCTGGCTGTTCGGTTTTCTGCGGATGAGCACGCTCGCCTTCACTGCGCAGGCGCTCGGCGCCGGCGAAACAGGCGAGCTGACTGCGATTCTGATGCGCGGCTTCATCGTCGCAGGTGTGATCGGCGCCGCGCTGATCGCGCTGCAATTGCCGCTGACCGCCGCATTGTTCGACCTGATGGGCGGCAGCGAAGGCGTGACGGGCGCGGCCAAAACCTACGTCATGATCCGGATCTGGTCGTCGCCGTTCGCCTTCGCCAACTATGTCATTCTCGGCTGGCTGGTGGGACAGGCCCGCGCCAATCCGGCGCTGCTGCTTCAGATCCTCGTCAACCTCATCAACATGATGGCGACGATCTTGCTGGTGCTGGTCTATGATTTCGGCATTGCCGGTGCGGCGATCGCCGCGCTGCTGTCGGAGACGACCGGCTTCGTGCTCGGCATGATCGTCTGCCGTCGCTATGCCCGGAGCGGCTTTGCCGTGCCGCGTGCGACATTGTTCGACCGGGCAAAGCTGATGCGGCTGCTGGCGGTGAACTCCGACATCATGATCCGCACCGCGGCCCTGATCGTCGTGTTCCTGTTCTTCACGGCCAAGGGCGCGCGCGCCGGCGACGTGACGCTCGCCGCCAACTCCGTGCTCAACAATTTCCTGCTGGTCAGCGCCTTCTTCCTTGACGGTCTTGCCAACGCGGCGCAGCAACTCTGCGGCCGCAGCTTTGGCGCGCGCGACGCCAAGGGATTTGCGGACTCGACCCGGCTTGTGCTGCTCTGGGGCCTCGGCTTCGCGATCGTGGTCGCGGTGCTGTTCGCGCTGTTCGGGCAGAACCTGATCAACTTCATGACCGCGAGCGAGGACGTCCGCCACAGCGCGCGCGACTTCCTGGTGTTCATCGTGCTCGCGCCGGTGCCCGGCGTATTCGCCTTCGGCTTCGACGGCATCTATGTCGGCGCGACCTGGGCGCGCGAGATGCGCAATCTGATGCTGGCTTCGCTCGCGATTTTCCTGGCGGCGTGGTGGGCGCTGCAATCGTTCGGCAATGCCGGACTGTGGTGGGCGCTGATCGCGTTCTACGTCGCGCGCGGCGGCTTGCAGGGCGCGCGCTATCCGGCGCTGTTTCGGGCGACGTTTTCGAAATCGTAGAAGAGCCGTAGTCCGGATGGAGCGCAGCGCAATCCGGGGCCGTCGCGTGCGCGCATCAACTCCCGGATTGCGCTGCGCTCCATCCGGGCTACGAGACCGCGCTACATCCCGGGCCAGTCTTCCGCCGTCAGCGTCGCCGCGTCGGCGCCGACGATCTCGGACAGGGAATCCCGGCCGGTGCGCAGCAGGGTCGAGCTCAAATCGCGCTTGATCTCGTCGACGAGGCCGAGGCCCTTGTAGACCAGCGAGGAATAAAGCTGGATCAGGCTCGCGCCGGCGCGGATTTTCGTCAGCGCTGCGCCTCCGGAATCGACGCCGCCGACGCCGATCAACGGGAATGCGCCCTCGACGCGCACATAGGTCTCGGCGACCATGCGGGTCGACAGGCGGAACAGCGGCCGGCCGGACAGGCCGCCCTGCTCCTTGGCGCGCATCTGCTCGCGCAGCGTGCCCGGCCGCGCGATGGTCGTGTTCGACACGATCATGCCGTCGACACGGCGCGAACGGGCGACCTGCACGACATCGTCGAGCTGGGCCAGGCTGAGATCCGGTGCGATCTTGAGCAGCACCGGCGTGTCGCCGGCCTTTTGCCGGACCCGCTCGCGCGCATCGATCACCTTGGCGAGGAGATCGTCGAGCAGCGCGCCTTCCTGCAGATTGCGCAAGCCGGGCGTGTTCGGCGAGGAGACGTTGACGGTGAAATAGCTCGCGACCGGCGCAAAGGTCTCGATCAGCTTGACGTAGTCGCCGACGCGGTCGGGCGAATCCTTGTTGGCGCCGACGTTGACGCCGACCAGGCCGCCATTCTGCGCGCGCGCGGCGAGCCTGCGCAACGCGACCTCCGCTCCGGCATTGTTGAACCCCATGCGGTTGACGACGGCCTCGTCGCGCTCGAGGCGAAACAACCGCGGCCGCGGATTGCCGGCTTGCGGTTTCGGCGTGACCGAGCCGATCTCGACGAAGCCGAAGCCGAGCCGGAGCAGCGCGTCGGGCACTTCCGCGCTCTTGTCGAAGCCCGCGGCCATGCCGACCGGATTGGGAAAATTGAGCCCGAACGCGCGCACCGCGAGCTTGGGATCGTCCGGCCGCGGCTTGCCCGGCGGCAGGAAGCGCAGGCCCTGGATCGCCAGGCGATGCGCATCCTCCGGATCGAGCCAGCGCAGCACCGGCAGCGAGAAGGCGTCAAACGCGCGGATCACGGCAGAAGCTCCGGAACGTCGTGGCTGCCGTCGGAGCGCATGTTGAGATTGATCACAGAGATCACCGCACCGAGATCGAGTTCGCCATAGAGATGCGGGAACAGCTCGTCATTGCGCGAGCGCTCCCAGCGCAATTCGCCGCCGAGCGCATCGCCATCGACCTCGACCAGGAACAGCGCGCGCTGCCCGAAGAAATGCTTGCGCAGGGTCTCCGGAACCTGGGAGGCGGTCGAGAAATGGATGAAGCCGTCGCGCGCGTCGTCGGCGCTGCCGCGATACACGCCCTGCCGCTCCGCCTCGCGCCAGGCCGAAGCCGGACAGATTTTGTAGATCTTGACCACCGGTTGCGGAGTCCTGTTTGCCCGTCGAGTCAGTTCGTTGAGTCTTCTGGGGTTTTTCGTCTCTAACGGGTCTTCAAATCCCGGGCGCGACCGTAAAGGCCGCATCTCGCGAACTCAAGACTTGGCCTCGCCTCTTGCGCGAAAAACGGAAAACCGGTTGATTTGAGGATAGTTTTCCTGAGTTGCGACGGGCTGGACCATCCATGGTCAGGCAGGCCAAAGCGCAGAGGATGCTGACCCACGACCAGATCTGGGGCGCGCTGGATCGGCTGGCGGCGCACGCCGGGCTGTCGCCGTCCGGCCTTGCCAAGCGCGCCGGGCTCGATCCCACCACGTTCAACAAGTCCAAGCGGGTCACCTCCGATGGCCGCGAGCGCTGGCCCTCGACCGAATCGATCGCGAAGGCGCTGGCGGCTGCCGATTCGTCCCTGGAGAGCTTCGTCAGGCTGATCGGCGACGGCGCCGGTGATGGCCGCGGCGTGCCGCTGCTCAGCCTCGCGCAGGCCGGCGCCAGCGGCGCCTTCGACGAATCCGGCTTTCCATCCGGCAAGGGCTGGAGCGAGATCGCGCTTCCCAGCGCGGAGGACAGCCACGTGTTTGCGCTCGAAATCTCAGGTGATGCGCTTCAACCCGCCTATCGCGATGGCGACGTCGTCCTGGTCTCGCCCGGCGCACCGATCCGCAAAGGCGACCGCGTGGTGGCGAAGATGCGGGCGGGCGAGGTGGTGATCGCGACGCTGAAGCGCCGCACCGCGAAGGCGCTGGAGCTGCAGCCGCTCGGTGCGACGCCGGCCGAGCGGACCGTCGCGGCGAGCGAGGTGGCGTGGATCGCGAGGATCGTGTGGGCGAGCCAGTGAGGAGGCGCAACACGCGGCAAAAACTCAGTGTCGTCCTGGCGAAAGCCAGGACCCATTACCCGAGGGAGATGTTGTCGCGCGAAGTAAGCAACTCCCATTCCCCGTAACCATATCCGACGGTGGCTATGGGTCCTGGCTTTCGCCAGGACGACGATAGGGAGATAGGTGCGCCTGCAACGGAGGTCCGTAGCCTGGATGGAGCGAAGCGCAATCCGGGACGGCTGATGCAAGTCGAGAAGAACCCGGATTTCGCTACGCTCCATCCGGGCTACACGTCCCTCTCACGCACTCCGCGCCAGCGCGCCGTCGATCATGTTGATCGCGTTCTGGATACCGTACACCGCTACGAACGAGCCGAAGCGCGGTCCTTTCTCCTGCCCCAACAGCACCTGGTAGAGCATATTGAACCAGTCGAGCGTCACGCCGGGGCGGCCGTCCTTGCCCTTCTTGACCTGGTCCAGGAAAGGCTCGCGGCGGCCGATCTCGTACACCACGTTCTGGATCTCCTCGGCTGAGGCGTCCTGCGGCAGCTGCGACAGCGCATCGCGCAGATCCTGCAACGCGGCGCGCTCGGTGTCGGTCGGTTCGCGGAACTGCTTGGTCGGCGCAACGAAGTCGCGATAATAATTGATGGCGTAGCCGACCATCGCATCGAGCTTCGGGTGCGTCTGCGGCGACACGCCGGGGCGGTAGCGGCCGATGAAGCCCCACAGCGTTTCGGCATTCTCCGCATTCGACGACGACACCAGCGTCAGCAGCAGCTGGAAGGTGACGGGCATGTCGCCCTTCGGCGGATGGCCGCTGTGGACGTGCCAGACGGGATTGCCGAACTGCTGCCTGGCGTCCTGCCTGGCAAAGCCGTCGATGAACTGCTGGTAGTCGTCGACGTTGCGCGGGATGACGTCGAAATACAGCCGCTTCGCCGCCTTCGGCTCGCGATACATGAACAGCGACAGCGATTCCGGCGAGGCGTAGCGCAGCCATTCGTCGATGGTGAGCCCGTTGCCCTTCGACTTCGAGATCTTCTGGCCCTTCTCGTCGAGGAACAGTTCGTAATTGAAGCCTTCCGGCGGCGTGGCGCCGAGCGCCCTGGCGATCGCGCCGGACAGCTTCACGGAGTCGATCAGGTCCTTGCCGGCCATCTCGTAGTCGACGCCGAGCGCAACCCAGCGCATCGCCCAGTCGGCCTTCCACTGGCACTTGACGTTGCCGCCGGTGACGGGCGTTTCGACCTCCTGGTTGGTGTCGGGATCGACATAGGTGATCGTGCCGGCGGCGACGTCGCGGCGGATCATCGGCACCTGGAGCACGACGCCGGTGGTCTTGCTGATGGGGAGGAACGGCGAATAGGTGGCGCGGCGGTCCGGCCCGAGCGTCGGCAGGATGATCGCCATCACCTGATCGTAGGCGGCGAGCATTTTCAACAGCGTCGCGTCGAAACGGCCTGATTTGTAGTAATCGGTCGAGCTCGCGAACTCGTAGTCGAAGCCGAAATGATCGAGGAAGGCGCGCAGGCGGGCGTTGTTGGCCGCGCCGAACGACGGATATTCGTTCGAGAACGGGTCGGGCACGGCGGTGAGCGGACGTCCCAGATACTGCGCCAGCAGATCCTTGTTCGGCACGTTGTCCGGCACCTTGCGGAAACCGTCCATGTCGTCGGAGAAGGCGAGCAGGCGCGTCTTGATCTTGTCCTCGGTGAGCACGCGGAAGGCGTGACGCACCATCGAGGTGCGCGCGACCTCGCCGAACGTGCCGATATGCGGCAGGCCGGACGGACCGTAGCCAGTCTCGAACAGCACCTCGTCCTTTGGCGATTTCTTCAGCCGCGCGACAATCGCCTTCGCCTGCTCGAACGGCCAGGCGTTGGATTGTTCGGCGAGCGCGCGCAGATCGCTGGGACTCATGTGGGGATCGATAACGGACATCAAGGGGCCTCCGGGCCGCGGAAAATAGCGATTTCCCGGCAGAATGCAAAAATGGACTTGATCGTCATTCCGGGGCGATGCGCCAGCATCGAACCCGGAATCTCGAGATTCCGGGCTCGCGCTTCGCACGCCCCGGAATGACAATCGATGGCTAAAACGGGCTCACCGAAAAATACCGCAGCCACAAATCGGTGTAGCGGCCTTTTTCCCAGACGCGGAACATCGCCCAGTTCAGCGCCTGGCGCAGCACGTCGTTGCCTTTGCGGACCGCGATGCCGATGCCCTCGCCGAAGAAGCGGCTCTCGACGAAGGGGCCGCCGGAGAAGGCGCAGCAATCGCCGGAATCGGTGCCGTTGATCCAGAACGCCAGCGAGATGGCGTCGCCGAAGATGAAATCGACCTCGCCCTTGCGCAACGCTGCGCGCATGGCCTCATCATTGGGATAAGGGTGCAACTCGGCGTCGGTGAACATCGCCTTGAGGTAGGCTTCGTGCGCGGAGCCCGCGATGACGCCGACCTTCTTGCCCTCGAGATATTCGGGCCGGATCTCCGGCATCACCGCGTCTTTGCGCGAGGCGAAGCGCGCCGGCACGCGGTAATAGGGATCGGTGAAATCGACGCGGGCGCGGAGCTGCGGGCTCACCGCCATCGAGGCGATCACGGCATCGCCCCGGTTGGAGGTGAGCGCATCGACCAGCGTCTCGAAGCGGCGCATCTGTACGGTGCAGGTGACCTTGATCTCCTCGCACAGCGCGCGGGCGAAATCGACGTTGAAGCCGGCCGGGTTGCCGTCTGCGCCGGTGTAGTTGAACGGCGGATAGTCAGTCTCGGTCAGGAAGCGGATCACGGTCAGGCGCGACAGGTCCGGCCGCTCCGGACGTCGCCGCGGGTCCCAAAAACCGGGCACCGCCTGCGGGGCGGCTTGCGGGCGCGGCTGAGGCGCGGCTTGCGGCGCCGCCGGGGGCTGCTTGGCCGGCGCCTGGGCGTTCGCGCCGGGCAATCCCGCCAGCAGGCAAGCGCCGGCCGCCAGCCCGAGCAGGACGCGGTGCATGATTTTGGGCGATGCGGCCATCGGCGGGAAATGAACGAATTTCATTGGGATCGGAGGGCCTTATAGACCATCCCGCCGGGAACGCGAACGGGGATTGCGGCCGGGGTGCGCTCCCTCCCCCGCTTGCGGGGGAGGGTCGGGGAGAGGGGTCTTGCCACAGAGGGATAATCCCCCAGAGGAGAGAACCCTCACCCGGCGCGCGGGACGATGCTTCGCATCGCCCGGAGGCGCCGACCTCTCCCGCAAGCGGGAGAGGTTACCGAGTACGCCGCGCGATCAGTCCGCCGAACCTACAAATACCGCTTCAGCTCGGTCGCCGCCTCTTCGGGGCTCCGCTTCAGATTGAAGGGCGAGACGAAGTGGCCGTCGCGGTCCATCAGATAGATCAGCGCGGTGTGGTCCATGGTGTAGTCGCCGTCCTTGGTCGGGACCTTCTTGGCGTAGACCCGGTAGGACGTGATCACCTTGGCGGTCTCTGCGGGATCGCCGCTCAGGCCCTCGAGATGCGGATCGAAGCTCGAGAGATAATCCTTCATCGTCGCCGGCGTATCGCGCTCGGGATCGACCGAGATGAAGACGGCGTTGACCTTGTCGGCATCCTTGCCCATCGCGCGCAGCACTTCCGAGAGTTCGAACAGCGAGGTCGGGCAAACGTCGGGGCAGTGGGTGTAGCCAAAGAAGATCAGCGTCGGCTTGCCCTTCAGGCTCGCGTCGGTGACGGCCTTGCCATTCTGGTCGGTGAGCTGGAACGGGCCGCCGATCGCGGCGGGCTGCGCCACCTTGCTGACCCCGCCCATCGCCCAGAACAGCACGAGCAGACCGACGACGAGGCTTGCGGCGAAGGCGGTCGCGATCACCAACGGACGGGCGGTGGAGCTCATGAGCGGAAAATTTCCTGTCGCGGGTCAGAAGCAGGCGGCAAAGCCGGTCCTGATCATTTCGAAGAACACCTGGCTGCCGTAGTGGAACCAGAGCGCCAGCGCTCCGAGCACGATCAGCCCACCGACGCCTGCGCCCGCGAACAGCAGCATGGACGCCGCCCGGCCGGCAGTGGACGAATTGTCCTGTAACGGATGCGCGGGGTGCAGTGGTTGAGCCATCAAGATGATCGGGACAATGATCGGCCGGAAGCGCCGGGTTCCTGCCCTTCAAATAGGCTTTGGCCCGCCGGCGGACAAGCGCCGCAGGCGGGTCAAGGATCACGTCGCGCTGATCAGTGCAGCAACTGCCCCCGGGCGGACTCCAGACCTTCCGCTGGCGGAGGAGATCCGCGCAAAGGCCTGGTGGCCGCGGCCTGTGCGTCGAGGTAGCAGGGCTTGTACATGGACTGGAGCTGCCTGCCCCTCAGGAACAGCATGTGCGGGGTGAGGCCGCCGCGCTGGCTGATCCAGCGCTTCACCTGCGAGGGGTACATCGCATAAAGCATCTGGGTCGCTTCGGCATTGGTCACGGCGCGGCCGTTGCTGCCGAAATCCCAGGCGGCGTGGAAGCCGAGCGTCGCATGCGAGGTGACGCAGATCCGGTCGCGGGGAATGGCGCCGAGGACGATGGTGCAGGCCGAGGCGCAAAGACCGTCGATGATGACGGTATCCCCGGACTGGCGCAGATCCTGATATTTGTCGACGTAGGTTCCGATCCGGCCGCCGCGGTCATCCGCGATCCGAACCACTGCGTGAGAAGCCCCCATACACGCGATCAGCAGAACCGTCGCGAGCAACCCCGTCAGAAACTTCATTATCCCCCGCCCCAGTCGAATTCGAATCTGTGTGTCAGGTGGTGATGCAGGCACAGCGTCTGTCGACTCTGCGGTTTTGTCTAGGCACGCTGGCTCGTTCAAAACAAATTCAAATCCAGTGTTGCGTCGGCGCTGCACTTGGCAGGTATTCGCCCCCAAGCCCGGTCCCAAACTGGAACAAGTTAACGATGTCTTACGCGACAAGCCCTTGATCTCAGCTGCAACCGCCGGCTTCAATCCGGATAACTACAGGGGGGAACTCATGAGCGAGCAGACGGACGTCGTCATCGTCGGCGCGGGATTATCGGGACTGGTGGCCGCGACCGAGCTCGCCGACGCGGGCAAGCGCGTCATCGTGGTCGATCAGGAGGGCGAGCAGTCGCTCGGCGGCCAGGCGTTCTGGTCGTTCGGCGGATTGTTCCTGGTCAATTCGCCGGAACAGCGCCGGCTCGGCATCAAGGACTCCTACGAGCTTGCGATGCAGGACTGGCTCGGCACCGCCGGCTTCGACCGCGACGAGGATCTCTGGCCACGCAAATGGGCGGAGGCGTATGTGGCGTTCGCGGCGGGCGAAAAGCGCGACTGGTTGCGCGCGATGGGCCATCGCAGCTTTCCCGTGGTCGGTTGGGCCGAGCGCGGCGGCTATGACGCGATGGGCCACGGCAATTCGGTGCCGCGCTTTCACGTCACCTGGGGCACCGGGCCGGGTATCGTCGAGCCGTTCGAGCGCCGGGCGCGCGAAGCCGCCAGGAGCGGCCGGCTGACGTTCAAGTTCCGCCATCGCGTCGATGCGCTCTCGATTACCAACGGCACGGTGGATGGCGTCAGCGGCGCCGTTCTCGCGACCGACGATTCAGAGCGCGGCAAGAGTTCGGCGCGCAATGTGGTCGGCGCGTTTGCGCTGAAGGCGCAGGCCGTGATCGTCGCCTCCGGCGGCATCGGCGGCAACCATGAGCTGGTGCGGGCGAACTGGCCGAAGCGGCTGGGCGAGCCGCCGAAATTCATGATCTCCGGCGTGCCGGAGCACGTCGACGGCCGCATGATCGGCATCACTGAAAAGGCCGGCGCGCGGCTGATCAACCGCGACCGCATGTGGCACTACGTCGAGGGCATCCAGAACTGGTCGCCGATCTGGCCGCGCCACGGCATCCGCATCCTGCCCGGCCCGTCCTCGATGTGGTTCGACGCCACCGGCACCCGGCTGCCGGCGCCGCTGTTTCCCGGCTCCGACACGCTCGGCCAGCTGCAATACATCATGTCGACCGGCTATGATTATTCCTGGTTCATCCTGACGCAGAGCATCATCAAGAAAGAATTCGCCTTGTCGGGATCGGAGCAGAATCCCGATCTCACGGGCAAGAGCTGGCGCATGACCTTACGCCGCGCCACCAACAAGGGCGCGCCGGCGCCGGTCGAGGCATTCAAGCGCCATGGCGTCGACTTCATCGTGCGCGACAAGATCGAGGATCTCGTCGCGGAGATGAACAAGCTCGCCGGCAACGATCTGCTCGAGATCGCACATGTGAGGACGCAGATCGAGGCGCGCGACCGCGAGATCGCCAACCCTTACGTCAAGGACGCGCAGGTGATGAACATCCATAATGCGCGGCGCTACATCGGCGACAGGCTGATCCGCACGGCGCCGCCGCACCGCATCCTCGATCCGGCACAGGGCCCGCTGATCGCGGTCAAGCTCAACATCCTCACCCGCAAGACGCTGGGCGGCTTCGAGACCGACCTCGACTCGCGGGTGTTCGGCGAGGACGGCCGGATCATCCCCGGACTCTACGCGGTCGGCGAAGCCTCGGGCTTCGGCGGCGGCGGCATGCATGGCTATCGCTCGCTGGAGGGCACGTTCCTCGGCGGCTGCCTGTTCTCGGGCCGCAACGCGGGCCGCGCCACGGCGAAGGCGATGGGATAGATCATGCGACGGTGGATGCGGGCGTCTCTTGCGGCGCTCGCCGCCGCCACGGCTGCATCCAAGGCCGCGCATAAAGGCCGCGCATGCATGGCACGCGACGCATGCGCCGCCGGGGTGGCACAGCGCAAGTCGCTGGGCTAGACAGGGCCGCCATTTACAGGAGATCCCAATGAGCATTCAGCGTTTTGAAACCGGCCCGCGCATGAGCCAGGTGGTCGTGCACGGCGACACCGTCTATCTCGCCGGTGTCGTCGCCAACAACGCCGCCGGCGAAAGCGTGACCAAGCAGACCCAGGACATCCTGGCGACCATCGACGGCCATCTCGCCAAGGCGGGCACCGACAAGTCGAAGCTGCTGTCGGCCACGATCTACATCACCGACATGAAGACGTTCCAGGAAATGAACGCGGTGTGGGACGGCTGGGTCTCCCCCGGCAACACCCCGGCGCGCGCCACCGTCGAAGCCAAGCTGGCGGCGCCGCAATACACCGTCGAGATCATGGTGACCGCGGCGAAGTAAAATATTCACGCGCGCTGATGACCTGCGAGGTAATCGATCAGCGCGCGTGAACCTTCGATAGTGACGGTCAGCCGAACACGGCGCCATCGAAGGAGAAGACCATGACCGACCCCATCACCGTCGCCCGCCGCTACATCGATGTCTGGAACGAGCGCGCCCACAATCGCCGGCGCGAACTGCTCGCCGAGAACTGGACCGCGGATGCGAGCTATGTCGATCCCCTGATGAAGGGCGACGGCCATGACGGCGTCGACGCGCTGATCGCCGGCGTGCAACAGCGCTTTCCCGACTTCAAGTTCAAGCTGATCGGCGAGCCCAGCGGCTACGGCGATCACGCGCGCTTTCACGTGCGTTTTTCCTGGGGCCTCGGCCCTGATGATGTGGACAGCCCGATCAAGGGCACCGATTTTGCCGTGCTGAAAGACGGCCGGATCAAGAGCATCACGGGATTCCTGGATCAGGTGCCCGCCGGCGCGTGAGGAAAGCGATGCGCGTTGCTGCGCCCTCTCCCCTTGTGGGAGAGGGCGGCTCTGCTGGGAGACACAGGCTCACTTGGGTGAGGGGTTCTCGCCGCGCATGATCATGCGAGTGAGACTTGCGGAGAGAGACCCCTCATCCGGCGCTTCGCGCCACCTTCTCCCACAAGGGGAGAAGGGAAACCGAGCACATGGCCTACACGATCGCCAACCGATACGCCGCCTTCGCATTCACCCCGAACGCCTTGTCCCGCGCCTGCGGCCCGAGCTTCGCCAGGCACGTCTCCAGCGCGCTCTTGATCTCGCCATAGCTCCCCGCCAGCAAGCACACCGGCCAATCGGAGCCGAAGATCAGGCGATCCTCGCCAAAACATTTCGCGGCGTGCTCGACGAACCGAAACAGCCGCTCGGCATCCCAATCGTTCCAGGCCGCTTCCGTGGCCAGCCCCGAGATCTTGCACCAGACGTTGCCGCAGGCAGCAAGTGCCGCGATGTGATCCGCCCATTCCGGGCTCCAGCCATCGGCGATCGGCGGCTTGGCGGCGTGATCGAGCACGAAGCGCGCGTGCGGAAACGCCTGCGCGGTCGCGATCGCGGCCGGCAGTTCGCGGGTCCGGACCAGGAAATCGTAGGCGAGATCATGGGCGAACACCGCGGTCAGTCCGCGCCGAACGTCCTCGCGCAACAGCCAATCCGGGTCTGGCTCGTCGTGCACCTGGTGGCGGATGCCGACCAGCTTGTCCCCGCCCCGCATGACGCGCAGACGATCGAGCGTTTCGCCAACCCAACCATCAGTCAGGTCGACCCAGCCGACGACACCAGCGACGAAAGGCGTGTCGCGCGCAATGCGCAGGAATTGCTCGGTCTCAGCGAGCGCGGAGCGGCACTGCACCAGGATGCTCGCGTCGATGCCGTTTGCTTTCAACAACGGGCCGAGATCGGCGGGAGCGAAGGCGCGGCGGATCGGCGCGAGTTCCGGCGCGTCCATCCAGGGATAGTCGGCGTGCGTCGGGTCCCAGAAGTGCTGGTGGGCGTCGATGATCATGGCTCACGCTCCGCCCCCAGCGACCAGGCACGCTCCAGCGTCGCCTCCGCATCGGCCGCGCTGACCGGCGTAAACAATCCGCCGAGCGGAGCGGAACCGAGGCCGATTGACGTAACGTCGACGGAGCCTAGCCGCGATCGTTTCATTCCCATTCGTTCGAACTTCCGATTGATCTCTCCCGCTTGCGGAAGCCGCAAGCGGGAGAGGCTCTCAGGAGCGAGGGGCTGGGGCCGCTCCTACTTCAGCATCTTCGCAACGTTGTCCTTGGTCACGAGATCGAGGCCGGTATAGATGATCTCCGGCACCTTCTGGCCCTTCTTGATCGCAAGCAGAGTGTCCATCGACTTCTCGCCCATCTCGAACGGGCGCTGCCCGGTCAACGCGTTGGAATAGCCGTCGCGCAGCAGTTCGAGCTGCATCTTCAGCGTATCGGCGACGACAAGGGTGAACTTGCCGGCGTCGATGTCCTTCTTGTTCTTGTTGACGAAGGCCTTGTAGCCTTCGGGCGCGAACATCGGCC
Organism: Bradyrhizobium sp. Kon10; assembly: GCF_055807395.1. NCBI lineage: Bacteria > Pseudomonadati > Pseudomonadota > Alphaproteobacteria > Hyphomicrobiales > Nitrobacteraceae > Bradyrhizobium > Bradyrhizobium sp. Kon10. The sequence continues at coordinate 430,498 of NZ_JBVVOZ010000002.1, read as the reverse complement.
AGCCGCCGACCGGCACGATCGCCGCGAGGTCGGGCGTCGCAGTACGCAGGTCGGCCATCTGCTGAACCGCAAGCGCGGAATCGTCGTTGCAGAAGGTCGGCGAACCCGAGACCTCAACCCATTTCGAACCCTTGAGCGCTTCGCGCACGCCGTCGACGCGCTCGGCGAGGTTCTTGGCGCCCGGACCGCCGGAGACCATGGCATATTTGCCGCCCTCGGGCCGGAGCTGGAGCAGCTGCTTGCCGAGTGCGAGACCGAAGTCCTTGTTGTTGGTGCCGATATAGGCGAGGCGCTTGGAGCCCGGCGCATCCGCGTCAAACGTGATGACGGGGATACCGGCTGCGGCTGCCGCGTCGATCGACTTGGTCATCGCCGCAACGTCGGCGACCGAGATCGCAAGCCCATCCACCTTCTGCGTGATGAAGTCCTGGATGATCTGCGCCTGTGTCGCCGGCTCGTGCTCGATCGGCCCCTTGTAGATACATTCGACGTTGCCGAGCTCCTTGGCGCGCTTGAGGCAGCCGTCGCGCGCCACGTCGAAGAACGGATTGTTCATCGCCTTGGGCACGACCGCGAACTTGTAGGTCTGCGCGAATGCCGGCGTTGCCATCATCGCGACGGCCATGCCAGCCAGAAGTAGTTTCCTCATAGTTTCCCTCCACACTGTGATGCCTATCCTTTGAAACTTTCCGGGAGGCGGATAGACGATAAATCGTTATTCTCCCGGAAAAGTCGTTCTCAAGTCATGCGCGACCGGATCCGATCGACCAGCACGGCCAGGATGATGATCACGCCCACCAGCGTCTGCTGCCAGTACGAGTTGACCTGCGCGAGCACGAGGCCGTTGCGGATCACCTCGAGCAGCACGCAGCCGACGATGGCGCCGAGCGGCCCGCCGACGCCGCCGGCAAGGTTGGCACCGCCGATGACGGCCGCGGCGATCACGTTCAGCTCGTACGAGGTCGCCATGTTCGCGGGCGCCGATCCGAGCCAGCCCGAGATGATGATGCCCTGCAGCCCCGCGGCCAGCGCGCAGACCACATAGACCTGGATCTTGACGCGCACGACCGGGATGCCGGTCAGCTCGGCCGCCTTCTCGTTGCCGCCGAGCGCGAAGACATGGCGGCCGAACGAGCTGTGATGCAGCACGACCGCCATGATCGCGGCGAGGATCAACAGGTAGATGAACGGCATCGGCACGCCGAGTATGTCGCCCGAGGTGAGCGCATAAAAATAGTCGGCATCGGGGCCGCCCGGGAAGCTGCCGCGACCGTTCGAGACGACATAGGCGAGCCCACGCACGATCGAGAGCATGCCGAGCGTGGTTACGAACGGCGACAGTCCCAGCACCGCGATGCAGAAGCCGTTGACGAACCCTACGAGCAGCGCGACCAAAAGCCCGGCCAGCACCGACAGCAGCAGGATCAGGCCCGGCACATTGGCGATCGCAGTCTTACCGTCGGCGGCTAGGTGGACGAGCGGCGATCCGGGCGCCGACAGCTCGACCATGACCATCGAGGTGATCATGGCGGAAAAGCACATCATCGAGCCGACCGAGAGGTCGATGCCGCCGGTGATGATGACGAAGGTGATGCCGAGGGTAGCGATGGCGATGAAGGAAAAGTTCTTCGCCACGTTCTGCATGTTGCCTTCGGTGAAGAAATAGGGGCTCGCAAAATGCATGACCACCAGCAGCACCGCCAGCGCGACCAGCACGTAGCCGGTCTGGGAGGCGAAGATGCCGCGCTGCCACCATCTGATCTTGCCGATGTTCGAGAAGGTGATCGGAGATTCCAAGGGCATCGCCATTTACGCAGCCTCCTTCGCGCCGGTGATGAGGGCGGTCACCTCCTCGGGGCTGGTGTCCCGGATCGGCTTGTCGGCGCGCTTCTCGCCGCGACGCATGACGATAACGCGGTCGCAGACCGCGAACACGTCGGGCATACGGTGTGAGATCAGCATCACTGCGACGCCCTGTTCCTTCAGGCGATGGATCAGGCCGAGCACCTGCTCGACCTGACGCACCGAGATCGCGGCCGTCGGCTCGTCCATCATCACGAGCTTGGCGTTGGAGAGCCGGGTGCGGGCGATCGCGACCGCCTGGCGCTGGCCGCCCGACATCAGCTTGACGAGATCATGCGGCCGCGTTTCGGAGCGCAACTCGCCGAATAGCTCGAGCGCGCGCGCCGCCATCGCCTTGTGGTCGAGCAGCGACAACGGGCCGATCTTGCGCTTGAGCTCGCGGCCGAGGAAGACATTGGCCGCGGCGGTCAGATTGTCGGCGATTGCGAGATCTTGATAGACCACTTCGATGCCGACGGTGCGGGCATCGATCGGACGAGAGAAATGCACCGGCGAGCCGGCGAAACGGATCTCGCCATGGCTGGGACGGAAATTGCCGGCGATGATCTTCACCAGCGTCGACTTGCCGGCGCCGTTATCGCCCATCAGGCCGACGACCTCGCCGGGCTCGACCCGCATGTCGACGTCGTGCAGCGCGCGGATCGCGCCGAACTCCTTGCCGATGCCCGTCAATTCCAGGACGGGGGTTGCGTCGGGCGTACTCATGATCGGCCTCGTTCAAACATAGCGGTTGACCAGCGATTCCAGATATTCCTGCCGTCCCGAGCGCGGCTGCGGATCGAAGCCGGAGCCTAGCGCGCGGTCGGCGAGATCGGCGAGCGTACGTTGGCCCCCAAGGATAGCGCGGCCTTCGGCTCCCGCCCACCCCGCATAACGTTCCGCGAGCGGCGCCGCGAGCGCGCCGGCATCGAGCATGTCGGCAGCGGCCAGCAACGCCCGCGCGCAGGCATCCATCGAACCGACATGGGCGTGGATCAGGTCGTCCGGACCGATCGATTGGCGCCTGATCTTGGCGTCGAAATTGAGGCCGCCGGTAGAGAAACCGCCGCGCTGCAGCAGCTCGTGGAACACCAGCGCCAGCTCCGGCACGTTCATGGCGAACTGGTCGGTATCCCAGCCGAGCAGATCGTCGCCACGATTGATGTCGAGCGAGCCAAAGACACCGAGCGCCTCGGCGAGCGCGACCTCGTGGTGGAACGAGTGGCCGGCAAGGATGGCGTGGTTCTGCTCGATGTTGAGCTTGACGTCCTGCAACAGATCGTAACGCTGGAGAAAGCCGTAACAGGTGGCGACATCGAAATCATATTGATGCTTGGTCGGCTCCTTCGGCTTAGGCTCGATCAGGAGCGGGCCCTTGAAGCCGATCTTGTGCTTGTGCTCGACGACCAGCGACACGAAACGACCGAGCTGGTCGAGCTCGCGCTTGAGATCGGTGTTGAGCAGCGTCTCGTAGCCCTCGCGCCCACCCCACAACACGTAGTTCTGGCCGCCGAGCCGGTGCGTCACCTCCAGCGCGGCGCGGACCTGGCCGGCGGCGTAGGTGAAGATTTCGGGGTCCGGATTGGTCGCCGCGCCGGCCATGTAGCGGCGGTGGGTGAACAGGTTCGCGGTGCCCCAGAGCAGGCGAACCTTGCTTGATGCCATCTTCTGTTCGAAAAGATCGGCGATGGCATTGAGGTTCGCGACCGACTCCGCAAGCGAGTTGCCTTCCGGCGCCGCATCGACGTCGTGAAAGGTGAAGAAGGGCACATCCAGCAGGCGGAACAGTTCGAACGCGATGTCGGCCTTGGCCCGCGCCATGGCCATCGGGTCGGTGCCGTGATGCCAGGGGCGCAAGAACGTCTCGCCGCCGAACGGATCGCCGCCGGGCCAGCAGAACGAATGCCAGTAGCAGACGGCGAAGCGCAGATGGTCTTCGAGCCGGCGGCCATGCACAAGCCGGTCCTTGTCGTACCAGCGGAAGGCAAGTGGGCTCTTGGCGTCCTTGCCTTCAAAGGCAATCGGCGCGCTTGCGTCGAAGAATTTGGCTGACACGTTCACTTAAGCACGCTCCTTCAAGGCGGGATAGAGATTACGCCAACGGCCATAGGCCTCGTCATAGGCGGGAACGACGGATGCGCGAGGGGCGAAGGTTGCGAGCCGCCGCGGGCGCGTGCAGACCTCCGCCGGGTCTTCGCCGGTGACAGCAAGCCGGCCAAGCCGCGCCGCACCGAGCGCCGCGCCCACCTCGCCTTCCTCGACCCGGTGAACGGGAATGCCGAGCACGTCGGCACAGATCTGCGCCCATAGCGGCGAGCGCGAGCCACCGCCGACGAGATCGACCTCGGCGATCGGCCCGCTCGCCGCACTCAGTGCCGCGAGATTGTCGCGCGCCGCGAAGGCGACACCCTCGAGCACGGCCTGAACCATCTGGGCGCGCCCGGTCGCACCCCGCAGGCCCACGAAGGCCCCGCTCGCGGCGGCGTCGTTGTGCGGTGTACGCTCACCGTCGAGATAGGGCAGGAATTTTATCGGGCTCGGCCCGTCGACGCGTTCGCCGAGCGGCGCCAGCAGCGCCGCGGCGGGCACGTCCATGACGCCGGAAAGCCAGGCGAGCGAGGCCGCGGCCGACAGCATCACGCCCATCTGGTGCCACAGGCCGGGCAGTGCGTGGCAAAAGGCGTGCACGGCCGAGGCCGGTGCCGGCGCAAAGCGATCGGTGACGCGGAACACCACGCCCGAGGTTCCCAGGGACAGAAACGCATCGCCCGGCGCGATCGCACCGAGCCCGATCGCGCTCGCCGCGCAATCTCCGGCGCCGCCGGCGACCACGACCTGGTTCGCCATGCCCCAGCGCTGGGCCAATTCCGGCGCGAGCACCGCGCTCGCCTCGCTGCCCTCGACGAGACGCGGCATGTGGTGGAGATCGAGACCGGTGGCATGCAGCAGCAGGGCCGACCAGCGGCGTCGGCCGACATCGAGCCACAGCGTGCCGGCGGCATCGGACATGTCCTCGACCATCTCGCCGGTGAGGCGGAATCGGACATAGGCCTTCGGCAGCAGCACCTTTGCGACACGTTCGAAGATTTTGGGCTCGTGCCGCGCGACCCAGAGCAGCTTTGGCGCCGTGAAGCCGGGCATCGCCAGATTGCCGGCAATGCCGTGAAGCGACGGACAGCGCCGCGTGAGTTCGCCGCATTCGGCCTGCGAGCGGCCATCGTTCCAGAGGATCGCTGGCCGCAGCGGGCGGCCGTCCTCACCGAGCAGCGTCGCGCCATGCATCTGGCCTGACAGGCCGATGCCGCGCACCTGCGCGACCTCACGCGGATGGTGGGCCGCGAGATCATCGACCGCGCCGATCGCCGCATCGACCCAGGCATCGGAATCCTGCTCGGACCACAACGGCGCGGGATGCGAGAGCGCAAGCTCGCGCGCGGCTGTCGCGACGATCGCGCCGGCTTCGCTCACGAGCACCGCCTTCACACCGGACGTGCCGATGTCCATTCCGAGATACACGCCGTCCTCCCTTTCGTTTCCGTTGCGGCGGGCGAGCTTGCGTCGCCTCTTCCCGCAACGGCGGTTTTGAAACTCGCGCCGTTCAGCCCATCGTTTGCTCCCTGGGCTTACGGCAGATTGTCCCTCATCACGATGTCGATCCTGATCTTCTCCTGTTCGCGCAAGATCGGCTCGCCGCGGGCGAGCGCGAGCAGCACGCGCACGGCGGCGCGCGCCTCGTGTCCCGGATTCTGCGAGATCGCGGCATCCATCACGCCCTGCAACAACAGCTTTCGCGTCAGCACCGTGACGTCGTGCCCGACGAACACCACCTGCTTGTCGCGCCCGGCATCGCCCAATGCGTTGGCGACACCCTGCGTGCCGGCGCCGACGTTATAAAGCCCGACAATGTCAGCATGCTTGCCCAACAGCCGCGCCAGAAGCTGCTCCGTACGCGCGTCCTCATCGCGCCCTTCCAGCACAGGCAGTACGCTGAGACCTGGAAATTCCGAGGCCATTACCTGGTTGAAGCCGAAAATGCGCTCGGCGTGGTCCCGCAGGCCCTGCGAGCCGGCGACGATCGCGACCTTGCCGGATCTTTGTCCGGCCAGTCGCCCAACCAGCGCGCCGGCGGTGCGGCCGGCGGCGATGTTGTCGATGCCGATATAATGATGGCGGCGCGACGAGGGCACGTCGGACACCAGCGTCACCACCTTGCTGCCGGCATCGACGAGATCGTTGATCGCGGCGCGGACGCGGGGATGGTCGAGCGCCACCACCGCAACGCCGTCGTAATCTCCCGACAACGCTTCCAGCGAGGCCGCAAGCACGGACGGATCGAACACATCGGTTGCGACCGTCTCGACATGGAGGCGGCGGGCCGAGAGCCACGCCGACATCTCGCCGAAATAGTCCTCGATCTGCTGCATGAACGGGTTCGGCCCCGACGGCATCACGAACGCAAAGCGGCGGGCGCGGCCGCGGGCCAGCTCGGCTGCGGCCACATGCGGCTGGAACGCGTTGCGCGCGATCGTCTCCTGGACGCGACGGACCGTGTCCGGCCGCACGCCCGGGCGGTTGTGCAGGACGCGATCGACCGTCGCGAGGCTGACGCCCGCCTGGCGGGCGATATCCTTCAGCGTCAGCGCGGTCGCCGTGAGCGTGTCCTGGGCCATGGCGGAACGCTAGCAGAGGTTTTCTGAGGTACGCAACTCATTTTGAGGGGGACGACGTCATTTTCGGACCGGTCTGTGCCGAAGGCGCAGCGTGCCGAGTCAGCCGCCGCTCAGATCGAGCGTCAAGAACAGGCTGTTGGGGTCCTCGGCATAGCCCTCGAATGGACCGCACGGGACAAAGCCGTGCGCCTGGTACAGCGCGTGCGCCGGCTTGAAATAGTCCCACGATCCGGTTTCGAGGCTGAGCCGATGCAAGCCGCGTGCGCGGGCCTCCGCAATGATATGGCGCAGCATCTCGCCGCCATAGCCGCGCCGCCGCGCGGTTTGCAGCGTATGCATCGACTTCACCTCGCCATACGCCGCCGACAGCGCCTTCAGCGCACCAGTGGCGACCAGCGTCTCGCCGTCCCAGCCGGTCCAGAACGCGACCTCTGGCGCACGAAGCCCGGCGAGATCAAGCGCATGGGCGCTGCCCGGCGCGGTCTGCGCCCGCGCGGCCGCAACGTGATGGTCGAGCAGCGCGACCACGCGCGGATCAAAGGTGTCACCGGTGCGTATCTGCATCGTCAGGGCCTCACATCTTTCCGTAAGAGGTGCCGCGCCGCGTGATGATGACGTAGCGCGCATCCTGTCTGGTTTCGTTCTCGAAGGTGACCGCGCGCATCACGTCGAAATCCAGACAATCGCCCTCGCGCAGGCGCACCGTCTTGGCATCGATATGCACGGCGATCGTGCCTTCCAGCATCAGGAGTTGCTGGGTAAAGGCGTTGCGGCCCCAGGGGCTGTAGGGCACCCGCGCGCCGGCCGGCATATCCACGACAATGACCTCGATGCCGCTCGCCGCATCGGTCGGCGAGGCGTGGCGCCGGCGATAACCGCTGTCGGGATCGCGCCAGAGCGGCTGGTCGGCAAGCCGCACCAGCCGCTCTGGCGATTTCTCGGCGAGCGCCACCACATCGCTCAAGGACACGTCGAGCGCTGCGCAGAGCTTGTTGAGCAGCGACGCCGTCGCACTGCTCTGCGCCCGCTCCACCCGCCCGATCATGGCCCGGCTCACGCCGGAGCGCGCCGCGAGCTCGTTCAGCGTCATGCCGGCTTGCGTCCGCACCGTCTTCAATCGGCGACCGATCGCGCGGTCGAGCTTTTGCTGATCCATGACCTCTGATCCGAACGTTGCCCGGCGCAAGGACCGCATCTGCCGGCGCATGAGGGAGCTTAGCGCGGGCAGCGGCGAACGCCGGGAGCGAGAGGCTAATATATTGGAATGTTGGCGCGGTGCGCGACGACAACATCCGTGCCCCTCTCCGCTGAAACTTCGAAGGGGCATCCTGTTCGCGCTGTCGAAAGATCAAAGTCCTGCGAAGCGCCCTGCCACAAGGCAGGGATTGGAGCGGGCGAAGGGAATCGAACCCTCGTATGCAGCTTGGGAAGCTGCCGTTCTACCATTGAACTACGCCCGCGGGATGCGCGGTGGCCGACGCTCGCTTTGATTACCCGAGACGGCGCCTTGCGCCAAGCGCTTTGGCGCGCCCGGCCGGACGGTTGTTAACGTCCTGGTAAGATTCCAGGTGCGCCGGATTGTGGCGGTGTTATGATCGCTGCCGGGTTGAGAAGACGTACAGCGTGTGGGGCGTGCGCATGGTGGGGCGTGCTTACGCAATATTCGACACGGCCATAGGCCGCTGCGGCATCGTCTGGAGCAATTCCGGCGTGGTGGCCGTGCAATTGCCGGAGGCGCGGGAGATCGACACCCGCCGCCGGATCTTCCAGGTCCATCCCGAGGCGCGCGAGCAGCCGGTTCCGCTCAATGCCGAGCTTGCGATCGAGGGCATCGCGGCGTTGCTGCAAGGCAGCGACCCCGATTTTTCCGACGTCAGCCTTGATTGCAGCGACGTGCCCGTCTTCAACCGGCGGGTCTACGAGTACGCCTGCACCATCCCGCGCGGCGAGACGCGCACCTATTACGAGATCGCCAAGGCGCTGGGCGCCTCCGGCGCCGCGCATTCGGTGGCGCAGGCGATCGCGAAAAACCCCTATATGCTGATCGTGCCCTGCCACCGCGTGCTGGAGACCGGCAACTACGCCGACCGGCAATCGCCTTACGGCGGAGTGATCTCCAAGCGGCGGCTGCTCGCGCTGGAGGGCGCCCATCCGGTCGCCAGCAAGACGCTGTTCGAAGTGCTGCTGCCGGTTGCCCCGCCGAGGTCTCCCACCTAGATAGCCTGGATGGATGCGACCACGCTGTTGACGTCACGATCGATGACGGTCTCCGAGTTCCGCTGCGATGCGGGACCGGGCGATGAGCCATTCGCCGAATGTCGCTCCGGTCATTCCATCGCCTATGTCCGCGCCGGCAGCTTTGGCTGCCATTGCCGCGCAGGGTTCTTCGAGCTGGTGGCGGGCTCGGTGCTGGTCGGCGCTCCCGGCGACGAATACACCTGCACGCACGAGCATGTCAGCGGCGACGTCTGCCTGTCGTTCTTCTTCGAAGAGGAACTGGTCGAGGCGCTGGGCGGGCGGCGCGAGGTCTGGCAGGTCGGCGCGACGCCGCCGCTGCCGGAACTGATGGTGCTGGGCGAATTGGCGCAGACGGCGGCGGATGGCAACAGCGACATCGGCCTCGACGAGGTCGGCCAGATCCTCGCCGGCCGTTTTGTCGATGTCGTCTCGGGCAAGCCGCGCAAAGCTGCGCGGCCTTCGGCGCGTGATCGCCGCCGTGCGGTGGAGGCGGCGCTGTGGATCGACGACAATTCACATGGCGAGATCGACCTCGAACAGGCCGCACGCCAAGCCGGCCTGAGCCCGTTTCATTTCCTGCGGCTGTTCTCGCACGTGCTTGGCGTCACTCCGCATCAATACCTGGTGCGCTCGCGGTTGCGGCACGCCGCGCGTCTGCTCGCCGACGACGCCATCGCGGTCACCGATATCGCCTATGACGTCGGCTTCGGCGACCTCTCCAACTTCGTCCGCACTTTCCATCGCGCGGCCGGCGTCTCGCCGACCAAGTTCCGGCAGGCCTCGAAGGGCGGACGCAAGATTCTCCAAGAGCAGCTCGCCCTGAACTGACTAGATTCGTCTCCAGCGCGCGCCATCACGCGGCGCGCTTGGCAAATGGAGACGATCATGTACGACCACATCGGATTGCGGGTTGCCGACCTCGATGCCGCCACCCGCTTCTACAGCGCGGTGCTGGCGCCGCTCGGCTACGTGCTGTGCTCGAGCGGCGACGGTTACGCCGGTTTTGGGCCGAAGGGCGAACCAGCGCTATGGCTGCATCTGAACAAAGGCCGCAAGGCCGACGGCGCCCACATCGCGTTTCGCGCCCGCAATCACGACGCGGTCAAGGCGTTCCACAGCGAGGGGCTGAAGAGCGGCGGCCGCGACAATGGCGGCGCCGGCCCGCGCAAGGATTACAGCCCGACATACTACGCGGCGTTTCTGATCGATCCGGACGGCAACAATGTCGAGGCGGTTTCTGTGTAGAAGCCGCGCGCACGAGCACTCGTAGGGTGGGCAAAGCGTAGCGTGCCCACCATCGCGTGCGACCGTGGCGATGGTGGGCACGGCGCGCGAAGAGCGCGCCTTTGCCCACCCTACGAACTTCTCAATCAAGGACACCTTCATGGCTTCCATCCACAACGACATTCCTCTCAACGCTTCCGCCCACGACGTCTGGGACGCGGTGCGCGATTTCGGCGCGCTGCATCGGCGGCTGGTGCCAGGCTTCGTCACCGCATGCTCGGTTGACGGCGATGCGCGCATCGTTACCTTCGCAAATGGCTCGGTGGCGCGCGAAGTGCTGGTCGATTGCGACGAGGCTCGGCAGCGGCTGGTTTATGCCATCAACAACGAGCGCCTGAAGCACTACAGCGCCTCGGTGCAGGTGATCGCGGAGAGCGAAGCGAGGTGCCGCCTGGTCTGGATCATCGACATGCTGCCGAACGAGCTTGCAGCTTACGTCCAGGAGCAGACCAAGGAGGCCGTGATCGCGATGCACAAGGCATTCCCAACCGCCGCTGCGTGATCTTTCTCACGGAGCCCTGCCCTCATCGACCGTAACCATGCCCGCGTGCGTCCGGTCGGCTCCGCTCTCCCGGCGGCGTCACGCACGCGAGGACCATGCCATGAGAGGTGCTGACAAGGTGATCTGCCAGGCAGCCGCCGTGCTGCTGTTGCTGTCCGTCACGGGCGCGCCGGCAAAGGCGCAATTCGCAGGGTTCGGCGGCACAGGCGCCGGCGGCGAGGACATGATGACGCAGATGGCGCCGATGCTGGAGATGATGAAGGCGAAGATGGGCAAGCGCCGCTTCGCCATGATGATGCATACCATGGGCCCGATGATGAGCCGCATGATGGAGAACGGCGGCGGCGGGATCGGCGGCATCATGGGTGGCGGCGGTATGGGCGGCGGCTTCAGTGCGCCCAGTTACGGCGGCTACGCGCCGATGGGCGGAGGCGGCGACATCATGGGCATGCTCGGCGGTTCCGGCGGTGGCGAGATGATGGCGATGATCCCGCAATTGATGCGGCTCGCCAATGTCGGTGGTGGCGGCCACCGCCGCCATAGAAATCGCTAGTCAATCGCTGCCGACAGCGCCGGGCGAACGGCGGGCTTCTTCTCCCGCGGTCCCCAGCGTGTCAGCACCACGCTCGAGCATGACAGCAGGCCGAGCACGACCATCGAGCTCGCGGCGAGCCAGAAGAAGTTTTGCGCGGTGGCGTCGTGCGTCGACAGCCACCAGCCGCAAGCGGCGATGTAGATGAGGCGCGCGGTCTGCGCCAGCACCGGCCCGATCACCTTGGCCGCGCCTTGCGACGAGAAATACATCGTCGAGGCAAGGCCGATGAAGGCATAGAACGGCGCCACCGTCGACAAATATTGATGGCTTGTGGCGCGCACCGTTGCGCTGTCGGTAAAAATATTGACCCAAACGTCCGGGAACAGCGCGACCAGGCACGCCGGCGCACCGACGGCGACGAACGCGGACGCACCTGCGATCCAGGCGATGCGCCGGGCGCGCGCGATGCGGCCGGCGCCGATCGCCATGCCGATCATCGGCACCGAGGCGATGCCGAACGAGAATGCGATCGACGTCAGCAGGAATTCGAGGCGCGCGCCGATGCCGTAGCCGGCGAGGATCGCGGTGCCGAATTTCGCCAGCATGTGGGTGAAGATCGAGATCGTCAGCACCGATTGCAGCGGCGAGAAGCAGGCGATCGCGCCCACTTTCAGGATATCGAAGAACATCGCCCACTGGATGCGAAGCCCGCGCAGCTTCGGCACGACGCGCGCGCGGCCGGAGAACAGGTACCAGCCCATCACGCAGATGTTCATGGAATAGGCGATCAGCGAGCCGGCCGCGACGCCGCGCATGCCGAACTGCGGCACCGGCCCAAGCCCGAGCCCCAGCGTCCCGCCAAGCACGACCTGCCAGACCGCTGAATTGAGGATCAGCAGCGACGGCAACTTCATGTTGCCGGTGCCGCGCAATACGCCCGCCATGGTGTTGAGCAGCCAGGGCAGCACCGCGCCGCCGAAGAACACCTGCGTGTAGGCGACCGCATGAGCCAGCACATTGCCGCGACCACCGAGCATCTCGAGTACCTCTGGTCCGAAGATCAGCATGCCCAGCATGAAGACGAGGCCGAAGGTGATGCCGATCAGCAGCGCATGCGCGGCGAGGGTGCCGGCGCGTTCGCGATCGCCGGCGCCGAGCGCACGCGCGATAGCGGAAGCCACCGCGCCGCCCATGGCGCCGCCGGACATGGTCATGGTCAAGATCACGGTCGGAAACACCAGCGCCATCGCAGCCAGCGCCTCGACACCGAGCCGTCCGATATAGGAAGTCTCCGCGATCACCACGCAGGTGCCGGCGGAGAGCGCGACCACGTTCGGCCAGGCGAGCCCGAGCAGCGTGCGCAGGATCGGACCGTCGGTCAGCGCGCTCCTCATCGGCCGCGGAGGCGGCGGCAACGGACGCTCTTGTTCATCGACCGGGATTTCGGCGATGTCGGACATTTCCTCTCCCGGGCACAAGCGCCATTTGCGGCGCGGCAATGACTAGGTGTGCCAATTGATTGGTTCGCGCAAAACGCGCAACGACGGGCTTGTTAGCACGGCACGCAGCGATTCCTCCTGCGTCAGGTGCAGGCGTGCCCTGCGGCAGCGCATTTCAAGTGGTGGAATTACTCGACGGTCCAGACCAGCGGCGGGCGACCACCCTTCGCCGGACGCAGGTGCACGCTGATATGGCGGCCGCAACCAGCAGCCAGGCCCTCGAACAAGCCCTCCAGCACCTTGGTGCAGGCGGGGTGATAGTCGGCGACATCCTCCATCAGCTTCCAGCTGTGCTGGCTGAGTTCGGACGTGCCTTCGGACTCCGCCATGTGGACCGCGTCGTCCTGAGCAGCGAACAGCGCACCGAGGAATGACGCGAACTCGCGCGCCCCGCCACGACCCATCGCGAGTGCCCCGGCAGTGTCGTCGAAGAATTGCATGCCGATGAGCTTGCCGGTCAGGCGCAGCAGGTAGCCGGCATCTTCCGGGCCGAACAGTTGCACCATCACCGGCGCGGCAGTGCGGACGTATTCCATCGCATAGTTGCGATAGGCTTTCTCCAGCCGCGGTTTCGGCCAGCTTGCGACCGGCAAAGCCGGAGCCGCGGCCACATCGAACAGCGGCGCTTCGAGATGCCGCGCATACACGAGCCGCTGGTCGAGTTCGAGCGGTTGGTCATGTTGATAATAATAGCCCTCGAGCCCGTCTTGCCCATCGACGCTCTGCTTGGTGCAGACGAAGCCGAGCCTGAGATCGCCGAGCGCGACGCCATTGTTGGCGTGCCAGCCGCGCAGCATCGCGCGGCTGACCTCGCCGGGCACGCCGCAGATCGCCGGCCCCTTCCAGATCCAGCGCGGCGGCGGATAGCGGATCCAGGCTTTGCGGTCGCTCTCATGCATGTATTCGACATGCACGCCGCCGATCCAGTTGGAGAGATAGTGATATTGCGCAGCCGCGACCGCCGGCGGCAGATGGCTGAGCCCGAGCTTTTCGAGTCCGGGCAGGAAGCGCTCCTGCTGCTGGCGGCGAAACACGCGAAAGACGAACTCCGCGGCATCCGCCGTGCCGCGCCGCGTGACGACGGTGAGGATCAGGCCGGTGAAGTAGGCGTGGTAGAGATCGGCGACCGCGCGCCAGCGTGTCCATTCGGCTTGCTGCGCGGAGTCTGCGGCGGCGGTCATGTTCGCTCCCGATCGTTGTTTTGATCGAGTGTGTCACTGCATTCGCCGACACACAACCTGAGCGGCACGCATGACACCCTGCACGCCGCCCGCCAATTCCGCATCACGAGTTGTGCGCAGCCTTAGTTTTGCGCAGCTTTGGCCGCGCGCTCGCGCTCGATGCGCTCGGTCACGTCGCGGGCCATGGCCACCGATCCCTGCACTGCTCCGCCGGCGTCGCGCACCAATGCGAAAGTCATCTCGATGTAGAGCTTGCGACCGCTCTTGTGCAGCGCGCGGGTCAGTGTAGGCCGCCCGGCCAGCCTCATCGCGCCGCTGGCAAGCGCGGCCTCAAAGCCTTTCCAGTGCGCGGCGCGCAGATGTTCGGGAATGATCAGGTCGAGATTTTGGCCTAGCGCTTCCTCGGCGGAGAAGCCGAACAGTGCGCACGATGCGCGATTCCAGCGCATGATCGTGCCGGAGCGATCCGAATAGATCAGCGCGTCCGCGACGTCGTCGAGGATCTTTGCATCGAGTTCAGGTTGATCTGTCATCTCGCCACCTCGGACGAAATGTAGCCCGGATGCAGCGCAGCGCAATCCGGGTTCTGCTTCCCGGCGAGGGTTCCCGGATTTCGCTGCGCTCCATCCGGGCTGCGGAATTAAACCCGGAAATGCTTGCTCAGCTTCAGGCCCTGCGCCTGGTAGTTCGAGCCGATGCGCTGGCCGTACATGGCATCGGGGCGCGCCAGCATTTTCTCATAGACGAGACGGCCCACGATCTGGCCGTGCTCGAGAATGAACGGCACTTCGCGCGAACGCACTTCAAGCACGGCACGCGATCCGCGCCCGCCGGCACCGGCATAGCCGAAGCCGGGATCGAAGAAGCCGGCATAATGCACGCGGAATTCGCCGACCAGCGGATCGAACGGCACCATCTCCGCGGCGTAGTCGGGCGGGACCTGCACGGCCTCTTTCGAGGCGAGGATGTAGAACTCGCCGGGATCGAGGATCAGACGACCATCGGGACGCGCCGCGATCGGCTCCCAGAAATCATCGACCGCATAGCCGGCGCGACGATCGACATCGACCACGCCGGTGTGGCGTTTGGCGCGATAGCCGACGAAGCCGCCGCTCTTCTCGCCGGAGAGATCGACCGACACGGCGACGCCACCGGTCAGATCGGCATCGTCGACGTCGACGAGACGCTCGGCCGCGTGCAGCGCCTCGAGTTCGTCGATGTTGAGGATGGCGTCTCCGGTTCGGAAGCGCACCTGGCTGAGGCGCGAGCCCTCGCTGACCAGGACCGGAAACGTCTTCGGGCTGATCTCGGCATAGAGCGGGCCGTGATAACCGGCGCCGATCATGTCGAAGCGGCGGGTGCCATCCGCGATCACGCGGGTGAAGACATCGAGCCGGCCGGTGGAGCTTTTCGGGTTTGCGGCCGCGACAATCTCCGGCGGCAGCGCAAGGCTTTCGAGCAGCGGCACGATGTAGACGCAGTTGGTCTCCAGCACCGCACCGTCAGCAAGGCTGAATTCGTGCAGCTTCAACTCGTCGATGCGCTCGGCCACCGTTGCGCCGGGGCCAGGCAGGAAGCTCGCACGGACACGGTAGACGATGTCGCCGAGACGAAGGTCGAGGCTCGCGGGCTGGATCTGGCTTTCGACGAAGTCGTACGAAGGCAGGATGAGCCCCGCTTCCGCCATCGCCGCGATCATGCGGTCGGGCAGGATACCATTGGCGTCGGCGGCAACCGTGAACGTCAACCGGGGGTCCTCATCAGGGGGTGCGTGCATCCAGACATGCAAGATACAGTTTTTTACGGCTAGCCGATGGATGTCTTGACGGAAAGGGTATTGCGGAATAAGAGCATGACTTATCCCGTGGTGATTTGAGCCGGCCGGCTTGCAGCCACGTTAAATAAATCGCTAAACAGGCCGGGGACCTCTGTGATCCCGGCCAGTGGAGATTTCCAGGCCGGTTTTTTTGTGACCATTTTCGACAAGATGGTCATGCGGAGGTACCTATGTCGAAGTCGCCTGCCAACTACCGTCCCGATACCCGCCTGGTCCATTCCGGCACGCTGCGCTCGCAATATGGCGAGACGTCCGAGGCGCTGTTCCTGACCCAGGGCTACGTCTACAACAGCGCCGAGGAATGCGAGGCGCGGTTCAAGGGCGAGGATCCCGGCTTCATCTATTCGCGCTACTCGAACCCGACCATCGCAATGTTCGAGCGCCGCATGATCGAGCTCGAAGGCGCGGAGGCCGCCCGCTCCGCCGCGACCGGGATGGCCGCGGTGACAACCGCGATCCTCGCGCCGCTGAAGTCCGGCGATCACGTGGTGGCTTCGCGCGCCCTGTTCGGCTCGTGCCTCTACGTCATTCAGGATCTGCTTCCCCGCTACGGCATCGAGACCACGCTGGTCGACGGCTTCGACCTCGACCAGTGGCAGCGCGCGCTCAAGCCGAACACCAAGACGTTCTTCCTGGAGAGCCCGACCAATCCGACGCTCGACGTGCTCGACATCCCCGCGATTGCCGAGATCGCGCACAGCGGCGGCGCGCGCCTCATCGTCGACAACGTGTTCGCAACGCCGATCTGGCAGAGTCCGCTCGCGCTCGGTGCCGACGTCGTGGTCTATTCCGCGACCAAGCACATTGACGGCCAGGGCCGCTGCCTCGGCGGCGTCATCCTGTCTTCGGAAGCCTTCATCGCCGAGCACATCCACAATTTCATGCGCCAGACCGGCCCGTCGATCTCGCCGTTCAACGCCTGGGTCCTGCTCAAGGGCCTGGAAACGCTGGCGGTGCGCGTGCGCGCGCAGACCGAGACGGCGGCACGCATCGCCGACGTGCTGGCGAGCCATCCGAAGATTTCGCGACTGGTCTATCCCGGCCGTGCCGATCATCCGCAGGCGGAGCTGGTGAAGAAGCAGATGCGCGGCGGCTCGACGCTGGTCGGCTTCGAGGTCAAGGGCGGCAAGCAGGGCGCGTTCCGCGTGCTCAACGAGCTCAAGCTCGCCAAGATTTCCAATAATCTCGGCGACGCCAAGAGCCTAGTGACGCATCCGGCCACTACGACCCATCAGCGGCTGAAGCCGGACGATCGCGCCGCGCTCGGCATCAGCGAGGGCTTCATCCGCTTCTCCGCGGGGCTCGAGCATCCGGACGATCTGATCGAGGATCTGACCGCGGCGCTGGAGAAGGCGTAAAGGGCGCCAAGGGCTCGGAATCGTGGCGTGGGCAAAGCGAAGCGTGCCCACCAAACACAATCACATTGACGATAGATGGTGGGCACGGCGCGCAAAGAGCGCGCCTTTGCCCACCCTACGACACCTACATCGGCCGGTAGGTCCGCACATCCGCCGGCACGTTTACGCCGAGCTTGATCTGGCCGACCGAGTGGATGATGTCGTCGCCGAGCAGCTGGGCGAAGCAGGCGTAGCCCCAATCGTTCATGTGCAAGCCGTCGGAGATCACGAAGCTCTCGACCGGAATCGCCTGCTTCTCGTGCCAGTCGCGCATCACTTCGAAACGCGGGAAGATGCCGACGTGGCGGAGCTCGGCGACCTTACCGAGCAGCTTCACCATTTTTCCGGCGCTCTCCGCGCGCTGCGTCACCTGCGGCGAATATTGCGGATCGACCAGCACCACGTCGGTGCCGCCGCCGGCCTGGATGCGGGAGATGCCGTCCCCGACCATCTTGGCGGTATCGCCGGGATCGAGGTTGCGCAGCACGGCATTGGTGCCGACCTGCCAGATCACGAGATCCGGATGTACGTCGATCACCTCCTTCTGGAGGCGCTTCATCATCTCGGGCGCGTCCTCGCCGCCGACGCCGGCATTGATGACGGAGATGTCGGCGGTCGGATACTGCCGGCGCAGCTGCGCGGCGAGACGGTTCGGATAGTTGAAGTCCGGTGAGCTCGCGCCGTAACCTGCGGTCGACGACGAGCCGAACGCGACGATCACGACCGGCTTTCCGGCGACGAGCTTGTTCGCGACATGCGGCAGCGAGCCCATCGCCTTCGCTGCGCCCTTCGGCGCCAGACAGGGTACGCGGCTGAAGATGTCGCCAGCGGATTTCGCGACCTGCTTCACTTTATCGATGGCGCGCGAGGTGAGGCCGCGCTGCTCGGCAGGCGGCTGGCTGGCCGCAGCGGCCGTGGTCTGGGCTGATGATGCAGGAGCGGGATCAGCCGTCTGTGCCGGGGCCGGCGTTGCTTGCGCGGCTTGTGCGTGAGCTGGTGCCAGCGAGACCGGCGCCAGCAACAGCAGCGCCGCCGCTGCGGCTGCAGCCAGCCATGTCGTCAGGCAAAAAGGGCGGAGAGAACTCATTAACGCTAGACCTCAATTTTGCTGCTGGGCCGGCTCCAGATGGGCAGCGTCGATCACGAACTGCGCCAACGCCCGGCCAAGGCAATCATGGACCTGCTTCGCCAGTTCAGGCCCGCGGGACGGGCTGAACAGGTCGAACTGGCCCTGATCATTCCACTGCCGCATGATCGCGAAACGGTCGAACAGCGGCACATCATGCTCCTGCGCCACCACCCGCAAATTGTCGAGATAGGGCGGCGCCGAGATCATGGTTTCGGTACGCGGGCTGTACTGCAAATTCATCAACACGACGTCAGCCCCCGCATTTTGCAACGCAGTAACCCCGTCGGTCACCGCGCTGCGAAAATCCTCGGGATCAATGGATCGGATAGCATCTACCGTCCCGGTCTGCCAGATGACCAAAGTAGGTGCTTTTGCTTCCATCAGCTTAACAAAGGTGGTCGCGGCCTCCTCCGCGGTTCTCTTGCTCTGTATTTCTACGGAGACGTGCACGGCTTCCGATGGCGGCAGCTTCTCCTTGAGGATCATCTCCATGCGCGCCGGATACGAGCTGCTCTCCGACGATGGAATCGTCGTTGAGCGACTGCCGATCACGAGAATTTCGAGCGGTTTGCCGGCCTTGATGGCCTCGGCCACCTTGGGAAGGCGGCTTTCGCTGGTGAGCAGATAGGACGGCAATTCGCAGGCTGCGGGCGCGGCAGGCTCGGCGGCTGGCGCAGCATCGTTCGCACGCGCCGGGGGCGCGGCGAGGCACCCGCATACCAGCATCAGGCTCAGGAGAACCTTCGCCTTCATCAGCCCCCTCCGGCCATATCGGCGCTGCCGACGGCGCTTTTGTTTTTCGACCCGCTCTTGTCGGCCACGCGCTTGTACCACGAAATGACCCATGCCATCGCCCACATGATCAGGATTCCGGAGAGACTAATCAGCGCGTGCATGGCCGGTGCCCCTGAGACCTCGGCCAGGATGAAATGGCCGGCAAAGGCCAGGAAGACGCCGAGGCAGAATATCTCAAGGGAATGCTGGCCGCACACGATCAGCGGGCGCAGCCACGGTGATTTCAGGCCCGGCCAGTCCCGCGGCAGGAAGCGCACGGTGAGCGCGGCCAGCGCCAGGAAATGCGTGAAGCGCAGCACGTCAAGGTCGGTCTTGTCGATCGGATACATCCACTGCTCGAGCCGCTTCGGCATGAACTGCGAGAGCTGCGGCACGTACCAGGTCAGCGTGACGTAGAACGCCGCGACCAGATAGGCGATCGAGATCCACATCGTGACCGGGGACACCAGAATGCGAGACATGCGGCGCGCGCCCCCGAGCGCGCACCATGCCCCGAACACGAACAGCAATTGCCAGGCCAGCGGATTGAACGCCCAGAAGCCGTTCGGATAGGCCGAGAAATAAAGGTCGTATTGCCAGGTCAGCGCGTAGAGCAGGACCGAGAAGCCGAGCGTGAGGTCGGGCTTCCATTTCATCGACCACAGGATCAAGGGCAGCGCCAGCATCAGCACGATGTAGAGCGGCAGCACGTCCATGTTGACGGGGCGAAAGCGCAACAGCAGCGCCTGCACGATCGTGACGTCGGGCTGCTTGAGAAAATCCATGATGCCCATCTCTTCGGTGTAGAGCGGGTTCTCGAAGCTGGTCGCGACGTAGGAGATTTCGGCGAGGAAGATCGTGAACAGGAAGACGTGGGCGACATAGATCTGCCAGACCCGGCGCAGGATGCGCGCAGTGGCGATGACGACGCCGGACTCCAGCATCGCACGGCCGTAGACGAAGGCGGCGGTGTAGCCGGAGATGAAGATGAAGATTTCGGTGGCGTCGCTGAAGCCGTAATTGCGGATCGTGAACCAGGTGAGCAGGTTGGTCGGCAAATGGTCGATGAAGATCAGCCACAGCGCCAGCCCACGGAACAGATCGAGCCGCAGCTCGCGCTCGCCGATGACGGGCAGCGTGATGGCCGGCGCGCCGGCGCGCAGCTTGGCTTCCACGGCTCTCGCTTCCACGGGCTTGGCACCCGCGGTTCCCGCGATCGTCGATCCCGTCACTTGATCGGCAATGGTCATCGGGGGCCCAAAACCCTTCTGCAAATCGCGACGTGGGAGGAGTGTACAGGTCCAGTCGCCGCCTCGCAAAGCGGCCGGATCACATAAGGTGCAATTCCCTAGGCGTGTACTTCCCTGCCAATTCTGGCGGCACGATGTCGCGAAAGGCGGTTGCGGCGTTTGGTTCCCGTCCAGGATTTCGTTATGATGGCAGCCATGTACCGCGCCATGACCCGCCAGATCGAAGTCACCGTCGAGCCGAACTTTGTTCCGGAGGAGTCGTCGGCCGACCTCTCGCGCTATTTCTGGTCCTACACCATCGTGATCACCAATGCCGGCAACGAGACCGTGCAGCTCAAGCGGCGGCACTGGATCATCACCGACGCCTCCGGCCGGCAGCAGGAGGTCAAGGGTGAAGGCGTGATCGGCGAACAGCCCACCCTGGCGCCCGGTGAGAGCTTCGAATACACCTCCGGCGTCCCGCTCACGACCGCCTCCGGCTTCATGACCGGCCGCTACCAGATGGTCAGCGAAAGCGGCGAGCGTTTCGAGATCGACGTGCCGACGTTCTCGCTGGACAGCCCGGACAACAAGAGGGTGTTAAACTAGCCTACCTGTCATTCCCCGCGAAGGCGGGGAATCCAGCACGCCGCGGCCTATCGGCTCGATCACTGACGTTTCGGAGTACTGGATCGCCCGATCAAGTCGGACGATGACACCGAATGCGTGCCTCGCAATGACGGAGAATGACCCCTTACGCGTCTTCCACGCCCGCATCATGCGGTGTGAATTCATACACCGAGCTACAGAACTCGCAGGTCACCACGACCTTGTCGTCCTTGACCATCGCGGCGCGATCGTCGGGCGAAAAGCTCTTCAGCATCGAAGCGACCGCATCACGCGAGCAGGAGCATTGCGCTTTCAGGCTCAGCGGCTTGAACACGCGGACGCCGCGCTCATGGAAGAGGCGATAGAGCAGCCGCTCACCGGAGAGATCCGGATCGATCAGCTCGACGTCCTCGACGGTCTCGATCAGCGAGCGCGCCTCGACCCAGGCATCGTCCTCGGCGACGCTGTGCACTTCGATGCCTTCGGGCGCATCGCCGGGATGCAGGTCGGCCTGCCGCGCGCGCTCCGGCGCCTTCGGCAAAAACTGCATCAGCATGCCACCGGCGCGCCAGCGATGCTTGCCGCCGTCGTTCGAGCGCCACTCCTCGCCGACCGCGAGGCGGACGCGCGTCGGGATCTGCTCGGAGCGCAGGAAATATTCGTGGGCGGCGTCCTCCAGGCTGCCGCCGTCGAGCGCGACGAGGCCCTGATAGCGGCTCATGTCTGGCCCCTGGTCGATGGTCATGGCGAGATGGCCGTGGCCGAGCAAGGCGCCGGAATCCTTTGCCCCGGTAAGGCGCGAGGCGTCATAGCGGGCATAGGCGCGCAAGCGATCCGGCGCGTTGTAGTCCACCACCAGGAACGACACCGGACCGTCGGTCTGGGCCTGGAGGATGAAACGGCCCTCGAATTTCAGCGCCGAGCCGAGCAGCGTCGTCAGCACGATGGCCTCGCCCAGCAGCTTGCCGACCGGCGCGGGATAATCGTGCCGGGTCAGGATCTCGTCGAGTGCCGGACCAAGCCGCACCAGCCGCCCGCGCACATCGAGCGCGTCAACCTCGTAAGGCAGCACTGCGTCATCGATCGGAACCGCGGATGGCGCGCGAACCGGGCCCTCGAGCCCGGTGTTCATGTCAGGGGATTGGGAAACCATGGCGCTTTATCTGGGGTCGGAGGAGGGAAATGGAAGGGGGGCGTGGAGCGCAGTGTTCCGGACAACGATTGGATCGCACGCAAGCACGGCAAACTCAGTGTCGTCCTGGCGAAAGCCAGGACCCATTACCCCAGGCAGGAGTTGCGGCATGGGATGGCAATTGCCGATCTTCGTCAAACGAAAGCCGGTGGTAATGGGTCCTGGCTTTCGCCAGGACGACGATCCAAACCTACTTCACCGCGGCCCGCGTTACTTCACCGCGTCGAAGCACCAGGCCAGGATACCCTTCTGCGCGTGCAGGCGGTTCTCGGCCTCGTCGAACACGACCGATTGCGGGCCGTCTATCACCTCGTCGGTGACCTCCTCGCCGCGATGCGCGGGCAGGCAGTGCATGAACAGCGCGTCGGGCTTGGCCAGCGACATCAGCTTCGCATTGACCTGGTAAGGCTTGAGCACGTTGTGGCGGTGCTGGCCTTCCTTGTCGCCCATCGACACCCAAGTGTCGGTGACGACGCAATCGGCGTCGCGCACGGCGGCTTCCGCATCGGTGCCGAGCACGATCGGCGCGCCGGTGGCCTTGATCCAGTCGCGCATCGGCTTCTTCGGCGCGAGCTCCGGAGGCGTTGCGACATTGAGCTGGAACTTGAAGCGCTCGGCCGCATGAGCCCAGGACGCCAGCACATTGTTGTCGTCGCCGGTCCAGGCCACGGTCTTGCCTTTGATCGGGCCGCGATGCTCCTGATAGGTCATGAGGTCGGCCATCACCTGGCAGGGATGCGATTGCCGGGTCAGGCCGTTGATGACGGGCACGGTCGCGTTCGCCGCGAGCTCCAAGAGCGCCTCGTGGTTGAGGATGCGGATCATGATGGCATCGACATAGCGCGACAGCACGCGCGCGGTGTCGGCGATGGTCTCGCCGCGGCCGAGCTGCATTTCCGCGCCGGTCAGCATGATGGGCTCACCGCCGAGCTGGCGCATGGCGACGTCGAACGACACCCGCGTCCGCGTCGAGGGGCGTTCGAAGATCATCGCCAGCGTCTTGCCTTCGAGCGGCTTGACCGGCTGATGCGCCTTCTGCTTCGCCTTCATGGCGGACGAGGCAGCGAGCATGCTCTCGAGCTCCGACAGCGGCAGCTCGTTGATGTCGAGGAAGTGCTTTGGTGTCTTGCTCATCAGCTTGCCGCCCGCTTGGTCTGGCCTGCCGAAATCGCGGTGCAGGCGCGCTCGAGCCGGGCGACGCCGTCCTCGATCTCCGCCTCGGTGACGACCAACGGCGGCAGGAAGCGCACGACATTGTCGCCGGCGCCGACGGTGAGCAGCTTTTCGTCGCGCAGCGCGGCGACGAGATCGGCGGAGGGCACCACGGCCTTGATGCCGATCAGAAGACCCTCGCCGCGGAGTTCGCTGACAACGTCGGGATGGCGATCGATCACGGAGGCGAGCTTCTGCTTGAGCAGCAGCGACATCTTCTGCACATGGTCGAAGAAGCCGGGCTTGAGCATGACGTCGAGCACCGCATTGGCCGCCGAGATTGCAAGCGGATTGCCGCCGAAGGTCGAACCGTGCGAACCGGGCGTCATGCCGGAGGCCGCTTCCGCGGTGGCAAGGCAGGCGCCGATCGGAAAGCCGCCGCCGAGCGCCTTGGCCAGCGACATCACGTCCGGCGTGATGCCGAAACGTCGATGCGCAAACAGGTCGCCGGTGCGGCCCATGCCGGTCTGCACCTCGTCGAACGCCAGCAACAGGCCGCGTTCGTCGCAAAGCTGGCGCAATGCGCGATAGAACGCCGGGGGCGCCGAACGCACGCCACCCTCGCCTTGAATTGGCTCGATCAGAATGCCCGCGGTCTGCGGCCCGATCGCCTTCTTCACTGCGTCGAGGTCGCCAAAAGCGACCTGGTCGAAACCGTCCATCGGCGGACCGAAACCTTCGAGATATTTTGCCGAGCCCGTCGCAGCCAGCGTTGCGAGCGTGCGGCCGTGAAAGGCGCCCTCGAACGTGATCATGCGATAGCGATCGGGGTGACCTTTCACGGCTTGATAGCGGCGCACGACCTTGATCACGCATTCCAGCGCTTCGGCGCCGGAATTGCAGAAGAACACGAAGTCCGCAAAGCTCTCACTGCAAAGGCGGGCCGCGAGCTTCTCGCCGTCCGGGCTCTGGAACAGGTTCGACATGTGCCAGAGCTTTGTGGCCTGCTCCTGCAATGCCTTCACCAGCGCGGGATGGGCATGGCCGAGCGCATTCACCGCCACGCCCGAGGTGAAATCGAGATAGCGATCACCGTTGGTGGCAATCAGCCAGCAGCCTTCGCCGCGCTCGAAGCCGATCTCGGCCCTGGCGAAAACGGGAAGCAAATGCGGCGCGGCGCTGTTGGTCATGATGGTCTCTTGGATGTTTCAGACGGCCTGAACGCGCCTTGCGCAGCGCATCATTGGTCCGGAAAACGAAACGTGCCGCCTTTTAAGGGCGGCACGTGTCACTATCTTATGCTTGGCATCACGGGTGTCAATGCCGCCGGAGAGCCTCGCGAAAGGCTGAATCCGTAGTCTTGCGGTGCCGAATTTGCGGGTTTTGGCCACGGAACATGTGGAAGCGAGTCGGCAGACTCTTGCGCGTGAGTCACGCCATATTGTAGCGTTTGGCTTGTCAGATACGACATCTCGTGCAGCGGTTCTGATCTCTAAGTCCTCATGTACCGGCGTAAGCGTTCGGGCGTTCTAGGCGCGCCCGACGAGCCTTAAGGGATTCTGACGGCACGGGTTTTTCGAGGCTTAGCATTCGCTGTGTGCCCCAGGATGGCTGGCGCGCGGCGAAGGAAAGGGTGCAATGACGGTTTTGACCTGGTCCGACGATCGCGTCGAACAGCTGAAAAAGCTCTGGGAGGCCGGACTTTCGGCCAGCCAGATCGCGGCCGAGCTCGGCAACGTGACCCGCAATGCCGTGATCGGCAAGGTGCACAGACTCGGCCTGTCCGGCCGCGCCAAGAGCCCGTCTTCAGCTGCTCCACGGCCGCGCAAGGCGCGTCCCGCGCAGCATATGATGCGGGTGACCCGCCCCGTCGCGCGCGGCAACACCGCGCTGGCGCAGGCCTTCGAGGTCGAGATGGAGGCCGAACCGGTCACCTACGACAACGTGGTGCCGATGAGCCAGCGGCTGTCGCTGCTTGAATTGAACGAGGCAACCTGCCACTGGCCGGTCGGCGATCCCTCGAGCGCGGATTTCTTCTTCTGCGGCGGCAGGGCGCTCTCGGGCCTGCCCTATTGCGCCCAGCACTCGCGCGTCGCCTACCAGCCAGCATCGGATCGCCGCCGTGCGCCGGTGAAGCCGTCGCGGTAAGGTCGTTCTGAGAGTCGTCACGCGACGGCGGCTCAACAAACTCGATGTCGTCCCGGACAAGTGCGCCTCAAGCGCGCGTAGATCCGGGACCCATAACCCACCGCAAGATGTGGTTACGGGGACTCGGAGTTAGCTTTTCGAGCAACAAGCACGCCCCTGTTGGTTATGGGGCCCGGATCTGCGCTTACGCTTGACCGGGACGACACTGAGTGTGTCGCCAAAACTTTGCAAACCCTACGCCTGCTCCGCCTTCGCAAAGCGATCATCCAGCGCATAGCCGGCGCCGCGCACGGTGCGGATCGGGTCCTGCTCGCGGCCGAGATTGAGCAGCTTGCGCAGGCGGCCGATATGGACGTCCACGGTGCGCTCGTCGATATAGATGTCGCGGCCCCAGACGCTGTCGAGCAGCTGCTCGCGCGAGAATACGCGGCCGGGATGCTCCAGGAAAAACTCCAACAGGCGATATTCGGTCGGGCCGAGATCGATCGGCCGGCCCGAGCGCGCCACACGCCGTTTGTCACGGTCGAGCTCGATGTCGCCAAAGGCGAGCACGGTGGCGAGCCGCTCGGGGCTTGCACGCCTGAGCAGGCCCTTCACGCGGGCCAACAGCTCGGGCACCGAAAACGGCTTGACGATGTAGTCGTCGGCGCCGGTCGCCAATCCCCGCACCCGCTCGCTCTCCTCGCCGCGCGCGGTGAGCATGATGATCGGCAACTGCTTGGTGTCGGATCGCGCCCGCAGCCGACGGCACAGTTCGATGCCGGAGAGGCCGGGCAGCATCCAGTCGAGCACGATCAGATCGGGAAGATGCTCCTTGAGACGGGTATCGGCGTCGTCGCCGCGCATCACCGTCTCGACGTCATAGCCGTCGCCTTCGAGGTTGTAGCGGAGAAGCTCGGTCAGAGCTTCCTCGTCCTCAACCACCATAATGCGTGCGCCCATGGTGCCGTCGCTCCTTGATGATTCAAATATTCGGGAGGGTCGTGGCGAAGGTTGTCATGTCGCCCTTCGGCCGCTTGTCGGTCATGGCCTGACCTTCGATCATGTAGAACACGGTCTCGGCGACGTTGGTGGCGTGATCGCCGATCCGCTCGATGTTCTTGGCGCAGAACATCAGGTGGATGCAGAACGAAATGTTGCGCGGATCTTCCATCATGTAGGTGAGGAGCTCGCGGAACAGCGAAGTGCAGATGGCGTCGACTTCCTCGTCACCCTTCCACACCGCCATGGCCGCCGGCAGATCGTGCGCGGCATAGGCGTCGAGCACCGACTTGACCTGTTGCTGCACGAGATCGGTCATGTGCTCGAGGCCGCGGAACAGCTTGAGCGGATGGAAATCGGTCTCCAGCGCCGCGACGCGCTTGCCCATGTTCTTGGCGAGGTCGCCGATGCGCTCGAGATCGGTCGCAACGCGCATGGCGCCGACGATCTCGCGCAGGTCGACCGCCATCGGCTGGCGGCGGGCGATCGTGAGCACCGCGCGCTCCTCGATGCGTCTCTGGAGCGTATCGAGCTCAGCGTCGGTGGTGACGACGCGCTGGCCGAGCGCGACGTCGCGGCGGATCAGGGCGTCGACGGAATCGACGATCATGCGCTCGGCGATCCCGCCCATTTCGGCGACCAGGCGCGTGAGCTCCTGGAGATCGGTGTCGAAAGCCTTTGCGGTATGTTCAGAACCCATGTCCCGTCTCCTCAGCCGAACCGGCCGGTGATATAATCCTGCGTGCGCCGATCGGTCGGCGACGTGAAGATCTTGCTGGTGTCGTCGAATTCGATCAGCTCGCCGAGATACATGAAGGCGGTCTTGTCGGAGACGCGGGCCGCCTGCTGCATGTTGTGGGTGACGATCGCAATCGTGTAGCTCTCGGCTAATTCCTGGATCAGCTCCTCGACCTTGGCGGTCGAGATCGGGTCGAGCGCCGAGCAGGGCTCGTCGAACAGGATCACCTCGGGTCGCACCGCGACCGTACGGGCGATGCAGAGGCGCTGCTGCTGGCCGCCGGAGAGCGAGAGGCCGGAGGCGTTGAGCTTGTCCTTGACCTCGTTCCACAACGCGCCGCCACGCAGCGCCTTCTCGACGCGGTCGTCCATCTCCGATTTCGATATCTTCTCGTAAAGGCGGATGCCGAAAGCGATGTTCTCGTAGATCGTCATCGGGAACGGCGTCGGCTTCTGGAACACCATGCCGACGCGGGCACGCAGCAGATTGAGGTCGAGCTTGGCATCGAGGATGTTGGTCTGGTCCAGCATGAGTTGACCGGTGGCGCGCTGGCCCGGATAGAGATCGTACATCCGGTTGAAGATGCGCAGCAGGGTCGACTTGCCGCAGCCCGACGGGCCGATGAACGCGGTGACGCGGTTGGCACCGAGCGTCAGGTTGATGTTCTTCAGCGCGTGGTGCTCGCCATAGTAGAAGTTCAGGTTGCGCACGGTCACCTTGGGGGGCGCCTCGGGCAGCACCGGCGCGTGCGGCAGTCCACCGGCCGCGCTCATCGATACGGACAGATCACTCATGTTGCGGTCCTCTCGGCGCCAAGAATGCGCGCGCCAATATTCAGGGCAAGAACGGTCAGGGTGATGAGCAGCGCGCCGCTCCAGGCCAGCTGCTTCCAGTAGGCATAGGGGCTCTGCACGAAGTTGTTGATGGTGACCGGCAGGTTCGCCATGGTCTTGTTCAGGCCCAGGCTGAAGAACTGGTTCGACAACGCGGTGAACAGCAGCGGCGCGGTTTCGCCGGCAACACGCGCGGTGGCGAGCAGCACGCCGGTGATGAGACCGGAACGGGCAGAACGATAGGCAATCCGCTTGATCACCAGCGAGCGCGGCAGGCCGAGCGCGGAGGCTGCCTCACGCAGCGCATTCGGCACCAGGAGCAGCATGTCCTCGGTCGTGCGCAGCACCACCGGGATCACGATCACGGCGAGCGCCAGCGCACCCGCGATTGCCGAGAAGCCGCGCATCGGCACCACCACTGCGCCGTAGATGAACAGGCCGATGATGATCGAGGGCGCCGAGAGCAGGATATCGTTGATGAAGCGGATGACCGAGGTCAGCCGGTCGTTGCGGCCGTACTCGGCGAGATAGGTGCCGGCGAACATGCCGAGCGGCGCGCCGATGCCGACGCCGATCACGGTCATGATCAGCGAGCCGACGATGGCGTTGAGCAGGCCGCCCTCGTTCGATCCGGGTGGCGGCGTATTCTCGGTGAAGAGCTGGAAATTGAGTCCGGCGAGGCCATTGTAGAGCAGCGTGATCAGGATCAGCGCAAGCCAAGTGACGCCGAACGCGGTTGCGGCGATGCAGAGCCCGCGGATGACGATGTCCTTGCGGCGGCGGCGGGAATAGATCGGGTTCATGGCTTCAGTTCCCCGCCCTCTTTTCCAGCCGCATCAGCATCAGCCGCGCCGCCGCGAGCACGAAGAACGTCAGCACGAATAGCAGCAGGCCGAGCAGGATCAGGCCGGACTGGTGCAGGCCGTCGCTCTCGGCGAATTCGGATGCGATCGCCGCCGAGATCGTGGTGCCCGGCGCGAAGATCGAGGGCGAGATGCGGAACGAGTTGCCGATGATGAAGGTCACCGCCATGGTCTCGCCGAGCGCGCGGCCGAGCGCCAGCATGACGCCGCCGATCACGCCGACCCGGGTGTAGGGGATCACCACGCTGCGGACGACTTCCCAGGTGGTGCAGCCGACGCCGTAGGCGGCCTCTTTCAGCACCGGCGGCACGGTCTTGAACACGTCGACCGAGATCGACGTGATGAAGGGCAGCACCATGATGGCGAGGATCAGCGCGGCGTTGAACAGGCTGAGATAGGACGGCGGGCCGGCGAAGATCGCGCCGAGCACGGGGACGCCGTCGAAGATCTTGATCATGAACGGCTGGAACGTGTTGGCCAGGAACGGGCCCAGCACGAAGAAACCCCACATGCCGTAGATGATCGAGGGAATGCCGGCGAGCAGCTCGATCGCCATGCCGATCGGGCGGCGCAGCCATTGCGGGCAGAGCTCGGTCAGGAAGATCGCAATGCCGAGGCCAACGGGAATGGCGATCAGCATCGCGATGAAGGAGGTGACCAGGGTACCGTACATCGGCCCGAGCGCGCCGAGCACGGGCGGATCGGCCGACGGCGCCCAGCGCTGCGTCCACAGGAACGCGAAGCCGTATTCCTTGATCGCCGGGAAGGCGCCGACAATCAGCGACAGGATGATGCCGCCGAGGATCAGAAGCACCGAGATCGCGCTCAGCCGCGTGATCCAGTAGAACGTGACATCGCCGAGCTTGAACGCGCTCAACGCCTTGGCGCGGTCATAAGGTCCGGCGTGGTCGACGATATCGCTCTGAACGGCCATCTCTGCCACGCCGATCCCCTGTACCAGATGATATACGCTTGTTGTCGCTCTTGCGCCCCGGATGCAGCGCGACGCTGATCCGGGGCCGAAGTCGTGTGGTCCGCAGTGCTACCTTCAGGTCGCACCGCGCTCGGAGAGAAGAGCTCAGCTCTTGATCTCGGCAGCCCAGGTCTTCTCGATCAGCTGGACGACGCTGTCGGGCATCGGGATGTAGTCGAGCTCCTCAGCCGCCTTGTCGCCGTTCTTGAAGGCCCAGCGGAAGAACTTGATGGCTTCCTGGGAGGCCGCCTTGTCGGTCGCGTCCTTGTGCATCAGGATGAAGGTCGCCGCCGTGATCGGCCAGGACTTGTCGCCGGGCTGGTCGGTGAGGATAACGTAGTAGCCCGGAGCCTTGGCCCAGTCGGCGTTGGAAGCGGCGGCCTGGAAGGCTTCGACCGTCGGCTGCACCGTCTTGCCGGCCTTGTTGACGAGGCCGGTATAGGTCAGCTTGTTCTGCTTGGCATAGGCGTACTCGACATAGCCGATCGAGTTCTTGGTCTGGCTGATGTTGCCGGAAACGCCTTCGTTGCCCTTGGCGCCGACGCCGACCGGCCACTCGACCGCCGTGCCTTCGCCGACCTTGCTCTTCCAGTCGGCGCTGGCCTTGGAGAGATAGTTGGTGAAGTTGAAGGTGGTGCCCGAACCGTCGGAGCGGCGGACCACGGTGATCGCGTCGGACGGCAGCTTGACGTTCGGATTGAGCTTCTTGATCGCCGGATCATCCCACTTGGTGATCTTGCCGAGATAGACGTTGGCAAGCGTCTCGCCGTCGAACACCAGCTCGCCGGGCTTGATGCCTTCGAGGTTGACGACGGGAACGATCGCGCCCATCACCATCGGCCACTGCGCGAGGCCGTCCTTCTCGAGCTGCTCGGGCTTGAGCGGCGCGTCGGTCGCGCCGAAGGTCACGGTCTTGGCCTGGATCTGCTTGATGCCGCCGCCAGAACCGATCGACTGGTAGTTCAGACCGTTGCCGGTCTCCTTTTTGTAGACGTCGGCCCATTTGGAATAGACCGGGAACGGGAACGTGGCGCCGGCGCCGGTGATGTCGGCCGCGAAGGCCGAAGTCGATGCGGCGACCATGCCGGCAACGACGATCGTCTTGAGGAAATTCATGCTGGTCTCCATACAGGGGAGCGAAGCGCATTCCGCGCCCGATCGCGCTCCCGTGCCGCCCCTTTAAGAGCGGTCGGCTGTGCTTTTACGAAGGTTTGGTGACAGTCCGATGACAGTCTTAACCCGCTGAAGCGGTTACGATTTCACGCGGAAGCCGCAGGCTTGGCCTGGGGAAAACAGGCGGTGAAAGTGGCGCCCTGTTTGGGCACGCTTTCGATCAAAAGCCGGCCGCGATGGCGGTTAAGAATATGTTTCACCAGCGATAATCCGAGCCCCGTCCCGCCCTGGGAGCGGCTGTCGCCGACGTCGACCCGGTAGAAGCGCTCGGTCAGCCGCGGCAGATGCTCGGGCGCGATGCCGGGGCCGAAATCGCGCACCATGACCCGGATTTCCTGAGTTCCATCAGTCGCCGGTGCCGCGGTCAGCGACACGATGATGCGGCCGCCGGAGGCGCCGTATTTGAGGGCGTTCTCGATCAGATTCTCGAACAGGCGCAGAAGCTCCTCGCGGTCACCGGCGATCATCACCGGCGCCTGCGGCAAATGGGTCTCGACATCGACCTGGCGCTCGCGCGCGAGCGGTTCGAGCCCGTCGGCGACCTGCAGGATGATCGGCAGCAGGTCGACCAGGGTGTCGGGCCGCACATGGGCCGACAGTTCCACCCGCGACAGCGACAGGAGGTCGTCGATCAGGCGCGCCATGCGGGTGGCCTGGTTGTGCATGATGCCGAGGAAGCGCTCGCGCGCCTTGGGATCGTCCTTGGCCTGACCCTGGAGCGTATCGATGAAGCCGGAGAGCGCGGCGAGCGGCGTGCGCAGTTCATGACTGGCATTGGCGACAAAGTCGGCGCGCATCTCCTCGACCCGGCGCAGCGGCGTCTGGTCGTGGAAGGTCATCAGCATGCATTTGTCGGCACCGCCGAAATTGGTCGGCACCGGCACCGGCGTGATAGTCAGCTCCATCCAGCGGTCGACCGGCACATGGTCGAGATAGGTCGTGCGCCGCGGCTCGCTGGTCGCGATCGACTCGCGCAGTGCCGTGATGATCTCCGGCGAGCGCAGCGCGAACTGGGCGAGTTCGTTCCGGCGCAGCGCCGGCGCAAGCTGGGCGGCGGCGGCATTGAGATGGATGACGCGGCCGGCGCGGTCGAGCAGCACCGCCGGATCCGGCATGCCGGCAACGACTGCGGCCACCGCCGCGCTCTCGACCGGATTGACGCGGCGGGTGTCCTCGCGCGAGGCAGCGGTATCATGCAGCCGCCAGGGAATGAGCGCCGCGGCCGCGATGCAGAGGAACACCGTCGCCGCCCGCATCACCGACAATTCGCCGAGCGAGACCACCACCGACAGCGCCAGCGCCGCGGCGATCAGGATGATGGTCGAGTGCCGCAGCCGGTCGGACCAGGGCTGGGCGGAGGGAGAAGATGGGGCGTCGATCGCCATCGGGGCGGGCTTCTCCTGGAGACTTGCGCCGGTCAGGCGCCGCTGTCGCGGCGCTCTCTCACATAGGCGGCTTTCGGCGCCGGACCTGGATCGAGCTTGAGCGCCGCCTGTTGCAGGCGTTTCGATCGAGCGCCGATGATAACTTCGCGAAACGTCAGCAAGATTACAGATATGACGAAGGGGGAAAGATAATAGAGGACCCGAAACAGCAGCATGCCGCCCAGCAGCTCCTCGCGGTCCATCTGCCAAAGCCCGACCAGCATGGCGGCGTCGAACACGCCGAGCCCGCCGGGCGAATGGCTGGCGAAGCCGAGCAGCGTCGCCGAGACGAAGATCACCGCGACCACGACGAAGCCGAGATTGGGCTCGTCGGGGACCAGCACGTACATGGCCAGCGCGCAGAAGCCGAGATCGATGATGCCGATGGCGATCTGCAGCAGCGTCAGGGGGCCGCCCGGCAGCACCACGGTCCAGGGGCCGCGTCCGACCACCCGCGGCTGGGTCCAGACCCAGACCACATAAGCGACCAGCCCCACGATGATCATCATCGCGAACGTCCGGTTCAGCCAGGGCGGAAGCTGATCGATCGCAGCCGCCGCCTCCGGATGATAGGAGATGCCGAGGCCCAGCACCGCGGCGTTCCCGAGCCAAAAGGTCAGGCCGGCGAGGAAGCAGATCTTGGCAACGTCGATCGCGTTCAGGCCGTGGGCCGAATAGATCCGGTAGCGCACCGCGCCGCCGGTGAAGACGCTGGCGCCGACATTGTGTCCGATCGAATAGCTGGTGAAGGCGGCAAGCGCATTGATGCGATAGCGCACGTGGGTATGGCCGATCGCGCGCGTGGCGAACATGTCGTAGAAGGTCAGGGTAAAATAGCCCGCCGCCACGAACAGCGCCGCCATCGCGATCTGGCGCGGCTCGGTGCTCTTGATCGCTTCGATCACCTCGTTGGTGTCGATGCCGCGCAGCATGTGGTAGAGCACATAGCAAGCGATGCCGATGACCGCGACGCTGATCGCAACTCCAAGCTTATGCAGGATTTGCTTCTGGCGCAGAAACGACATCGCTCTGCGTATGGCTACCAGCATCTAGACCTCGAACAACGCTTCAGCGGCCAGGGCGGCCGGCGGACAGGCGGACGACGCACAGGCACTCAACGAACCCTCGCCGCCGGCTCTGGCCTCGCGCATGCCCCTCGCCCCTCCACTAGCGCGTTTTCGGGCGGAGTGGAATTCGCCAATATGTACAAAAACACGTGCCTTCAATATTTTAGGCAGGTTTGCGGGCTTAGGGTGCACGGTTTGGCGCTTTCGGCGGCAAGGCTGACGCGAATCTCCATGGCGATCCTGCGCAGGGGCCATGAAATTTTGATGATTTCGGCCGCGCAATGTTCCGTCACGTTTTAAACTGACGTCAATCTATGGACCGCACCCGCCTGTTGAAAGAGGGGGCGATCCGACCGTTGGTCACTGACTTTCCGATCCGCCGAAATGTGAAGATGGGCTGGTGCTCCAAAACGGGGCCGGACAGCCGCCCGACAGCCCGCCCGCCGGTCCTCGGACTCAGGCCGGTGGCATGCTCCGCGAGACCACCCGGTCGCGCAGCAACGCACCGATCGTGCAGCCGACGAGATAGCAGGCGAACATCGTCAGCCCGAGGTCAAGCCAGTAGCCGAAGCGGCCCGGGACGACATGCGCGAAGGAGGCCGCGACCAGGCCGGCGGCGAGCACGGCCAGCCAGCGCGCGGTCACCTTCGAGGTGCCGTTGCCGCGCTGGACCACCGAAATCCAGCCCATTGCAAGGCCCAGCAGCAGCGAGCCGATCAACCAGCCCAAATGAAACGAGACCAGATACGGCATCCTCACCTCACCAGAAATTCAATGCGGCGGTTTTGCGCCTTGCCGTCGTCGGTCTCGTTGCCGGCAACGGGCTGGGTGCTGCCATAACCGACCGCGGTGAAGCGGTTGGCGGGCAGGCCGGCCTTGACGAGATAATCGATCACCGCCTGCGCGCGCTTTTCGGAGAGCGCCCGGTTGAAGCCATCTTCGCCATCGGAATCGGTGTGGCCGGCGACCTCGATATCGGTGGTGGGGCAACGCTGCGCCGTCTCGATCAGATGGTCGAGAATGCCGGTGGAATCGGGGTCGATGTCGGCGCGCTTGGGCTCGAAGCGGATCCTGCCCTTGGCCAGGAGCTCCGAGAACAATTGCTGGCAGACGCTGCCGTCGACCGGGCCTGCTGCGGGCTTCACCGTGATCTCGGGCTTGTACTGCCAGGCCTTGGGAAAGTCCTTGCCCAGGCCTGCGCGGATGTCGTTCGCGGCGCCTTCATACAGCGCGTCGCCCGACAGCTTCACCTCGCGGTCGGACACGACGAGCGTGCCGGTCGACAGCCGCGACAGCGCGCCAAGCGCCGCGACCACGGCGCTGTTGAAGGCACCGGGTGCACCGACGCTGGCCTTGAGATTGTCGACGACCTTCTCGTTGAAGAACTTTCGCGACGCGGCCGCCGCGATGGTGGCGTGGGCGTTGTTATCGGGCACGTAGCCGGTCAGCGTCAGCGTCGCTGCAACCGGGTCCTTGTAGGCCTGGAAGATGTAAGGCGGCGCCTTGATCTCATTGGCGGCGACCGAAAAACCTTCGGGCAGGTTTTTGAGCGCGGCCGCGATCGCCTCGCGCCCACCGATATCGCGCGCCATGCCGGACAGATTGACCTTGGTATCGGAGATCGTGATCTTGCCGTCCTTCAGCTTGCCGATCTGGTCGAGCAGGAGCATCGCGGCGGCCTCGAACCGCGGCGGCGCGCCGCGTGCCAGCCCCATCTGGTCAGCGACCTCGGCGCCACCGACATCCTTGCGCGCCGCCTCCGTCAGCCTGCCCTTCATCGACGGCAGCGGCGCGGAGCCGGACAGCGTCACCCGCACGACGTCGCGCTCGGCGTTCCAGACGAAAGGCTTGGCCTCGGCGACCAACCCGGTCGCGTCGTCGACGAGACGCACGCCGGGAACATTTTCGACCGCCGTGACCGCGTCCCGCCGCCCCTCCTCCGAGAAGGCGTCCGCGGCCAGTCTGACGTCCCGGCCGTCAACCGCGATCCGGGTCTTGTCCAGAACGGTGTCCTTGAGCGCGGCGGCGCTGCGTGCCGAGAGGTCCGCCTCGACCGGCAAGGTGTTGTTCCAGGCCGCAATTCCCCACATGAGGGCCAGCGGGATCAACCCCAGCCACCATTTGCTGGCCCACCTGAAAAGCTTTTGCATGCGACGACCCGAACTCTGGAACCGGAGACAAAACAAACCCTTGGCGGGCTGTCAAACCGGAAATGCCCCCCTCCGGGCGTCTTGCGCCGACAATTGGAATAACTTTTTCTTCAAGGGTGTCACCCTAAGTTGAGGGCGGAATGCCAGGGGGCGGCCATGCGGCCATGAAACAACTGCGTAACAACGTCATCCGCGCCGGCCTGGGGGCACTTTATTTCAGCGGGGCACACCATCTGTTGCGCCCGCTACTGTCGGGCGTCGGTGCCATTTTCATGCTCCACCGCGTGCGGCCGGCCCGTGAGGACGCGTTCCAGCCGAACCGGCACCTCGAAGTCGCTCCCGACTTCCTGCGCGCGACGCTGCGTCATCTGCGCTCGCGCGAGATCGACATCGTGGACATGGACGAGTTGCACGAACGGCTGGTGCAGGGCCGGTTCGACCGCCGCTTCGCCGCCTTCACCCTCGACGACGGCTATCGCGACAATCGCGACCATGCCCTGCCGGTACTGCGCGAATTTGATGCGCCCGCGACCGTCTATGTCGCCAGCGATTTCGCGGAGGGCACGGGACGGCTGTGGTGGGCCGCGCTGGAAGCCGTGATCGCCAGGACCGAGCAGATCGAGATCCAGATCGGCAATTCCGCGCTGCGGCTCGATGCAACCACGCCAGGTGCAAAGCAGGCGGCATTCGACCGCCTGCACGATTGGCTGCGCGCGCTGCCGGGCGAGCACGATCTCAAGCGCGAGATCGAGGCGCTTTGCGTCAAATACGGTGTCGACATGGCTGCGCTGTGCCGCGGCCTCTGCTTGTCGTGGGACGAGGTGAAACGGTTTGCCGCCGATCCGCTGGTGACGATCGGCGCCCATACCATCAGCCATTGCAATCTTGCCAGGCAGAGCGAGCAGGCTGCCGCAGAGGAGATGGCCGTGAGCCGCGCGCGGATCGAGCACGCGCTCGAGCGCCCCGTGCTGCACTTCGCCTATCCTTATGGCGACCGCGACTCCGCCGGGATCCGCGAATTCGCGCTGGCCGCATCGGCCGGCTTCAAGACTGCTGTGACGACACGGCCCGGCATGCTGTTCGCCGAGAATGCCGGCCACATGACCGCGCTGCCGCGCGTCTCGCTCAACGGCAACTACCAGGACACGCGGATACTGCCCGTGCTGACTTCGGGTGCCGCGACGGCAATGTGGAACGGCTTTCGGCGGTTTGCTGCGGCTTAACCGTCGTCCCGGCGAAGGCCGGGACCCATACCGCGTGATCCCTCGATTGCTTTTAATGCTAATCTCGAACGACCAGCCTTCGCCAAAGTTCTCCCTGGGGTTATGGGTCCCGGCCTTCGCCGGGACGACACCGAGTTGGTTGGACGGCTATCGCGTCTCGTGGTCGCGCCTTCCTTGACTCCCCTTCCCGCCCGCATCAAAACGTCCCCAACCAAGGGAGGCATCATGTTCAACGCTCTGTTCTCGCTCAAAGGCCGCGTCGCGCTCGTGACCGGCGGGTCGCGCGGCATCGGCAAGATGATCGCGGCGGGGTTTCTCAGTGCCGGCGCAGCGAAGGTCTACATCACCGCGCGGAAGGCCGGGCCGTGCGAGGCGACGGCGAAAGAGCTGTCAGCTCAATATGACGGGGAGTGCATCGCGCTGCCGATCGACATCTCGACGGTGGAAGGCTGCGACAGGCTCGCCTCCGAGATCATCAAGCTGGAGCCGAAGCTCGACATCCTCGTCAACAATGCGGGCGCTGCCTGGGGTGCGGAGTTCGACGAATTCCCGGAGAGCGGCTGGGACAAGGTGATGGACCTCAATGTCAAGTCGCTGTTCTTCCTGACCAAGGCGCTGGCGAAGCCGCTGCGCGCCGCGGCTTCGCGCGAGCGCCCCGCCAAGGTCATCAACATCGCCTCGGTCGACGGCATCTTCGTCAATCCGGGCGAGACCTATTCCTACGCCGCCAGCAAAGCCGCCGTGATCCATCTGACGCGACGGATGGCGACCAAACTGATCAAGGACAATATCAACGTCACCGCGATCGCGCCGGGCGCATTCAAATCCGACATGAACCGGGCCGCGCGCGACCATTCGGACGAAGTCGCAAAGCGCATTCCGGCGCGGCGCATCGGAACCGATGAGGACATGGCGGGGTTGGCGATCTATCTCGCCTCGCGTGCGGGCGACTACGTGGTCGGCAACACCATCGCGGTGGACGGCGGCGTGGTGTACGCGAACGCGGGGCTGGAGATCGCGGGGTAGAGGCGGCGCTCTCGCCGCACATTCAGCTGTCGTCCCGGCGAAGGCCGGGACCCATACCGCGTGATCTCGCGATGGCGGCTGGTAGGAGTACCGAACGACGAGTCTTCGCCAAACAACTCCCTGTGGTTATGGGTCCCGGCCTTCGCCGGGACGACAGATGAGTGTGACTCGCTGCCGTTGCGTCTCGCTAGCAGCCCCGCTACGACTCGATCTTCACGTACTCGAAATCGCCCGGCTTGTTGTCGATGCCGACTTTCGGCGGCGAGATCCAGGAGGCGAACTGGCCGGTCTCGGTGACGGGCTGCATCAGCGAGGTGATGAAGTCGCCGTCCGCGATCGAGGGCAGCCAATCGTCCTTGCGTTTCGCCCAGGTCGCATCGTCGATCAAAAGTCCATCCGGCGTGGCATGGATGTCCTTGAACTCGCCGATGTGACGGTGGAAGGCGACGTTGGGCAGCTTGAGCTGGAAGTCGTATCCCGCGGTCGAGATCACCTTGTTCCAGCGCAGCATGCCCTTGACGCAATCCTGGCTGTAATCGTCGCGCAGGCGCATGTTGAGCGCGGTCAGCGCCGGCTCATCCACCAGCTTGATCTCGCCGTCGATGAACTTGAGCACCGGATAGGTGGCGTTCTTGAGCTGGTGATCATCGTCGATCTGGGTTTCATGATAGCGGCCCTTGATACCGGTGTTGAAGGCGTTGGCCGCGTTGGTCGAGACTTCCGAGCCGAAGAGATCAAGTGACAGCGTATAGTGCAGGTTCAGCTTCTTCTGGATCGTCGGCAGATCGATCACACCGAGCGCGCGGACTTTCGCAATGTCGGTCGGATCGGAGATACCCGCTTCCTTCATCGCATCGCAGGTGCGCTGCACGACGCGGGTGATGCCGGTCTCGCCGACGAACATGTGGTGCGCTTCCTCAGTCAGCATGAAGCGACAGGTGCGCGACAGCGGGTCGAAGCCCGACTGCGCCAGCGAGTGCAGCTGCATCTTACCGTCACGGTCGGTGAAATAGGTGAACATGAAGAAGGACAGCCAGTCCGGCGTCGCCTCGTTGAAAGCGCCGAGCATCCGCGGCGAATCCGCGTCACCGGAACGGCGGCGCAACAAATCGTCGGCCTCCTCGCGGCCGTCGCGGCCGAAATATTTCTGGAGCAGGTAGACCATCGCCCAGAGATGGCGGCCTTCCTCGACATTGACCTGGAACAGGTTGCGCATGTCATAGAGCGAAGGCGCGGTCTTGCCGAGATGGCGCTGCTGCTCGACCGAGGCGGGCTCGGTGTCGCCCTGGATCACGATCAGGCGGCGCAGCATGGCGCGATACTCGCCTGGGACTTCCTGCCAGGCCGGCTCGCCAAAGTGCTCGCCGAACGGCACCACGCGGTTCTCTTCCTGCGGCGCAAGCAGAATGCCCCAGCGATAGTCGGGCATGCGCACGTAGTCGAACTTGGCCCAGCCGCGCGGATCGACCGAGTAGGCCGTGCGCAGATACACCAGCGATTCCTGAAAACCCTCCGGCCCCATGTCGCTCCACCAATCCATGTAGCCGGGATGCCAGCCTTCCAGCGCCTTCAAGACCTGGCGGTCTTCGGCGAGATTGACGTTGTTCGGAATCTTGGTCGAGTAGTCGACGTTCATGATGTTCATGGCCGTACTCCTTGCGATCTCTTCCGTCATGCCCGGCCTTGTACCGGGCATCCACGTTCTTGCTTTCTGAGCCAAGGACGTGGATGGCCGGGACATCTGTACGAAGACGCGCTTCGCGCTTTTGCCCGGCCATGACGCAGTGAATGTCGTTACACTCTCGTCATATCGAATTTCGGCTTCTGGCCGCTGCCGTAACGGCGCAGCGCGCCTTCTTCGCCGACCGCATTGGGGCGCTGGAAGATCCAGTTCTGCCAGGCGGTCAGGCGCGAGAAGATCTTCGATTCCATCGTCTCGGGGCCGACGAAGCGCAGGCTCGCTTCCATGCCGGTGAGGCTGTCCGGCGAGAAGCTGGCGCGCTCCTCCAGGAAAACGCGGACCTCGTCGTCCCAGTCGATGTCGTCGAGTGCGAAGGTGACGAGCCCGAGTTCTTCGGCGGCCTCGGCATCGAGAGTCGTGCCGATAGTGTCTTCCGCACGGTTCACATCGGATGGATCGGCCTGGAAGCGCGATTGCAGGCGCGTCAAGCCGTGGCTCATCGGATACGGGCCAAAGTTCATCGCGGAGAGCTCGATCGACGGCGGCGGGCGGTTGTCGCCCTGACGGGTGCCGATCAGCATATAGGAGCGGTCGGCGGCGAACACGAGCTCGGCGAGCGTACCGGCAAAGCACGAGCCGGGCTCGACCAGTGTGACCAGCGTACGCGAGGTGACGTCGATGCGCTTGAGCACGCGCTTCCAGTAATGGCGGATCTCGTTGACCAGCCAGTGGGTCTTATTGGTTTCGAGGAAGGCGTCGCAGGCGAGCACGTGGGCGCGGTCGCCGTGGCTCTTGAACAGCAGCATCGCGATCTCGAGCTCGTTGATGCGCAGGTGCAGGATGGCATCATCGAGCTCGCGTGCCACTTGCAACGGCCAGAACGCGGCGCCCTGCGCCATCATGCCGTCGATGTCGGCAGGCGGCGCGGTCTCCGGCGCCTTGATCGAGATGGTGGCGATGCGGGCAGCGCGGTCGATGTCGACCGTGACGAAGCCATAGCGCAGGCTGGTCGCGTCGATCACGCGCTTGAGCGGCGTCAGCGCAACGCCTTTGCCGCTGCCATTGCGCTTCGAGGCCGCCGCAAACTCGCGGGCGCGCTCGGTGATCTTGGCCTCCAGTTTCGAATTCGGCGCGATCTCGTCGACGAGACGCCATTGCACGGCGCGCTTGCCCTTCACGCCTTCCTCGATCGTGCAGAAGAAGTCCGCGTGGTCGCGGCGCACCTTGCGCTTGTCGACGACGCGGGTCAGTCCGCCGGTGCCCGGCAGCACCGCAAGCAACGGCACCTCGGGGAGCGCAACCGCCGACGCGCCATCGTCGGCGAGCATGATGTGGTCGGTGGCAAGCGCGAGCTCATAACCGCCGCCAGCGGCCGAGCCGTTCACAACCGTGATGAAGCGCTGGCCGGAATTCTCCGAGGAGTCTTCCATGCCATTGCGGGTCTCGTTGGTGAACTTGCAGAAATTGACCTTGTGGGCGTGGGTCGAGCCGGCGAGCATGCGGATATTGGCGCCGGCGCAGAACACACGGTTCTTGGCCGAGCGCATCACTACGACCTTCACCTCGGGGTGCTCGAAGCGCAGGCGCTGGACCGCGTCCGCGAGTTCGATGTCGACGCCGAGATCGTAGGAATTGAGCTTGAGCAGATAGCCCTCGAACAGGCCGCCATTCTCGTCGACGTCCATGGTCAGGGTCGCAACGTCACCCTCGACCGCGAGCTTCCAGTGCCGGTACCGCGACGGGTCGGTCTGGAAATCGATGAATGTCGCGCCGCCTGCGAGGCGCCGATCTTCCCCGGCCATGGGCCACCCTTGAGCTTGATTTTGATCTTCGGTTTAAACCGTTAGATGCACAATAGTGCATATTCGTGAGCGCGTCTACCCCGTTATCGAGACGTACATGCATTTTGTTTCATGTCTTGTTGTTTCATGTCTTGTTGTTTCATGTCTTGGCGCAGGGCCGCTGCTGCAAATTGCTCAATCGCGTCAAGCGTCTGCCCCGGAGCTTCGCGATGCGGAGAATGCGCAGCGCCTGAAAGGACTTTCAAATCGACCGGGCAATAGCATTCTTGCTGCGCGATCTCGGCCTGACGCAGCGTCCCGTACTGGTCGTCCACGCCTTGTAGGACCAGCACGGGAA
Organism: Bradyrhizobium sp. Kon10; assembly: GCF_055807395.1. Classification (NCBI taxonomy): domain Bacteria; kingdom Pseudomonadati; phylum Pseudomonadota; class Alphaproteobacteria; order Hyphomicrobiales; family Nitrobacteraceae; genus Bradyrhizobium; species Bradyrhizobium sp. Kon10. Next base: position 389,008 of record NZ_JBVVOZ010000002.1, on the reverse strand, counting down.
CGCGGATGTAGGCGAGATATTCCGAGATGTCCCAGGCGCGGAATGCCGGATCGAGCCAGGCGCCGTTCCAGCCATAGAAGGCGTTGTCGACATCCTTGTGCCAGCGCGCGAGTTTTGGCCTGAGGTCCGTGGTCTCATAGGCGGTCTTGATCGCCGCGATCGACAGCACCGAGATGTCCTCGACGATGAAATGCGGCGCCATCAGCACGAGGCCCCGGAGCCGGTGATCCTGATGCGCGCCCGCATAGATCGCCGCGATCGATGCGCCGTCGGAATGGCCGAGCAACAGGCCGCGCTTGAAGCCGATTGCGTCAAGGACCTTCGGCAGCACGTCGAGCGCCTCGCGCTCCATATAGTCGAGCGGCCGCGGCAGTATCACCGGGCTCGACTGGCCATAGCCCGCACGCGAGTAGGCGAAGATGCCGGCGCCGGTCGCCTCCCGAAGTTTTTCCGGGAATTCGCCCCACAGCCCGACCGAGCCGAGCCCTTCATGCAGCATGACGATGCTCGGCGCGTCCGCAGAATGCGGCGCCAGCCATTTGTATTCGAGACTGGTGTTGCCGATACTAAGGAAGCCGGTGGGGGTGAGGTCGGTCATGCTGAGTTTCCAATTCACTCCGTCATTCCGGACAACTCGCAAAGCGAGTTGATCCGGAATCTCGATATTGTCTTTGCGGCTCGAGATTCCGGGTTCGATGCTTCGCATCGCCCCGGAATGACGAGCTGACTAATTCGCCCCGTCGCGCAATTTGAACCGCTGGATCTTTCCCGTCGCCGTCTTCGGCAACGACTCCACCACGTCGATCCAGCGCGGATATTTCCAGGGGCCGATCTTCTGCTTGACGTGCTCCTTCAGCATCTCCTGCAACTCCGTCGTCTTTGCGCCGGGGCGCAGCACGACGAAGGCCTTGGGCTTGAACAGGCCCTCCCGATCGGCCTCCGGCACGACGGCGGCCTCCAGCACGGCCGGGTGCGTGATCAACGCGCTTTCGACCTCGAACGGGGAGACCCAGATGCCGGAGACCTTGAACATGTCGTCGGCGCGGCCGCAGAAGGTGTAGCGGCCCTCAGTGTCCCGGATGTATTTGTCACCGGTGCGGGTCCACGGTCCTTCAAAGGTGCGGCGGCTCTTGTGACGCTGATTCCAGTAACCCTCGCCGGCGGAGGGCGCGTCGACCAGCAGTTCGCCGACTTCGCCGTCAGCCACGTCCTGGCCCGCTTCATTGACGAGCCGGACCGCATAGCCCGGCACTGGCTTGCCGGACGAACCATATTTGATGTCGCCGGGCGCGTTCGACAGGAAGATATGCAACAGCTCGGTCGAGCCGACACCATCGAGGATGTCGACGCCGAAGCGGGCCTTCCAGCTGTTGCCGACGGATTCCGGCAGCGCCTCGCCGGCGGAGGTGCAGATGCGCAGCGATTTGCCGCCACGCTCGTTCTTCATCGCCTCGTCGTTCAGCATCGCCGCGAACAGCGTCGGTACACCGTAGAAGATCGATGGATTATAGCGATTCATCAGGTCGAACATCCGCGCCGGCGTCGGCCGCTCGCTGTTCAAAATCGTGGTGGCGCCGACCGACATCGGGAAGGTCAGCGCATTGCCGAGGCCATAGGCGAAGAACAGCTTTGCCGCGGAGAGGCCGATATCGGTCTCGCGGATGCCCAGCACCTGCTTGGCGTAGGTGTCGGCCGTCGCCTGCAGGTTGGAATGCAGATGGCGCACGCCCTTGGGCATGCCGGTTGAGCCCGACGAGTACAGCCAGAACGCCGGCTCGTCCGGATGCGTCGCGGCCGTCGCGAATCGATCGCTTTCGCGCGCGAGTTCTTCAGCGAGCTGCTTGTGGCCGTTCATCTTGGCGCCGGACACCACGACATGCTCAAGATCCGGCATCCGGCCGACCACATCCTTGATGACGGGATAGAGCGCTTCGGACACGAACAGCACGCGCGCGCGGCAGTCCGCGAGGATGTAGGCGTATTGATCCGCGGTCAGCAGCGTGTTGAGCGGCACCGGCAAAATGCCGGCGCGGATCGCGCCCAGAAACACGATCGGGAAATCGATCGTATCCAGCATGATCATCGCCACGCGCTCTTCGCGGCGGGCGCCGAGACGGCGCAGCATGTTGGCGGCGCGGCAGGTCTGCTGTTGGAGCTCGCCATAGGTGAGCCGCGAGACGGTGTCGTCGAACACGACCTTGTCGCCGCGGCCCTCCTCGACGTTACGGTCGAGCAGCCAGGTCACCGCGTTGTAGGATCCCTCGCTCACGGTCGTCTCCCCCGAATTTAGAATTATAATTCATAGAAAGACACTGCATTGGCTTGCTGTCAATGCTATCACGCATTATGTTTCATTAAAATGCGCCGCAGGACATCCTTTAAAGAAGGCACCCGTTAAAGAAGGCCCATGACCGACAGTCCCGACGCCGAATCCCGCTTCCTCGAACAACTCGGCCAGCGCGTGCGCACGATGCGCGCACTGCGCGGCATGTCGCGAAAAGTGCTCGCGAAGGTTTCGGGCATATCGGAGCGCTATATTGCTCAGCTCGAAAGCGGCAAGGGCAATGTCTCCATCGTGCTGCTGCGCCGGGTGTCGGATGCGATGGGCGCACATCTGGAAGACCTCCTGCCCTCGGCCGATCCGACACCGGACTGGCAGATGTTTCGCGACCTGCTGCGAAAGGCGACGCCTGCCCAGATCGCGCAAGCCAAGGATCTGCTCGCCGGCGGCAGCGCATCGACGCCGCGCCGCGCGCCGTTCTGCGGCATCGCGCTGATCGGCCTGCGCGGCGCCGGCAAATCGACGCTCGGCAAGATCTTGGCGAAGAAGATCGGCTGGAGCTTCGTCGAGCTCAACAAGGAGGTCGAGCAGCAAAACGGTCTCTCGGTCGCCGAGATCATCGCGCTCTACGGCCAGGAAGGCTTTCGCCGCATGGAGCAGGCCGCGCTCCAGCAGCTTCTCGCCCGCAACGAGCTGATGGTGCTGGCGACCGGCGGCGGCATCGTCTCGGAGCCCTTGACGTTCGACCAGATTCTCTCGTCGTTCTACACGATCTGGCTGAAAGCCGAGCCGGAAGAGCACATGGCTCGCGTGCGCCGCCAGGGCGATCTGCGGCCGATGGCGGATGACCGCTCCGCGATGGCGGAACTGCGCAACATCCTGCTCAGCCGCGAGCCGCTATATGCGCGCGCGACGGCGGTGGTGGATACGGCAGGGCTGTCGGTGGACGCCGCCGCCGCACGGCTGATCGACGCGGTGCGCCCGGTGCTGCAAAACGAAGCCCGCAGCTTCGGGCTGCGCAGCGTGGCGCTGTAGATATATGACCGACAGCGATGTCACGACTTCGATGTTCGAGCGGATCGGCGGCAGCGCCGCCATCGACCTTCTGGTCGATCGTTTCTACGACCGCATGGACACGCTGCCGGAAGCGAACATCATCCGCGCGATGCATGCGGACGACCTCGGCCTGATCCGGGACGTGCTCAAGCGCTATCTCACCGAATGGACCGGCGGCCCAAAACTGTACTCAGTCGAGAAGGGCCATCCGCGACTGCGTCAGCGCCACATCGGCTTTGCCATCGGCGACGCCGAGCGCGACGCCTGGCTGCTCTGCATGCGCGGGGCGCTGGAGGAGACGGTTCTCGATGCGGCAGCGCGACAAGACCTCGATCGCGCCCTGTCGGGCCTCGCCGACTGGATGCGCAACCGCTAGCCACGCTCACAATAGCTGCGAGCGCACCCATTCCGCGCCATCGCGCAGCAAGGGCAAAAACCGCTCGATCAACTCCTGCGCCGGCACGCGATCGACGTGGGCGCCCATGTTGATGGCGGCGACGATGACATTGTCATAGCGGCGCACGGGGACGGAGATCGAGCGAAAATGCGGCTCGGCTTCGCGGTCGACCAGCGCATAGCCTTGCACGCGGTCGGCGACAATGCGCGCGAGCAATGCCTTGGGCTCGGTCACCGTCTGCGGCGTCAGCGCCTCGCGCTTCATTCTCTTCAGGCGTTCGAGAAGTTCGATATCATCGAGTTGCCCGAGCATGGCGCGGCCGACCGAGGTGCAGAAGGCCGGCAACCGATAGCCGATCTCGAGTCCGCTCGAAAACACCCGCGCCGGGCCACCACGGGCGATGAACACAACGTCATCGCCATCGAGCACTGCGAGCGAGGAGATTTCGTTCGCCGCGGTCGCGACACGATCCAGCACCGGTTGCAGCACCGTGACAAGCTGGTTGGACCGCAGATACGACGCCGCGAGCGTCAGCACATGGGGCGTCAGCGAGAACAGTTTTCCATCGCCGCTGACAAAACCGCCGTACTGGAGCGTCAACAGCATGCGCCGCGCGGTTGCGCGCGGAAGACCGGCGGCGCGGGCCAGATCGCTGAGCGTCATCGGGCCCGCATTGGTGCCGAAGCACTGCAGCAGGCGTAGCCCGCGATCGAGACTCTCGACGAAATCCGCCGCGCGTTCGTCGCTCTCGCTCCGCTTCAGCTTGGGCATGTCGGGACATTCCTGCAAAATAGTGCTTGCTGCCGGATCAAGGCATGTCATAATTCGCCCATTCGTTCAATAGGCGAACAAACGTCACTCCACGAGGATGCACTCGCCATGATGAGCCAGGAGCAGAACGACCTAATCACCCGCACCGGGACGAAGGAGCCCTGCGGCAGACTGATGCGCAGCTATTGGCAGCCGGCGGCGCTGCTCGATGAGCTGGAGGGCGCGCGGCCGATCCGTCCCGTCAAGCTGCTCGGCGAGAACCTGGTCCTGTTCCGCGACGAGAGCGGACGCTACGGCCTGATCGACCGCCACTGCGCGCATCGCGGCGCCGACCTCGCCTTCGGACGGCTCGAGCATGGCGGCCTGCGCTGCGCCTTCCACGGCTGGCTGTTCGACGCGACCGGCCAGTGCATCGAGACCCCGGCCGAGCCGAACGACTCGAAGCTCTGCCAGAACGTCCAGCAGCGCTCATATCCGGTGGTGGAGAAGAGCGGCATCCTGTGGGCTTATCTCGGCGAGGGCGATCCGCCGGCCTTTCCAGAACTCGACTGCTTCATCGCACCCGGCACGCACACCTTCGCCTTCAAGGGCCACATGGCCTGCAACTGGCTGCAGGCGCTCGAGGTCGGCATCGATCCCGCGCATGCGTCCTATCTGCATCGTTTCTTCGAGGACGAGGACACCTCCACCGCCTACGGCAGGCAGTTCCGCGGCGCGTCCGCAGGTAGCGACCTGCCGATGACGAAGATCCTGCGTGAATTCGACCGCCCGATCATCAATGTCGAGCACACCGAATACGGACTGCGGCTGATTGCGCTGCGCGAGATCGACGAGGAGCGTACCCATGTACGCGTCACCAACCAGCTGTTCCCGCACGGCTTCGTCATTCCCATGAGCACGGAGATGACGATCACGCAGTGGCACGTCCCGATCGATGACGGGAACTGTTACTGGTACGCGATCTTCACCAGCTACGCGAACCCGGTCGACAAGCAGAAAATGCGCGAGCAGCGGCTCGAGCTCTACGAGCTGCCCGACTACAAATCGCGCAAGAACAGCGGCAACGATTACGGTTTCGATCCGCACGAGCAGCAGACCGCGACCTACACCGGCATGGGCAGCGACATCAACGTGCACGACCAGTGGGCGGTGGAGTCGATGGGCGCGATCCAGGACCGCACCAAGGAGCATCTCGGCACGAGCGACAAGGCGATCGTGCAATATCGCCGCCTGCTGCGGCAGGAAATCGAGAAGGTCGTGGGTGGCGAGAAGCCGATGCTGTTTCTCGACGCGGCCAACGCGCGCAGCATCCAGGGTCCGGCCACCATGGACGGCATCGGGCCGACGCGGGGCTGGGAAACCTACTGGATGGAAGTCGACGTCAAGCGCCGCCGCGGCGCCCCCTGGACCGCACCGGTGCCGAAGGAGATCGCGGAGAATGTGCATCGGCTGACGGCGGCCGAGTGACGATCGTGCTCGGCTCCCGTAGGGTGGGCAAAGGCGCAAAGCGCCGTGCCCACCATGCTTCCACGAAGGCGATAGACGTGGTGGGCACGCTTCGCTTTGCCCACCCTACGGCAGTTGGGGAGTGAAAAAGTGACTTTCGTCGCGCGACATGCGCTGTGGTCGGACGAGCAGAGGGACGCGGCAACTCGGATGCGTCGTATCGTCGAGGAGAAGAAACTCGAGGTCATCCGCCTCGCCTTCCCCGACCAGCACGGCATCTTGCGTGGCAAGACCATCATCGCCGCCGAGGCGCTCGCTTCGCTCGAGAGCGGCTGCTCCATCACCACGACGATGCTTGCGAAGGACACCTCGCACCGCACGGTATTTCCGGTGTTCACCGCCGGCGGCGGGTTCGGCATGAAAGAGATGGAAGGCGCGGCCGACGTGCTGATGGTCGCCGATCCCACAACTTTTCGCGTGCTGCCATGGGCGCCGGCAACCGGCTGGATGCTGTGCGATCTCTACTTCGCGAACGGCCGTCCCGTGCCGTTCGCGACGCGTGGGATTTATCGCAAGACGCTCGATGAGCTCGCGAGCCGCGGCTACGATTTCGTCGCAGGTCTCGAGGTCGAATTCCACATCTTCAAGCTCGACGATCCGCATATGCGGCCCGAGGACGCCGGCCAGCCCGGGACGCCCCCGTCGGTGAGCCTGCTCAGCCACGGCTATCAATATCTCACCGAGCAGCGCTTCGATCAGATGGAGCCGGCGTTGGAAATCCTGCGCCGCGACATCGTCGCGCTGGGGCTGCCCTTGCGCTCGGTCGAGGTCGAGTTCGGACCGAGCCAGTGCGAATTCACCTTCGCGCCGAAAAAGGGGCTGGAGCCCGCCGACAACATGGTGCTGTTCCGCAGTGCCGTGAAGCAGATCGCGCGCCGCCACGGCTATCACGCCACCTTCATGTGCCGTCCGAAACTGCCGAACACGTTGGCGAGCGGCTGGCACCTGCATCAATCGATCGTCTCGCGCACGAGCGGCGAGAACCAGTTCATGGCGAAAGAGGGTGGCGAGCCGCTCAGCGCCTTCGGCCATGGCTATCTCGCCGGCCTGCTCGACCACGCCCGCGCCTCGACCGTGTTCGCCACGCCGACCATCAACGGCTACAAGCGCTATCGCTCCTATTCGCTGGCGCCGGACCGCGCGATCTGGGGCCGCGACAATCGCGGCGTGATGATCCGCGTGCTCGGTGGCGCCGGCGACGCCGCCACGCGCCTCGAGAACCGCGTCGGCGAGCCGGCCGCCAATCCCTATCTCTACATGGCTTCGCAGATTCTAGCCGGCCTTGACGGAATCGACCGCAAGCTCGACCCCGGCCCCTCCGCCGATACGCCTTACGAGACTAAGGCACCGCTGCTGCCGAAGAGCCTGCGCGACGCGGTCAGCGCGCTGAAGGACGATCCGTTCTTCCGCGAAAAACTCGGCGCGGAGTTCGTGGACTATTACACCCACATCAAGAATGCGGAGATCGACCGCTTCCTGGCCGAGGTGACGGATTGGGAACATCGGGAGTATTTCGAGATGTTTTGAGCCGGGTGCGCCTCACCTCCTCGTGAGGCGACTTCGTCCGCTCTGTTCCGACGACATTTGACCGCTCCCGACGAAGCCATTTTCCCTGCTCCGCGAAAACCGGCGGAAAGACAGCGGATGTAGGGTGACCACCGTGATCAACAATGGAGTTCGGTCATGTTCGGTCAATTATTCAGCCTGATCTATCGCCTGTCCTGCCGCGCCACCCTCATTGACATCGGCACGCACCGTTTGGCGCGCTAACGGGCGGCTTAGGTAAGACGAGCTGACCAAATAACGGGGATTTTCCATGCGCAAGCTGATCCTGATCGCAATTGTGTCGCTGTTCGCAACGCAGGCGCATGCCGGCGGCCCGCGAAGCCTCAGCCTCGCGGCGACCAACGCAAGCCAGCAGGCGGCCGAACAACCGGCCTCACCGCCGGCGGCCGCACCGCAGGCAACACAGGTCCCGGCGACGACGCCAGCGGCAAATGTCCAGACTGCGACCACCACACCCGCTTCAGCTCCGCCGGCAACAACAGCTCCGGCCGCGGCGCCTGCTCAGTCGACCGCTGCGCCAATTGCCAGGACGACCGAAACAGCCAAGCCGAAACGCCGGCAGCCGTCCACCGAGGCGCGCGTGATCCGCGAACTGCACCGGCATGGGATTTATTGGTGAGAGCCCGGATGTCGTCCTGGCGAAGGCCAGGACCCATTACCCCAGGAAGGGGTTTGGCGAGGACCGTTCGGTACTGATACCGTCCACAATGGACAGACCTCGCGGTATGGGTCCTGGCCTTCGCCAGGACGACACCGAGTGAGCGGCACCAGCGTGGCGCTCCTCACCGTCTCAAATCCCCAGATACTTATGCTGCAAATCCGGCTCGGCCATCAGCTGGTCCGACGTGCCGCTCCACACTGTCTTGCCGCGCTCGATGATGGTGTGGCGATCGCAGATGCGGGCGAGATGGTCGACATTCTTGTCGACGACCAGGATCGACTGACCCCGGCTTTTGAGCATCGACAGGCAGTTCCAGATCTCTTCGCGGATCAGCGGCGCCAGGCCCTCGGTCGCTTCATCCAAGATCAGGAGTTTTGGGTTGGTCATCAGCGCGCGGCCGATCGCGAGCATCTGCTGCTCGCCGCCCGAGAGCTGGTTGCCCATGTTGGAGGCCCGCTCGGCAAGGCGCGGAAACAGCACGTAGATCGCGGCCAAGGTCCAGGGATTGGCACTGCCAAAGCGGTCGGCTGCGGCGGCGACGAGATTTTCGCGCACGGTGAGGTTCGGGAAAATCTGACGCCCTTCCGGCACGAGGCCGACGCCGAGCTGCGCGATCCTGTAGGACGGAAACTGCCGCACGTCGGTGCCCGCGAAGCGAATGCTACCCGCGCGCGCCGGCGTCAGGCCCATGATGGAGCGGATGGTGGTGGTCTTGCCCATGCCGTTGCGGCCCATCAGCGAGACCATCTCGCCGGCTTTGATCGAGAGCGACAGGCCGAACAGCACCTGGGACAGGCCGTAGCAGGTCTCGATGCCGTCGACCTCGAGCAGCGCGTCAGCCATGATGCGTCACCACATGCTGGTCGCCGAGATAGGCGCGCTTGACGTCCTCGTTGGCGCGGATCGAGGCGGGATCGCCCGACGCAATTAGGCGGCCATAGACCAGCACCGAGATGCGGTCGGCGAGCGCGAACACCGCGGGCATGTCGTGCTCGACCAGCACGATCGAGACCTCCTTGCGCAACTCCTGGAGCAGCTTCACCATGCGCTGCGACTCGGTGACGCCGAGACCGGCCATCGGCTCGTCGAGCAGCAGCAGCTTCGGCTTGCTCGCCAGCGCCACCGCAAGCTCCAGCTCGCGGCGCTCACCATGGCTCAGTCTCGCCACGACGACGTCGGCGCGATGCAGCAGCCCGACGCGGTCGAGCGCTTCATGCGCGGCGTCGCGCAGGCCCTTCTCCTTGCGCGCATTGGCGAAGAAGCGGAACGAGTGGCCTGCATGCGCCTGGGCCGCGAGCGCGACATTGTCGGCCGCGGTGAAGTCGGGCAGCAGCGACGTGATCTGGAACGAACGCGCCAAGCCCAGCGCGCAGCGGCGGTAGGCCGGCAAATAGGTGATGTCGCGACCGCCGAGCGAGACGCTGCCGGAATGCGGCTCGAGATGTCCGGTGAGCTGGCTGATCAGCGTGGTCTTGCCGGCGCCGTTCGGGCCGATGATGGCGTGCAGCTCTCCGGCCGCGACATCGAGCGAGACGTTGTCCGTCGCAAGGATGCCGCCGAAGCGGCGCACCAGCTTTTCGACGCGGAGCAGGGGTTCAGCCACGGTTGAGCCTCCCGAGCAGGCCCATGATGCCGCCGCGACCGAACAGCACGATCAGCAACAACAGCGGGCCCATGATCAGCGCCCAATATTCGGTGATCTGCGACAGGAACTCTTCCAGCAGCAGATAGACCACGGCGCCCATCACCGGGCCGAACAGCGTCCCCATGCCGCCGAGGATCACCATCACCATGAGGTCGCCCGAGCGGGTCCAGTACATTACGGCCGGGCTGATGAAATCGGTGTTGTTGGCGAGCAGCGCGCCGGCAAGGCCGCACATCATTCCAGAGATAACGAAGCAGACCAGCTGGTAGCGCTTGGCCGGAAAGCCGATCGCTTGCATGCGTTGCTCGTTTGAGCGCAGTCCCTGCACGACAAGACCGAAGCGCGAATTGACGATGCGCCAGATCAGGAAGATGACGCCGAACAGGCAAACGAGGCAAAGATAGTAGAACTGGGTGCGGTTCGACAGGTTGACCAGCCCGGAGAAATCGCTGCGCTTGTAGATGGTGAGGCCGTCATCGCCGCCGTATCGCGCCAGCCCCGAGGCGACGTAATAGGCCATCTGCGCGAAGGCGAGCGTGATCATGATGAAATAGACGCCGCGGGTGCGCAAACTCAGCGCGCCGATCACCAGCGCATAAAGCGCGGACGCCGCGAGCGCGACCGGGAACTGGATGAAGCCGCTTCCGACGCCTTCCTGCGCCAGCATGCCGACGGCGTAACCGCCGATGCCGAGATAGGCGGCATGGCCGAAGCTCATCATGCCGCCAAAACCCATAATGAGGTTGAGGCTCGCCGCCGCCAGCGCGAGGATGACGATGCGGGTGAACAGCGTCAGGATGAAGATGTTGCCCGATACTTGCGAATACAGCGGCAACAGCACGAGGCCCGCCAGCATCAGGGCCGTGACGGCCTTTCTCACGGTGAAAGCCTTCATCGACGGTTGGCCGGAAACAGCCCCTCCGGCCGCACCACCAGCACGATCGCCATCAACAGATAGATCAGCATCGACGACAGCGCGGGCGCGGCGGTGGAAGCCGCGGCGCCGCTCAGCACCTGCCGCAGCAAATTGGGTAGGAAGGCGCGGCCGAGCGTGTCGATCATGCCGACGAAGATCGCGGCCAGGAACGCGCCGCGGATCGAACCGATACCACCGATCACGATGATGACGAAGGCGAGGATCAGGATGTTCTCGCCCATGCCGATCTGCACGGTGAGGATCGGCGCCTGCATCAACCCGGCAAGGCCGGCGAGCGCGGCCCCCAAGCCGAACACCAGCGTGTACAGCAGCTTGATGTTGATGCCGAGCGCGCCGATCATCTCGCGGTTGGAGGCGCCGGCCCGGATCAGCATGCCGATGCGGGTGCGCATCACGCCGAGATAGAGCAGCAACGCCACCAGCAGCGCCACCACGATGATGGCGAGGCGATAAGCGGGATAGTGAATGCCGGGCAGGATCGGCACCGGCACCGTAAGCCAGACCGGCAGCGGCAGCGCGAGACCAGCCGGCCCCCAGATCAGCCGCACCGCTTCGTTGAAGAACAGGATCAGGCCGAAGGTCGCCAGCACGTGGTCGAGATGGTCTCGCCCGTAGAGATGCCGCAGCGCCGTCATTTCGAGCACGATGCCGAGCACCAGCGTCGCGCCGAGCGCCAGCAGCGCGCCGAGCAGGAAGCTGCCGGTCCAGGCCGCAAAGGTCGCGGCGAAATAAGCGCCCATCATGTAGAGCGAGCCATGCGCGAGGTTGACGAGATCCATGATCCCGAACACCAGCGTCAGGCCGGCGGCGAGCAGGAACAGCAGCAGACCGAACTGCAATCCGTTCAAGAACTGTTCGACGACGAGCAGCATCAAAACTCTTTCAGGCGCACGCGGACGCCCGCCGATGTTCGGACACAGTCGCCATCAGTGAAAGAGCTCCCCCGCCTCTTCAAGGCCAAAAAATGGGTAATGGCAGTATCGTTCCGAGGCAAGAGCGATTCGACTCCAGACATGCACTTTGTTGCATGCCGCTGCATGTGATCGCGTGTGCGCCGCAAGAATGTTGCCGCCCGGGTGGGTCAGCCTGTCACACCCGTAGGCGAGCGGAAGCGACGCCGTCCTTCGGACGGCTATGCCGGCCATGACGCTGTGGAAGCTTCATCGCCCCGAACTCTCACGTCATATGCGATAGCCCTCCCCGTCGCCGGGAGAGGGTGCGAACCAGTTCAGAATAATGGATGCCTCTAGTGCGACGTCAGCTGGTGGGGAAACTCATCCGGCTCGGCGAACTCGGTGTTTGCGGTCGAGGCCTCCAGCGCCGCCATCCGGAACAGATAGGCAAGGGTTGCCAATCCGCTGTCTTCCGCCATCTGCGCCAGCTCGAGCGCCATGTCCGACATATACCCGAGATTTTCGTCCTTGATCTGCGCCATGATCTGGCTGTCCCGCATCATGTTCGACATCTCAGGCGCTCTTTCGTTGCGCGGTGGCAAGACCGCAGAGGTTGGCACGGGCGACGGCGTCCAGATGCGGGCCGTCCTGACGCACGACCGACACCATGCCGACGCGATCGTGCAGCGCGTCGACTGTCTCGCTGCGGATGTCGATGGTCGCCGCCATGGTCCATGCGCCCTCCACCAGAGCCGGCAGGCCAAGCGGCGTCACGACGAAGCCGGCCTCGTGGAAGCGCGGCAACCACCAGGTCTCCATGATCGCACTGACCTGCGCGATTCCCTGGTCGAGGCAGAACTCCTGCACGGCCGCCATGAGCTGCAGGTTGAGCGCGCCATCGCGGCGATCACGGACCACGAAATAGCGCGACCATTCCCACACCAGCGGATCCGCGGGGCAGCCGCGCACGGCCGCCAGATGCGGGAACACCTCGCTCATCATCGAGGGCTTCGTCGTCGGATAGAGCCGGTGGCCGCCAACGACGCGGCGGCCCTCCAGCGCAAGCAGATAAACGGTGTCCTCGTTGTCGTAGGAGTCGATCTCGCGGCCGTCCGGCTTGCGCAACGTCTCCCAGTGGCGCTCCTCGACGAAGATGTCGTGACGCAACCGGAAATGCTGATCGAGCACGTCCTCGTAAAGGTGACGGTTGACCGCGGAAATTGCATGAATCATGAAAACCCCCATTCGTCCCTCAATGGGGGGAGCCTCTGCGAAAACAGACAGGCTCGGTATTGGGAAATTTCCCAGTACGTCGCTTAGGGATTGATGATCTTGTGGCGTATCGCCAGCGCGACCGCATGCGTACGGTTGACGGCGCCCAACTTGCGCGCGGCAGTTGCGAGATGCTCCTCTGCCGTGCGCTGCGTGATGTGGAGGATCTCGCCGATCTCCCAGGCCGACTTGCCTTGCGAGGCCCAGACGATCACCTCGCGCTCGCGAGGGGTCAGGCGCGCCATCTGCTGCGGTGCCCGATCGAGCAGACGGCGAATGTGATCGAAGCCATACATCGCCATCAGGTGCAGGGCCGGCTTGCTGCGGGCGTTGAGATCCAGATGGATGCCGCCGAGCGAGACGGCCGCCTCATATCCGGTAAGCCCGTGAATCGGGACGATGAAGCCGCGCGACATGCGGAAATCGGAGGCGCGATTCATCACCTCTGCCGCTCCCGGATCGAGCTCGGAATCATAGGGTGCTTCCGACCACTCAAACGGGTTGACCGATTGCCGGCACATCCGCACCACCGGGTCGACGCGGTCGTAATTCTTGTCGGTGTAGAGGCTGAACCATCCCGCCGGCCAACGCTTGGCGAGCACCATCTGCTCGAACCGCTGATCGGGATTCGGCAATCCCGTCACGATGATGGTTTCGAAGCCGAAGCGCCCGAAGGCCCCTTCGAGCGCATTCATTGCGTCCGGAACCATACGATAGGCCTGCAGCCCTTCGATGAAGTCCAGCGCTTCCCGGCCATAATCCACGGCGGACATCGGTGCGTTTCCTGACCCTCGCCGCTCCGTATAGCACGTCTTTGGGGGCTGCCTCAATTCGCGCGTCCGTAGTTTGCCGGTGTGTCGCCTGCGCCAGGGATTTAACTACTTGTGGAGGAAGTGACGTCAAGTTACACCTACGCGCCTGAAGCGGGAAAGCCACGATGGAAGACGAGAACATCGCCCTCAACAGCGTGCTCGGTCTGGAATTGAACCGCGTGTTTTTTGCCGTCCGCGATACGGCAAACAAGCAGAAGATCATCGAGTTCGCGCGCGAAGTGCTGCAAGGCGAGCGCGACGAGCGGCCGGGCAGCGCGTCGCCGGAAGGACCGGCGAGCTGAAGCTACTCACAGAAGCGAACGGTGCGAATGCATCACGCCGCTGCGACTTCCTTTGCATTCGAATTCCTGATCAAGCCAACAACAATCCAACCGCGAAGCCGATTTCAATTCTCCGCTTCCGGGACACGGATGAATCCCGTCCGCTCCGTCCACCTCGACGCACACTTACCGCTGGATGACATCGCTTCTCTCGTGACATGATCGCGACCACGATCGTCTTTCGGGAAGTCCAGGACATGATGACGCTACGCCAGGTTGAAGTGATCCGGGCCGTGATGGTGACGGGCACCATTGGCGGCGCGGCGAAGCTCCTGAACGTGTCGGCGCCCGGCATCAGCCGTCTGGTCAAATACACCGAACGCTCGCTCGGCATCCGCTTCTTCCAGCGCCAGAACGGACGTTACTTCCCGACGCCGGAAGCCGAGAACATTTTCGAGCAGATCAACGGCGTCTACAAGAAGGTCGACGACCTCTCCGAGATCATCTCCAAGATCGGCCGCGGCGGCCTCTCGGAGCTGCGCATCGGCTCGGTGCCGAGCATTTCGCAGGTGATGGTGCCGCGCGCGATCGAACGGGTGCGGCGCCGCTATCCCGATCTCGGCATCGACATCAACATCCTCAAGCTCGAGGAGGCCATCGACTATCTCATGCTCGGCCGCGGCGAGTGCGTGGCGATGAGCTACCGGCTCGAACATTCCGGGCTCGACTTCATGCCGCTCGCCTCGGGCGAGCTCTACTGCATCGTGCCGCCCGGCCACGAGCTTGCCGGCCGCAAGCAGGTCTCGGCCGCCGAGATCACCCGCTATCCCCTGATCGGCATCGATCCCACCGATCCCTACGGACGGATCATGGCGGAGATGTTCGCGCGCCACCGGCTCGCCTACAACATCACCATCCGCGCCCGCTTCGGCACCACGGTGTGCGCGCTGGTGAAGGCGGGGCTCGGCATCGCCATCATCGACCAGTTCACGGTGGCCCATGGCGGCTACCCCGGGATCGAGCTACTGAAGATCACCGAGCCGACGCGGTTCGACACCTATATTGCGGTGAAGCGCGGCGCGCCGCTGTCGCTCCATGTCGAGTATTTCATCGAATCCCTGCGCGCCGAAATGCGCGCGGTCGAACCGTCCCGTAGCAACGGCAAGAGCGCTTCAACACGCGGACGCAAGAAATAACATCAGGTTAGGTTTGCCAGACAAATGGGTAATTTGTGTTAGGCGGGGGAAAGTCTATCGTTCCCCTTGGAATTGCGCGAATTTGGCGGCTAATGGCCGGAAATCAACGCTCATCATCAAGCGATAGTGGATCAATGTCAAAGCGCGGACCTGCCGCATCCAAGAAACTCCTGACCGGCCTGATCGGCGCCCCGATCGCCCATTCCGCCTCTCCCGCCATGCACGAGCGCGCCGCCGAGGCGCTCGGGTTGCGCGGCCACTACCAGCTCATCGAGGTTGCCGGAGCTGACGCGGCCGGGCTCCGCATAATGCTCGAGGGCGTGCGGCGGCTCGGCTTTGCCGGCGTCAACGTCACCTTTCCTTACAAGGAAGCCGTGGTTCCGCTGCTCGACGAGCTGGCCGCGACCGCGGCCACCATGGCCGCAGTCAACACCGTCGTCGTCAAGAACGGCCGGCTGATCGGCCACAATACCGATACCACCGGCTTTGCGCGCGCCGTCAAGCCGCTGCTGGCTCCTTCCGGAAATGCGGTGGCCGTGATTGGTACCGGCGGCGTCGGCAAGGCGATCGCCTTTGCACTGGCGAGCCTGAATGTGTCTGACCTCCGCATCTTCGACAGCGAGCCGGCGCGGGCCGAGAAACTCGCCGCGCTGCTGACCCGGCATGGCGGCGCGCGGGTGGCCGGAAGCGTCGAGGACGCGCTCGACGGGGCAACCGGCCTCGTCAACGGCACGCCGGTCGGCATGCTGCCGAACCGGGACATCCCGGTCCCGCCGGCGCTTCTGCGCGAAAACCTGTGGGTTGCCGATGCCGTCTATTCGCCGCTGATCACGCCGCTGCTCGCCGCAGCGCAAGGGATGGGCGCGCGGATCATGACCGGGCGCGAGCTTGCGATCTACCAGGCCGCCGACGCCTTCGAGCTGTTCACCGGGCTTGCACCTTCCACGGAGGTCATGGGAGAGGCTTTTGACGGCGTCATGGCGCAGCGAAGCTCGACTTACAACGCAGCGTAATCTAAGCGGCCGGACACAAGGCCGTCGACAAAACAGAAGAAACCAAGGAGGAATGAGATGAAATCCACACTACTGGCAGGCGCCCTGCTTGCCTTCGCCGCCGCAACCAGCGCCCACGCCCAGGCCATCAAGCTCGCCGACGTCGCCGAGCTCTCGGGCGGCGGCGCCACCGTCGGCACCAACTGGAAGAACGGCATCGACCTCGCGATCGAGGAGATCAACGCCAAG
Source organism: Bradyrhizobium sp. Kon10 (assembly GCF_055807395.1). Taxonomy (NCBI): domain Bacteria; kingdom Pseudomonadati; phylum Pseudomonadota; class Alphaproteobacteria; order Hyphomicrobiales; family Nitrobacteraceae; genus Bradyrhizobium; species Bradyrhizobium sp. Kon10. Next base: position 372,493 of record NZ_JBVVOZ010000002.1, on the reverse strand, counting down.
GGCGGCGTGCTCGGCCGCAAGCTCGAGGTCACCCACGCCGACTCGCAATCCAACCCGGGCGTCGCTCGCGCCCAGGTGCAGAAGGCGCTCGATGCCGAGCCCTACGTGCTGCTCGGACCCGGCTATTCCGGCTCGGTGAAAGTGACCGCGCCGCTCGCGGCCGAAGCCGGCATCACGCAGATCATGGGCGGCGAAGCCGCCGAGCTGACGCAGGCCGGAAACAAATTCCTGTTCCGCACCTCGTTCGGCCAGCAATCCTCGATGCCGAAAGTCGCAAAATACATCCACGACGACATGAAGGCGAAGACGGTCGCGGTGGTCTGGGTCAACAATGATTTCGGCCGCGGCGGACGCGACGTCGTGATCAAGGAGCTCGACAGGCTCGGCTCCAAGGTGGTCGCCGATCTCTCGACCGAGGCAGGCCAGGCCGATTTCGCTGCCGACGTCGGCAAGATCAAGGCCGCCAATCCCGATGCCGTGTTCGTCTATCTCAACGAGGAAGAGAGCGCGCGCATCCTCAAGGAGCTGAAACGCCAGGGCGTCACCGCGCCGCTGATGGGCGAGACCACGCTGATCGGCCAGAAGGTGATCGAGCTTGCGGGCGACGCCGCCAACGGGGCGCGCGGCCATGTCGGCCTCACCACCGACGCGCCGGTCGACCTCATCAAGGCGTTCCGCGACAGGTTTGCGAAGAAGTACAATTACGTGCCCGACCATAACGGGCTGAAGGGCTACCTCGCCGTCTACATGGTCAAGGCCACCACCGAGAAGATGGGCAAGGTCGATTCCAAAGCCTTTGCCGACACGCTGCACGGCCTGACCATCAAGGCCGCGGACGAGCCGGGCATTCTGATGGACGTCACCTTCGACCAGAATGGCGACATCGATCGCCAGAGCTTTCTGGTCGAGGTGGTCGAAGGCAAGCAAGTGGTGAAGCAGGTGCTGCCGAAGGTGAAGTGAGGCTCTCTTCCTCCCTCGCCCCGCCCTTCGCGGGGAGAGGGAGCGATAGATCTGAATTCGTGTCGATCCAGTTCACTCGGGCGCTGACGATCAAAGAGAACCCATGTCCAATCTGTTCGATCTTCTGGTCGCGGGACTTGCCACTGGCGCGATCTATGCGCTGGTCGCGGTCGGCTTCACACTGTTGTGGCAGACCTCACAGACCATCAATTTCGCACAAGGCGAGTTCGTGATGCTGCCGGCGTTCCTGATGCTGGCAGCGATGCATGCCGGCGCGCCGTTCTGGCTCGCGATCATCCTCGGCATCCTGCTCTCGATGATCCTGCTCGGCCTCGCCTTCAAGATGCTGCTGGTCGATCCGATGATGCGCCACGGCGTGCTGCCGCTCGCGATCGCGACCATGGCGCTGGCGATCGGCATCAAGGAGGCCGTGAAGCAGTTCTTCAGCGCGGAGGCGTCGCCGTTCCCCTCGATCGTGCCGACCGGCGACATCTCGGTCCTCGGCCATATTGTTTCGCTGCAAAGCATCAGCGTGCTTGCGCTCGCCATCCTCGCCGTGCTCGGCCTGACCACGCTGCTGAACCGCACCTCGCTCGGCCACCAGATGCAGGCGGCGGCGCAAAACCCGACGGTGGCGCGCATCATCGGCGTCCCGGTCGAGCGTATGATTCTGCTGACCTTCCTGATCAACGCTGTCCTGGTCGCGCTGGCTTCGCTGCTGATCACGCCGATTTACCTGGCAAAGTTCTCCTCGGGCGAGGTGCTGGGCCAGGCCGCTTTCATCGCGGCGATCGTCGGCGGCTTCAACCAGGTGCGCGGCGCGATCGCCGGCGGCCTGCTGATCGGCGTGCTCGACAATCTCGCGGCGTCCTATGTCTCGACGCAGTATCGCGCGGCGGTGCCGTTGATCTTCCTGATCCTCGTCATCCTGTTCCGGCCGCAAGGCTTGCTCGGCCGCGCCGAGGAGCGCACGGTATGACCGGCTTTGCCAAGCCTCTCAAGGTCGCGCTCGGGCTCGCCGTCATTGCCGGCCTGATCATCGTGCCCATGAACTTCAACCGCTACGGCCTGTTCATCCTGAGCCAGTGGGCGGTGATGACGATCGCCGCGATGGGGCTCAACCTCACGCTCGGCTATGCCGGTCAGGTTTCGCTGGCGCAAGGCGCCTTCGTCGGCATCGGTGCCTATGCGGCGGCAATCATGACCACGCATGGCTGGCCGCTGCCGGCCGCGATTGTGGTCGCCATTGCCTTGAGCTTCGCAGTCGGCTGGGTCCTCGGCTACCCCGCGCTACGCGTGCAACACCATTACCTTGCCTTCGTCACGCTGGCCTTCTCGACGCTCGCCTTCCTGGTGTTCCGCAACGAGAGCTGGCTGACCGGCGGTATCTACGGCATCTCCAATATTCCGCGGCCGCACATCTTCGGGATCGCGACCAACAAGCCGCTGCCCTTCTACTATCTCTGCCTCGGCTCGCTCGCGATCGTGTCGCTGGCGGTGTGGTGGTTGATCCGCTCGCCGTGGGGCCGCGCCTTCCTGGCGCTGCGCGAAAATCCGCTGCGCGCGCAATCGCTCGGAATCGACACAAGGCGCTACACGCTGATGGCGTTCGCGATCGGCTCGGCGCTGGGCGGTATCGCCGGCGCACTCTACGCGCCGCTGACGCAATATATCGATCCGGTGCCGTTCAACCTGTCGCTCTCGCTCGACCTCCTGATGATGGTAATCGTCGGCGGCGCCGGCTTTTACTTCGGCCCGTTCCTCGGCGCGATGATCGCAGTGCTGCTGCCGGAATGGCTGCGCTTCACGGAGGGCTATTATTTGATGCTCTACGCGGTCGCGGTGATGCTGCTCCTGATCTGGTCGCCGACCGGCATCCTGGGAATCCTCGACCGCTATCTCGCCGAGCGCCGCACCAAGGCCGCATCCGCGTTGCGCGCCGTCGCAAAGTCCCGAATGGAGACGGTGCAATGACCGCGGTGCTCGAAGTCACCGACATCAAGAAGAGCTTTGGCGGCATCACCGCGGTCGACGGCGTCTCCTTCGACGTCCGCGAAGGCGAGATCCTCGGCCTGATCGGACCGAACGGCTGCGGCAAGTCCACCTTGTTCAACTGCATTCTCGGCCAGCTCACGCCGAGCGGCGGCGAGGTCAAGCTCGACGGCAAGGTGGTCACGGGCTTGCGCCCCGCCGAGCTCAACAAGCTCGGCGTCAGCCGCACCTTCCAGCTGTTGCAGGTCTTTCCAAAACTCTCGGTGCGCGAGAACCTGATCCTCGCCGGGCAGGAGCACCAGGGCAACATGGCTTCGCGCCTGGTCGGTCGCTCCGACGCCGGGCTGACCGATATCGCCAACCAGATGATCGGCTTCTTCAAGCTCGACCACCTCGCCGCCGAGCCGGCCGGCGCTCTTTCCTACGGCCAGCAAAAATTGCTCGACGCCGCCATGGCCTTCATGGGCGGGCCGCGCCTGGTGTTGCTCGACGAGCCCGCCGGCGGCGTCAATCCCGCGATGCTGACGGGCCTCAAGGAGCGCCTGGTCGCGATCAACCGCGAGAAGAACGCCACCTTCGTCGTGATCGAGCACAACATGGAGTTCGTGATGTCGCTGTGCTCGCGCGTCATGGTCATGGCCGAGGGCAAGGTGCTGGCGATGGGACGGCCGGACGAGGTCCGCAACAACCCCGCCGTGATCGAAGCCTATCTCGGACATTAGGGAGAGCGGGAGCATGAGCAACACGATCCTCTCGGTTCAAAACCTCGTCGGCGGCTACGGTAAGATGACGATCCTGAACGGCACGAGTTTCGCCGTGCCGCAGGCCACGATCACCACCATCATCGGCCCCAACGGCGCCGGCAAGTCGACGGTATTCAAGGCGATCTTCGGCCTGTTGAAGCTGCGCGAGGGCAACATCATTTTTGCAGGCCGCGACATTACGAACTTGAGCCAGCGCGCGCTGCTCAATGCCGGCATCTGCTACGTGCCGCAGGGCCGCAACATCTTTCCCGAGCTCTCGGTCCGCCACAATATCGAGCTCGGCGGCGTCGCCGCGGGCAAGGGTATCGACCTGCCGAGGCGGATCGAAGCCGCGCTCGACCTGTTTCCGGCGCTTCGCCGCAAGTCCACGCAGCAGGCCTCGACGCTGTCGGGCGGCGAGCAGAAGCAGCTCGAGATCGCGCGCTCGCTGCTGCTCGAACCGAAGCTCGTGCTGATCGACGAGCCCTCGATCGGCCTGTCGCCGCTGATGGTGCAGCAGACCTTTGACATCCTCAAACGCTTGCGCGATGGCGGCGTCACCATTTTGATGATCGAGCAGAACGCGCGCTCGGCGCTGGAGATCTCCGATTTCGGCATCGTGCTCGAACTCGGCCAGACCCGCATGTTCGACGGAGCCAAGCGCATCCTGAACGATCCACGCATCGGCCAATTATTCCTGGGTGGCGCCATGGAGGACAACGCAGCATGAACAAGCGCTCGATCGCGACCGTTTCACTCTCCGGCGCGCTGGACGAAAAGCTCCGCGCCGCCGCATCCGCCGGCTTCGAGGCCGTCGAGATCTTCGAGAACGACCTGCTGTCGTTCGGCGCTGGTCCGCGCGACATCGCAAAGCTCTGCCGCGATCTCAATCTGGAGATCTGCGCGTTCCAGCCGTTCCGGGATTTCGAAGGCATGCCGGAGCCGCAGCGGACGCGCAATTTTGCCCGCGCCGAGCGCAAGTTCGATTTGATGCAGGAGCTTGGCACCGATCTGCTGCTGATCTGCTCCAATGTCTCACCACAGTCGCTCGGCGGCATCGACCGCGCCGCGGACGATTTCCGCGAGCTCGGCGACAGCGCGGCCAAGCGTGGCTTGCGCGTCGGCTACGAGGCGCTGGCCTGGGGACGGCATGTCAACGACTACCGTGACGCCTGGGAGATCGTGCGGCGCGCCGATCATCCGGCGATCGGAATCATCCTCGACAGTTTTCATGCGCTGGCACCGGGTTTTCCCACCCGCGCGATGGCCTCGATCCCGGGTGACAAGATCTTTCTGGTCCAGCTTGCCGACGCCCCGAAACTGGAGCTCGATATCCTGTCGTGGAGCCGGCACTTCCGCTCCTTCCCCGGTCAGGGCGACCTGCCGATCGGCGAGTTCATGCGGGCGATCGCGGCGACCGGCTATGCCGGCCCGCTGTCGCTGGAAATCTTCAACGACCAGTTTCGCGCCGGCTCCACCGCGCAAACCGCGGTGGACGGCCTGCGCTCGCTGATCCTGCTGGAGGACCAGCTTGCACCGGATTGGCCGAAGCGCGTCGGCGAGCCGCTGGCGCCGAAGGCGAAGAGCCGTGGCACCGGCTTCATCGAATTTGCGGTGAACGAGGCCAAGGCCGGCGAGCTCGCCCGCCTGTTCTCACAGCTCGGTTTTCGCAAGACCGGCAAGCACCGCAGCAAGGCAGTGGAGCGCTGGTCGCAGGGCAAGGTCGAGCTCGTGATCAATTCCGAGACCGACGGCTTTGCACATTCGCATTACGTCACGCATGGCCCCGGCGTCTGCGCCATCGCGCTCGACGTCGACGATGCATCCCGCGCCATGCAGCGCGCCGAGACGCTGAAGGCGCGCACCTTCTACCAGCCGGTCGGGCCGGGCGAGCTGGAAATTCCGGCGATCCACGGCGTCGGCGGCAGTCTTCTCTATTTCCTGGACCATGCCGGCAGGAACTGGGACACGGATTTCGAGCCGGTCGCAAGCGACGCCGCGGCCGACGCCCTGCTCGCCGTCGATCACATCGCGCAGTCGATGCCGTATGACGAGATGCTGTCCTGGCTGTTGTTCTACACCGGCATTCTCGACCTGAGGCGGTTACCGCAGATGGAGATCGCCGATCCAAGGGGGCTGGTGCAGAGCCAGGCCGTGATCAACGGCGACCGGAGCCTGCGCTTCGTTCTCAACGGCTCCTCCGCCAACCGCACGCTGCCGGCGCGCTTCATCTCGGAGTTTTTCGGCTCGGGCGTCCAGCACATCGCGTTCACATGCGAGGACATCTTCGCGACGGTCGCCGCGATGCGCGGCCGCGGCGCGGATTTCCTGGATATTCCCGCCAATTATTACGACGACATCGAAGCCAAGTACGACTTGGCCCCGGAACTCATGGCGCAACTTCGCGCCAACCACATTCTCTACGACCGCGAGGGCGACGGCGAATTCTTCCAGGTCTACACCCACATCTTCGACGAACGGTTTTTCTTCGAGATCGTCGAGCGACGGAATTATCAGGGATTTGGCGCCGCGAATGCCGGGATTCGGCTCGCAGCGCAAGCCCGCGAGGTCCGGCCGGTGAGCATGCCGCGGGTGTAGGTGCTCTTACCCTCTCCCCTTGTGGGAGAGGGTGGCTCGCCGCGTGGCGGCGAGACGGGTGAGGGGTTTTCTCCGCGTACACCTCAACATCAGTCACGCCCGCCGATAGAACCCCTCATCCGGCGCTTCGCGCCACCTTCTCCCACAAGGGGAGAAGGGGCTACGTCACTGGTGGCTGACTCAGCTCACTTCATCGGGCACTTGTCGTGGAAGCGGTCCTGGTCGTCGGTGACGATGGTGGCGGCGGTCTTCAGCGAGAGCTCGCCGCCGGCGCCCTTTACCACGTCCTGCAGATAGAAGTTCTGGATCGGGATGTGGTTGTTGCCGTATTTGAACGCGCCGCGCAGCGACTTGAAGTTGGCCTTCTCCATCTCGGCCTTCATCGCATCCTTCTTGCTGGTGTCGCCGCCCACGGCGACCACCGCGCTGTTGATCAGCTGCGCCGCATCATAGGCCTGCGCGCCGTAATAGCTCGGCCTGGCGCCCGGATATTTCTTGCGGTAGTCGGCGACGAACTTCTTGTTCTGCTCGTTCGGGAGATCGTTCACCCACTCCTGCGCACCGGGCACCCCGAACGCATTCTCCTTCTGCAACGGCAACGTCGTCTCATCGACGGTGAAGGCGGTGTAGAGTGGCATGGTGGTCTTCATGCCGGCCTGGACATATTGATTGAGGAATTGTGCGCCGGCCGCACCGGGATAGAACACGAAGATCGATTCGGCGCCGGAGGCGCGGGCTTTCGCCAGCTCGGCCGAGAAGTCGAGCTGGCTCGGCCAGACCGTATATTCCTCGCCCTTGATCTCGCCCTTGAAAGTGCTCTTGACGCCCGAGAGCATGTCCTTGCCTGCGGCGTAGTTCGGGCCGATCAGGAACACGCTCTTGACGCCATTCGCGTTCATGTAGAGGCCCATCGCGGCCGGCGTCTGGTCGTTCTGCCAGGAGGTCGAGAACACGTAAGGGCTGCAGAGCTCGCCCGCGAGCTGCGACGGGCCGGCATTGGCCGAGATCATGAAGGTCTGCGAGTCCACCGCGGTCTTGAGCGAGGCGAGCAGCACGTTCGACCAGATGTAGCCGACGATGAAGTCGACCTTGTCGGACTGCACCAGCTTCTCGGTCTTCTGCTTGCCGACATCAGGCTTCTGCCCGTCGTCCTCGTAGATCACCTCGACCGGCTTGCCGTCCATCTTGCGCCCGAGATGGTCCAGCGCGAGCTCGAACGAGTTGCGCATGTCGTTGCCGATGACGGCGGTCGGGCCGCTGAAGGTCGATACGAAACCGATCTTGATGGTGTCGCCGGCGAAAGCCGGGCTTGCCAGCGCCAGCGCAGCTGCGCCCGCCAGCCAGAATGCTGTCCTCATAACCACTCCCCTCCTCAATTCTCTTTGTCCCGGAAGCGGGGTGATCGCCGCCCCGGACTGGTCTCTTTAGAGCGCAAAATCTGTCGAGCCGCCAATGGCCTCGGCCCCTGCCCTGCACCATAATTCGCCCTGATCGTTAATGGCAAGAACTATAGTGGGACCTATATACGTGTGGACACTTGATTGTAATCGGAACCTGCATTCCAACACGTAGCCTCACATAGGAACGAACGGCGAATCGCATCCGCCATCGCTGATGGTCTGTCTTGCCACGAGTCAAGGCAGGTTCCCATTCTTCACCCTTTTAATTCGCTGGCTGATCCCTTGTATCCGTGGCTAGCGCGCTTATTATTAAGCTCGCGAGAACCATAAAGGCATCAGAAGCATGAGCACTCCCACACCTCTTGATGGCGAAATAGCCCAGCTCCATGCCGAGTTGGCTAAAGATCTTCGCTTCATTCGATTGAAGCAACTGGAACGGCTCCGGAACGAATATTTGTCATTGCCCTCTCCGACACCATCATCGGCGACGCACAACTCGGCGCCAGCCAGCGCAGACAGCAACGCTGGTGATGTTGAAGGACGGTCAGCAGGTCGTCGCCGTTCACCCGAACGCGAGGAGGCCCTCAAAGAGGCGCGATCGCTTCTGAGCGGCAAGACCGAACCGACGCGGCTCTCCGAGATCGACGCGCATTTGGCGGACAAAGGAATCCGGTTGGGCGGCAATGACCCGCTGAACAATTTGAGCGCGCTGCTCTCCACGTCGGGCCTGTTCACCGCGCATGGTCGCGCGGGATGGACCGTGACTCAATAGGATAGCGCGTGGAACAGTTTACCCGACTTAATCGCGGTCAAGGTCGGGAAAAGTATGGCCGGGTCAAGCGTCTGATCACGCTTGCCCGGCCTGACCGCAAATTGAACCGACCCTGGTTGAGAGAAGGCACAAGATCGCGGCTCCATATCGAAAGATAGCGATTTAACTGCTCAATTTCAACCGGGGTCTCCCTTCACTGGAGACCACGATGAGAACTCAGTTCCCCTTAACGCCACTAAAAGCTTCCTTCGCGAAGTACCTCGTGAGTGTGAATGGCTGGAGTCAAACAAAGACAGCCATTTATCTCGAACTCAACCAAGGCAGCGTTTCCCGCGCTATAAATGGAGTGCGACACCCGAACGCACCTCCGATCGACCCCGCTACCTATAAGAGTAAATCAGCTACCGTACTTACGTTTCCCAGCGCGTAAGGGATCATCAACTTTTTCGCCGGGCGGTCTCTTGCCGCCCGGCTTTTTCTTTTTGGGCCTTTTGGCAATATCATCTACTTCATTCGGGTTGGTCCCGATGAAGCGTTTCAAAGCCTCGTCAAATGGCATGTCGAGGCCGAACGGCGGGTCAGGTGGGGTTGCCTTGATCTTCTTATTCACGAGATCAGAACCTTGTACGGCATCGCGCCGGCAACGCATTCGAACAGATCGTTCATGCGGTCGGCTGGCGTCATGCTACGCCGATTGAGGCGCCAAGTCATTTCCTGCACATACTTTTGCAGATGCTTCTCGGAAACCCAATGGTGGGTGCCGACGATCTGGCGCTTGAGTAGCGCCCACACAGACTCAATGCTGTTCGTGTGAGCCTCGCCGCGCTTGAACTCACCCTGTTGGTGATTGAGCATATGGTGTTGTGGATACCCTTCCAAACGCTGGTAGACCGGATGCGTATCGGTCGCGAGCATTTCGGCATCGGGGGACACAACTTCCCGCACAAATTCATGCATGGTTGACTTGTTAGCGACGGGCAGCACCTTGGCGATGACTTCGCCGCCTCGCTCCACGGCGCCGATCACTGGCGTCTTGTCCCCAGAACCGCCCTTGGTGCCACTACGCCCCTTGTGACGATTGAGGGCCTTGCCGCCGACGTAAGTCTCGTCAACCTCAACGACGCCAGTCAGCGGCTTATTGAATGAACGCGTCCGCGCCGCGTGACGCAGGCGATGAAGGACGAACCACGCCGACTTCTGCGTGATACCAAGGTCCCGCGCCAAGGTCGTCGAAGCAATGCCCTTCGGATGGTTGGTTATGAGCCAGATCGCGCCAAACCAAATACGTAGCGGTAGCTTGGTATCCTGAAAGATGGTGCCGACCGTCACCGAAAATTTGCGGCTACAGCTGGCGCACTTGTACTTATTCTTTTGGGTCAGACCGTAGCACTTGTCATGTTCGCAGTACGGGCAAACGACGCGGTCGCCCCAGCGAATGGTCGTGAAATGATCGATTGCAGTCTGCGGGTCCTGAAAGGCGATCATCAGATCGGTTAGAGTTTTGAACTGCGTCAACATCGACTTTCCCCTTGTGCTGAGAAATATAAGGGAATTTTAGTTCGGTGTCAACACGTATATAGGTCCCACTATAGTTCTACTCCCTTCGGCGGCGCCTGCGGCGCTTTTCCGCGGGCGTCGATACGCATCGCCTATTCCACCATTGATGACGGCTATTGGACCGCGGACCAGTTTCCGCACTTAAATGATGGGCGAGAATGTCTCGTCAGACCCGAGGGCAGCTTCCATGACCACGACACCCCATCGCGTCGTTATCGTCGGCGCCGGCTTCGGCGGGCTGGAGACGACCTACCGGCTCGCCGGCAGCCCGGTCGCGATCACGCTGATCGATCGCCGCAACCACCATTTGTTTCAACCGCTGCTCTATCAGGTGGCAACGGCCTCGCTTGCGACCAGCGAGATTGCCTGGCCGGTGCGCCATCTCATGCGCGACCGGCGCGACGTGACGACGCTGTTTGCGACAGTGAGCGGCGTCGATGCCGGCAGGCGCGCTGTGCTGCTCGATGACGGCAGCGAGGTGCCATACGACACGCTGGTGCTCGCGACCGGCGCGCACCATGCCTATTTCGGCCATGACGAATGGGAGCAGTTCGCGCCCGGGCTGAAGACGCTGGAGGATGCGACGACTTTGCGCCGTCACATCCTGGTGGCGTTCGAGCGCGCGGAGCGCGAGACCGATCCAGCGCGACGCGCGGCGCGGCTGACCTTCGTCATCGTCGGCGCAGGCCCGACTGGGGTTGAGCTCGCCGGCACCATCGCCGAGATGGCGCATCACACATTGCCCGACGATTTCCGCAACATCGACACGCGAAAAGCCCGTGTGGTGCTGATCGAGGCAGGCCCGCGCGTGCTCGCCGGCTTTGCCGACGAGCTCTCGGCCTATGCGCAGGCGTCACTGGAAAAGATCGGCGTCGAGGTCGTGCTGGGCCAGGCGGTCACCGAGATCGACCGCGACGGCGTGGTCTATGGCGGCCAGCGCCTGAACGCGAAGACCAAGATCTGGGCCGCCGGCGTTCGCGCCTCGCCCGCCGCCGAATGGCTCGGCGTGCCGGCCGATCGCGCCGGGCGCGTCGAGGTCGAGCCCGACCTGACCATCCCGGGCCATCCAGAGATCTTTGCGATCGGCGATACCGTGACCATCAACGCCTGGAACGGCAAGCCGGTGCCCGGCATCGCGCCGGCCGCCAAGCAGGAGGGCCGCCATGTCGCCGAGAGCATCAAGGCACGCCTGCGCGGAGAGAACGCAGGGCCATTCCGCTACAAGCACGCCGGCAGCCTCGCGCAGATCGGCAAGCGGCTTGCGGTGATCGACTTCGGCCGCATCAAGCTGCGCGGCACGATCGCATGGTGGATCTGGGGCATCGCCCACATCTACTTCCTGATCGGCCTGCGCCACCGGCTCAGCGTCGCGCTGAGCTGGCTCTGGATCTACGCCCGCGACCAGCGCGCCGCGCGGTTGATCACGCAGGGAAGCAGCAAGGTGGTGGGCTGACGCTTGTTCGCCCTCGCCCCGTTCTTACGGGGCCGTGACGAGCTTCGCTCGCGCTGAGACGGTCGGGGTAAGGAGCCGCCTCCGCAAACTCCGGCCTCTCCCCGCAGGCGGGAGAGGCAAACGGTGCTGGCCGCCACTACTTCACCAATTCACAGCCACCTGCCGCCATCGAACGAAACGCCTGATCGGCAGGAATCGTCGAGACCAGCTTGTAATAGTCGTACGGATATTTCGACTCCTCCGGCTTCTTCACTTCGAACAGATACATCGGATGCACGACGCGGCCGTCCTGGCGGATGGCGGTATCGCCGAACAGCTTGTCTTTGCCTTTGAACTTCTTCATCTCGGGCACGACGTTCTTGGCATTGTCGCTGCCGGTCGCGGCGACCGCGTTGAGGTACGCGAGCGTGGCGGCATAGACGCCCGCCTGGTTACCGCTCGGCATCTTGCCATTCATGCCGGGCCGCGCGGCGAAGCGTTTTGCAAACGCCCGGGTGTCGTCGTTCATGTCCCAGTAGAAGGCCTCCATGAGCTGGAGCCCTTGCGCGACCTTGATGCCCATGCCGTGGACGTCGTTGATGAAGAGCAGGAACGCCACCAGCTTTTGCCCGCCCTGCTGGATGCCGAACTCAGCCGCCTGCTTCACCGCATTGATGGTGTCGCCGCCGGCATTGGCGAGCCCGATCACCTGCGCCTTCGAACCCTGCGCCTGCAACAGGAACGAGGCGAAGTCGGAAGTGCCGAGCGGATGTTTCGAGGAGCCGATCACCTTGCCGCCGTGCGCCTCGATGTATTTCTGTGCTTCGGCCTCGATGCCCTTGCCCAGCGCGTAGTCGACTGTGAGGAAATACCAGTCCTTGCCGCCGCGCGACATCATCGCGGCTGCCGTGGTGTTGCCGGTCGCCCATGCGTCGTTGACCCATTGGATGGTGTTGGGCGAGCAGGCCTTGCCGGTGAGATCGGAGCTTGCCGTCGACGAGGCCAGGAAGGTCATGCGGCTGTCGCGCAGCAGCGTGTTGATCGAGAGACCGACGGCGGAGTTCGGCACGTCGACGATAGCGTCGATGCCGTCGGCATCGAGCCACTTTCGCGCAATGGCGTTGCCCACGTCAGCCTTGTTCTGGTGGTCAGCATAAACGATTTCGACCTTGATGCCTTTGCCGCCGCCGTTGAAGTCTTCCGCCGCCATGCGCGCGGCCTCGACCGAGCCCATGCCATTGGTGTCCTGGAAGATACCGGAAATATCGTTGAGCACGCCGACACGCACGACATTGTCGGATATCTCGGCACTTGCGGCGCCGCTCACAAGGCTTGCGGCCAGCGCAAGCGTCCACTTCAGATGCTTCATGATTTCCCTCTTTAAACCGGCGTGATGGCGACGGGCAGGCTATCGAGCCCACGCAACGTGTTGTTGAAGCGACGCTTCGGTTCGCCCGTGATCTCGATCTTCGCGACACGGCGCGCCAACGCTGTCAGCATTGTCTTGCCTTCGAGCCGCGCCACGAGCTGGCCGACGCACATGTGAATCCCCGAGCCATAGCCGACATGGCCCGAGGTGCGGCGCGTGATGTCGTAATTGTCGGGATTATCCCAGCGTCGCGGATCGCGATTGGCGGCGGCGAGGAACATCAGCACTTTCTCGCCCTCGCCGATGCTCGCGCCGGACAGCTCGACCTCACGCGTCGTGGTGCGGAAGAATGTCTGCACCGGGCTCTCGAATCGCACTGCCTCCTCGAAAGCATTGCGCGCGAGCGTGAGATCGCCACGCAAGCGCCGCCACTGCTCCGGGAAGCGCGCGAGGCAATAGACGGCAGCACCGATGCCGTTGACGGTGGTGTCGAGGCCGGCCGACAAAAGCGAGCGCACCAGCAACGGCGCCTCCGTCGCCGTGATCGCGCCCTCGTCGACTTGGGCATGGATGCAGGAACCGATGCCGCCCGGCGTGAGATTGTCACGCTGGCACTGTGCGGTGACATAGGCCTGGTGCGGCGCCGAGCGCGCGATTGCCTCCTGGCGCAGCTCGTTGGGCGGACCGAAGGCGTTGAACACGACGCTCGCATAGGGGATGAGATGCTCGCGGCCATCCGGCTTCAGCCCCAACGCGTCCGGGAAGATCGAGAGCGGATAGGCTTCCGCGAGATCCGTGACCGCATCGAAACTGCGCTTGTCGAGAAGCACGTCCACCCGCGCCTCGGCCGCTGCCGCAAAACGGTCGCGCAGCCCCTTCATCACGGTCGGCGACAGCACTTTTGACAGCACGGCGCGAGTCCGCGTGTGCGCGGGCGGATCGGCTTCTAGGATCAGGCTCGGCGGCCGCCACGGCGTTTCCTTCTTGAAATCGGAGAGGCCGACACCGCGGCTGGAACAGAAGGTCGCGGGATCGTTCAGCACGGCATGGACCTCGGCGAAGCGCGCTACGCCATAGACATTCCACTTGTCGAGATAGACGACCGGCCCCGCCTCCCGCAGCAGCTCGTGCGTGGGATAGGGATCAGCAAAAAAACTCGTCGCAAAGGGATCGACGTCGAGATGGGGGACGACCGACGGACCGCTTGATGCTGGGGAGCCGGATGCGCTCATTGAAGTTCTCCCTCATTTTGATCTTGTGAAAGCTCGCCGCATACCCTTAGGTCTGCGAACATCCCGCGAGTCAGAATCCCGACATGCCGCCGCCTTCCAGACCTCGCCAGAAGCCTGCGCCCGCCGAGCTGGGACCGACGCTCGATCTCGACCGCTACGTCCCGGCGATCATCACCTTCATCGCCAACAAGCTGTCCAATAGCGCGACCGCGTTCTATCAGCGGCAGTTCGGCGTCAACGTCACAGAGTGGCGGATCATGTCGCTGCTGGCGATCGAACCGGGCATTCCGGCCTCCCGCATCTGCCAAGTTATCGGCTTCGATAAAGGCCCGGTGAGCCGGACGCTTGCCGGTCTGGAAAAGCGCGGGCTGGTGTCGATCCGCACCGATCCGAACGACGGCCGCACCCATTCGATCGCGCTGACGGCGAAGGGCCGCGCCGCCCACGATAAAGTCATCGTCGCGGCGCTGGAGCGCGAACGGCGGCTGCTGTCCTGCCTCGGCGAGGACGAGCGCGAGGTCCTGATCGGCCTGTTGCGCCGGCTGCATGAAAATCTCGGCGCGGTGACCGACGGCAGCGGGGCCTGACCGGTCGCGCATCAAGCGCGGTCCCCTATCGTTTCCCGTTATGCGCCGGCGTTTGCCGACGGCACCGATCCGGCCGAGCATTGCTTCCTCCGAGATTCGACGCAGCGGTTCTCCCGCCGTCATCTTGTCCGGAACGATGCACACAAATTAGTTGCTTAGGCAACAAAAGAATCCTGCAGGATAATGCGGCAGGTTTGCTGGCGTATTGGCGCGCTGTTTTCGGCCCCGTCATTGCGAGCGCAAGCGAAGCAATCGAGAATCCCTCTGCGGAAAGACTCTGGATTGCTTCGCTGCGCTCGCAATGACAACAGGGAGAGAGGTGGCCTACGGCCGCCCACCTAACGCGAAGAGCTGCCGTTTCAACTGCTACAGGCCAATCCACTCCTCCGAGGCATCATCATTCAACCGCGCCACAGCATCGGCACGGCGCGTGAGCACCGCGCGCTGGTTGATGTAGCCCTTGTCGGTGATCTCGCCGCCATCGACCGACGGCGGCTCCGCCAGCAGCAACGCGCGGGTGGCGTGGCCGGAGGAGTTGGCGCCCTGCTGCTTCAGCTTCGCGAGACCCTGCGCGATCGCGGTCCTGACCTTGTCATGGCCAAGTACATCATTGATGGCCGCCGCCTCGGGCAGGCCGGCATGTGCACGGCAAGCGGCAATGTTCGGGAAAACGAGGAAGCGCACTTCGTCTCCCCCGTGACCGGCCATGACGATATCCTGTGCGAGCGGCGCCAGCGCGGCAATGCCGGCGACGCGTAGCGTGCCGACATTGACCCAAGTGCCGGAATTGAGCTTGAAGTCTTCCGCGACGCGGCCGTCGAAGAACAGCCCGCGCTCGGGCCGCGCGGGATCGGCGAATTTCACGGCATCGCCGATCAGATAGAAGCCCTCCGCGTCGAAAGCCTGCTGCGTCAATTCCGGCGCCTTCCAATAGCCGGGTGTGACGTTGGGGCCGCGCACGCGAACCTCCAGCTTGTCGCCGGAGGGAACGAGCTTCAGCTCCGTCCCTGGAATCGGCACGCCGATATTGCCGGAGCGCTCGGCGAGAAAATGGCAGTCGGTTGCAAGCGGCGAGGTCTCGGTCGAGCCCCAGGCCGACACCATCGGCAGCGTGCGGCCGATGGTCTCGACGGAAAGCTGTTCGAGCGCATCCCAGAGGTTCTGCGGCAGTGCCGCGCCCGCATAGAAGGCGAATTTCACCTCACCGAAGAAACGGCGGCGCAGCTCCTCGTCGCCGCGCAGCGCCGCGATCAGCATGTCGAAGCCGCGCGGCACGTTGAAATAGACGGTCGGCATGACGCTTTTGAGATTCGCGAGCGAGGTTGCGAACAGGCCGGGCACGGGCTTGCCGCCGTCGATATAGAGCGATCCGCCATTGCGCAGCACGAGATTGAAATTGTGGTTGGCGCCAAAGGTGTGACTCCAGGGCAGCCAGTCGAGAATGACAAGTTCGCCCGGGCTCTGCGCGAGAAAGGTCCAGGTCTGCGCCTTGGCCTGCTGGCTCGAGGTCAGCATGCGCTGGGTGTTGACGACGGCCTTCGGCGTGCCGGTCGAACCCGAGGTGAACAGGAATTTTGCGATCGTGTCCGGCGTCACCGCGGCGAACGCTGTTGCGACGCCGGAAGTTTCCGGCGTTGCCGCGATGGTCCGGAACGCAAGCGCGTCGGCATCATCGGCATTGCCGCTGATGATCTCGGCCCGATGCAGAGGCTTGATCGCGGCCAGCGCCGCCGCGTACGGCCTGGTCGCGAAAACGTATATCGCGCCGGGCTGCAGCAGCGTGATCATGCTCTTGAGCTTATCGAAGTCCTTTGACATCAGCGAATAGGCTGGCGAGATCGCGGCCGAGGGCACGCCGACATGCTGGGCGGCAAGCGCGAGCAGCGCATGGTCGATGCTGTTGTCGGAGAGGATGACGAGCGGGCGTTCAGCACCGAGACCCTGCGCCAAAATCCACGATGCTGCCCCGCGCACCCGCCGCAGCGCCTGCGCGTAGGTGACGGTGGTCCAGGGTGCTTCGGCGTTGCCGCGCTCGGCGAGGAAGATCGTATCGGGTGCCTGCCGCGCCCATTGCTCGAGCCAGTCGCCGATGCAGCGCGCGCTGTCGCGCAAGGGCTCGGACGATCGGAGCACGATGCTGCCGTCGGCGCGATGCTCGGCGACAGTCTTTGGCGTGGCGAACAGGCTTGCAGCGTCACCGCGAAGGGCGGTTGTCATCGGTTTCCTCCTCGCCCGGCGAGCCGGGAGCGGCCGCAGCCTCGTCCCGGGCTGCTTGGCCATGAAGTTGAGTATAGCAATTATTGTCGTCCACAGCGGGATCAGCGCCAGCGGGCTGGGGATCGAGCGCGCCCGGCTGGTACGTCTGTTCGCCAACCTCGAACGACGAACCAGCAGCGGCGGCTCGAAATGCACGCCTGCTTCACCTGATCCGGACTGCCCACGATTTGAGCATATGCCCGGAACAGGGCGTCGGCCCGATAGTGCATGGGACAATCGAAATATCCACCAAGTCACTGATCCTTCTATAATATCCGGAACGGCGGGCGTGCCCGGATTCTGTACACAATGGCACATCGCTTGCTTCAATCCAGGTGAGGACACGTTGCCGGAGTTTTGTCACCATGGGGGCTGAGCAGCCTGAAACGATCGCCGCGATTGTGGCCGCACATCGCGCAGGCACGGTCACGCCGGCGCAGACGGTCGCGCGAACCTACCAGCGCGTCCGCGACCACAACGATCCCGCCGTCTTCATCAGCCTGCGCGACGAGACGGACGCGATCGCGGAGGCCGAGAAGCTTGCTGCGCGGCCAGACGCAGCAAACCTGCCGCTCTACGGCATCCCGGTCGCAGTGAAGGACAATATCGACGCGCTGGGCTTTCCGACCACGGCGGCCTGCCCGGCCTTCTCCTACACGCCGGCGCATGATTCCACCGCGGTGCAGCGCCTGCGCGCTGCCGGCGCGATCATCATCGCCAAGACCAATCTCGACCAGTTCGCGACCGGTCTTGTCGGCGTCCGCTCGCCCTATGGCATTCCCAAAAACGCGATCCGCGACGATCTCATTCCCGGCGGCTCGAGCTCGGGCTCGGCGACCGCCGTCGGCGCAGGCCTCGTGCCGCTATCGTTGGGGACCGACACAGCGGGCAGCGGCCGCGTGCCGGCCATGCTCAACAACATCGTCGGGCTGAAGCCGAGCCTCGGCATGATCTCGACCGCGGGCCTCGTGCCGGCCTGCCGCACGCTCGACTGCATCTCGGTATTCGCACTCACGGTCGACGATGCCGCGCTTGCGCTGTCGGTCATGGCTGGGCCGGACCAGGCCGATCCCTTCTCGCGCGACCGGCCGCTTGGCGCCATCACGCCGTTCCCGGCCAGGATGCGCCTCGGCGTGCCGCGCAACGGGCAACTGATCTTCTTCGGCGACAAAAAAGCGGAAGCGGCTTACGGCGAGGCGCTGCAGCGCTGGACGGCACTTGGCGCAACGCTGGTCGAGTTCGACCTCGAGCCGTTCTACGAAACCGCGCGGCTGCTCTACGAGGGGCCGTGGGTCGCCGAACGCTATCTCGTGATCCGCAATCTGCTCGCCTCGGCACCGGACTCGATCCATCCCGTCACCCGCGAGATCACCGCTGCCGGCGCGCGGTTGACGGCAGCCGAAACCTTCTCCGCGCTCTACCGCTTGCAGGGATTGCGCAAGATCGCCGAGCGCACCTTCACCAATATCGACGCGCTGGTGCTGCCGACGGCACCGACGGCGTATACGACCGCACAGGTGCTTGCCAATCCCGTCGAGCTGAACAGCCGGCTCGGGACCTATACCAACTTCGTCAACCTGCTCGACCTCTGCGGCCTCGCGCTGCCGGCCGCGATGCGTGGCGACGGCATTCCATTTGGGATCACGCTGCTCGCCCCCTCGGGTCGTGACGCGCTTCTCGCCAGCATCGGCCGCGTCTTCCACGCCGACACCAGGCTGACCCTCGGCGCCAAGGGCGTGGCGCAAGCCCCGCTGGCGCCGCTTCCCGAACACGTCGCCGACGAGATTCCGATCGCGGTGGTGGGCGCGCATCTCTCCGGCATGGCGCTGAACGGCGAGCTGAAGGCCCTCAACGGAAAGCTGATCGAGGCGACCACGACTGCGCCCGACTACAAGCTCTATGCGCTGCAGACCACGCCGCCAAAGCCGGGCATGCTGCGCGTCAAGGCCGGCAAGGGCGCATCGATCGAGCTTGAGATCTGGTCGCTGTCGTCATCGGCCTTCGGCAAGTTCGTCAATGCGATTCCTGCGCCGATGGCGATCGGCACGATCCGACTTGCCGATGGCCGCAGCGTCAAGGGCTTTCTTGTCGAGCCGGAGGTGCTGGGCGAAGCCCGCGACATCACCGCGTATGGTGGGTGGCGGAAGTATATGGCGGAAGCCGCGACAGCGTAGCTCTCGTAGGGTGGGCAAAGCGCAGCGTGCCCACCTTTTACATCAGCGGTGCGGATGGATCGTGGGCACGGCGCTTTGCGCCTTTGCCCACCCTACGGCACCGAGCGCGCAGCCTAAACCGACACCGCGTAAATCTCATACTCCCCGCGCACCAATTCGATATGCGCGCGCATCGCGGCCGCGGCGCCTTGCTTGTCGCCGCGCATAATGGAAACGACGACGCGGTCGTGTTCGGCTTGCGATTTGGCGAGGCGGCCGAGATTGCGGAACTGGGCGCGGCGGAACGGTTGCACGCGCACGCGCGTAGCGAGCGTGATCTCGGCGATGTAGCCGTTCTGCGAGCCGGCATAGATCGCATTGTGAAAGCGCTCGTTGACCTCGTGGAAGCGATCGGGATTGCCGGCGTAGCTCAACACGCGCAGCTCTTCATGGATGGCTTCGAGGCCGTGGCGCTCGGTGACAGACATGCGCTCGGCGGCGAGGCCGGCGCAGAGCGCTTCGAGCTCTGCCATCGCCTCGAACATGCCCGTCAGCCGCTCGAACGAGGGCTGCGCGACGACCGCGCCGCGATGGGCGCGCGCTTCGACCAGGCCGCTCGCGACCAGTTGACGCAGCGCCTCGCGCACAGGCGTACGCGACACGCTGAAGCGACGTGCGATATCGGTCTCGTCCAGCGGCGCGCCGGGGGCGAGAGCGCCGCGCACGATCTCATCCGCGAGCTGAAGACGCAGTTCCTCGGCGCGCGTGACTTTCTGCACCGAAGGCGACGCCCGGTCGACGCGCGGCACCACCGACTCGGTCGGCAGCGTTCCGGGCGGAAGATCGTCAAGCGTCATACGGTCAAATCTCTTTCGGCTCGTCGATGATGCTGACATGGGCGGCGACAACGCGCCAGCCCTCCGGGAAGCGGACCCAGGTCTGCATCTGCCGGCCGACCTTGCCGGGCAAGGTGTCCCGATAAAACAGGGTGGAGGCCACGGCCGTGTCGCGGCCGTAGCTGGTGATCACGGTTTTCGCGGTGCGGCGGTTGAGGCCGATCGGCGAGCGTCCGGCGCGGAAGCCGGAGATCGCCTCGTAGCCGTAGAGATTTTCACCGACGCCGTAGCGCAGCGTGCGGGGATCATTGCGGAAGAGCTCACCGAGCACAGCCACGTCGTTGGTGACCAGCGCCTGCTCGTAGCGCTCGAACGCCGCCTTCACTTCCGCAAGCACATCCGGGAGATCGACCTCCATCTCAAAATCCTCTCGGCGCGGGCGCCGACGCAACGCCCATCTGTTCCAATGCGTATGCGACGCGCAACGCGATGTCCTCGCGCCAGGGCGCGGCAATGATCTGCACGCCGATCGGCAGCGGCTCGAGCGGCACGGGCACCGCCACCACGGGCAAGCCGATGAACGAGATCGGCTGGGTATGGATACCGATATTGGCGCGCACCGGCAATTCGACGCCACCGAGATTGAAATTGACCTGACCGAGCTTCGGCGCGGTGCAGGGCGTTGCCGGCGCGAGCAGCACGTCCACCGACTTGAATATCTCCGCGAGTTGCGCGCGATACCAGCGGCGGAATTTTTGTGCGCGGTCGACCATCGGCGCCGGCACCATGGCGCCCGCGATCAGCCGGTCGCGCACCGCCGGATCGAAATCGTTCGGGCGCTTGCGCAGGCGATCGAGATGCAGCGAGGCGCCTTCAGTGGTGGTGATGACATAGGCCGCGGCGCGGGCGCGCGCGGCTTCGGGGATCTCGACGATTTGCGTCGCGCCGAGCGCCTTGGCGACCCGGCCCACGGCTTCTACGGCTTCCGGAAACAAATTGTTCTGGAAGTACCCGCCGGCGATCGCGATGCGCAGGTCGGAAACCGGATTGGCGAGCAGCGGCGTCGTCGGTTCGAGACCACGATTGGTGCAGGCCGCATCGTCGGCATCCGGCCCCTGCATCGCATCATACGCGAGCGCGAGGTCGGTGACGTTGCGCGCAAACGGACCGAGATGATCGAGGCTCGCGACGAACGGAAACGAGCGCGCGCGCGACAGCCGGCCATAGGTCGGCTTCAGGCCAAAGATGCCGCAGAACGACGACGGCACGCGAATCGAACCGTTGGTGTCCGATCCCAGCGCGATCGGCACCAGCGCGCCGCCGACGGCGCTCCCCGAACCGCCGGAGGAGCCACCGCTCATTCGCGTCGTGTCGTGCGGATTGCGCGAGGGGCCGTCATGCACGTTCTCGCCGGTGAAATCATAGGCGTATTCGCCCATGTTGAGCGCGCCGACCAGCACGGCGCCGGCGGCTTCCATGCGTTCAATCAAAGTGGCGTCGCGCTTGGCCGGTGCGAGATCGCGGTTGATCTTCGAGCCGGCGCGGGTCGAAAGGCCAGCAACGTCGAACAGGTTCTTCACCGCAAAGGGAACGCCGGCGAGCGGGCCGACCGTTTTGCCGGCGGCGATATCGGCATCGATCGCGCACGCCTTGGTGCGGGCGCGATCGGCCGTGACGGCGGTGAAGGAATTGAGGACGCCGTCGTGCTGCTCGATCCGCGCCAGCGCGGCATCGATCGAATCGAGCGCGGACAATTTGCCGCCGGCCACCGCCTTGGCGATCTCGGCAGCCGTTGCATCGGGCTTGGTGGTCATGGCAGCGCGAACACGGGCGCCGGCTCGGTCTCGTCCGGCAGCGCGAAATCGTCGACCATGCGGGCGAGCCGCAACGAGACATCGAGATTGGCGCGAATGGCAGGCCTCCAGGCCTCCTCGACCGGCAACGCCAATGCTTTCGCGACAGCGTCGATATAATCGTCCAGCGGTTCGGCCATCACGCTCCCAAACAGGCTCTCAGTGGACTTGCAACGGCGGATGCGGGATCGCCGTCAGCAGCTCCTTGGTGTAGTCGTCCTGCGGATCGCTCAACACCCTCTCGGAAGAGCCTTCCTCGACGATTCGACCCGACCGCATGACAATGACACGATCGCACAACAAGCGCACTACGTTCAAATCATGCGAGACGAACAGATAGCTCATACCTAGCCGCGCCTTGAGGTCCTGCAGCAGGTTCAGCACGACCGCCTGGACCGAGACGTCCAGCGCCGCCGTCGGCTCGTCCAGGATGACGAGCTTGGGATGCAGGGCGATGGCCCGCGCGATGCCGACGCGGGCCTTCTGGCCGCCGGACAATTGATGCGGGAAGCGATCCAGCAGGTTGAGCGGCAGGCCGACCATGGTGGCCAGCTCCTCGCAGCGGGCGCGGAGCGCGTCGCGGCCCCTGACGTCGCCGAGCTGCATGATCGGGTCGGCGATGGCGCGCACGGCGGTGAAGCGCGGGTTGAGGCTGTCGGTCGGGTCCTGGAACACCATCTGGATCCGGCTGCGCTGCGGCAGCCGGGCGAAGGAGGCGGGCTGAATGGCGCCGATGTCTTCGCCGTCGAACTGAACCAGGCCGGAGGTCTGGTCGAGCAACCGCATCACCATCATCGAGGTCGTCGATTTGCCGCAGCCGGATTCGCCGACCAGGCCGACGCTCTCGCCATGACCGATCGAGAAGCTAATGCCGTCGACGGCGCGGAAGACATCCGGCTCGACCGGCGGCTTGCGGCCGAACAATTTGCCGAGCGTCGCGGTGGCGCCCTGGCGGGGATATTCCTTGATGAGCTTTTCGATGAGGAGGAGGGGCGTCTGGCCGGCTGCGGCGGTCGGAGCGGATTCCGCGGGCGCAACGCTCGCGACAGCGGGCGTAGCGCCTTCCTCCTCCGGCAACAGATCCCGCAAGCTGACGCCCAGCCGTGGCGTCGCGCGCATCAATTTCTTCGTATAGGGATGCTGCGGGTTGGCGAAGATGTCGGCGGCTTTCGCAGTCTCGACCACGCGGCCCTTTTCCATCACCACCACGCGGTCGCAATAGGCGGCGGCGAGCCCGAGATCATGCGTGATCAGGATGGTCGACATCGACTTGCGCTTGGTCAGCTCGACGATCAGGTCCATCACCGCCTTCTGCGTGGTGACGTCGAGGCCGGTGGTCGGCTCGTCCGCGATCAGCAACTGCGGATTGCAGGCGAGCGCGAGCGCGATGACGACGCGCTGGCACATGCCGCCCGAAAGCTCGAACGGATAGGCGTGGTAGCGCTCGCGCGGCCGGGCGATCTTGACCTGCTCCAGCGCCTCGATCGCCTTCTCACCGCGATCGGCGACCATGGCCTGCTGCACATGGGTGCGCAGCACGTCCTCGATCTGGTCGCCCACTTTGCGGATCGGATTGAGCGCGGCGCGCGGGTTCTGGAAGATCATCGAGACTTCGCGGCCGCGCAGATCGCGCATCTGGTCTTCGGACGCGGCCTTGACGTCGATGCCGGAGAACATCACCGAGCCCTGGGCGATGCGGCCCGCGCGGTCGAGGATCCGCATCACGGCGTAGGACGTCACCGACTTGCCCGAGCCGGACTCGCCGACGATGGCCAGCGTCTCGCCCTTCGCGACCGAGATGTTGACGTGCTGCACGGCTTTGACGATGCCGCGGCGGGTGGTGAATTCGACGGTGAGGTCCTGAACGTCGAGCAGGGGCTGGGCGGTCATGGGTGCCTCCCCAATAAAAAGGTCGAAAACAACCCCATGCACAGTAGAATTGGATTGATTTTATTGGAGAATTTTGAGCGGAAATTTCCGCGTAACCCAGCCATCACGTCCTCCGCTGCGGGTCGACGATGTCGCGCAGGCCGTCGCCGAGGAGGTTGAAGCAGAACACGGCGATCATCAGCGCAAGCCCCGGAAACAGCGCGATCCACCATTCGCCGGAGACCATGAAGCCCGCGCCTTCGGCGACCATGATGCCCCATTCCGCGGTCGGCGGGCGAACGCCGAGGCCGATGAAGGAGAGGCCGGCGGCGTTGAGGATGGCGTAGCCCATGGTCAGCGACATCTGCACGATCATGATCGGCATGATGTTCGGCAAAATGTGCACCAGCAGGATGCGAAACTCGCCGTTGCCGGAGAGGCGCGCGGCCTGCACGAAACCGGCGTTGCGGCGGACGTTGGCCTCGGCGCGCGCGACGCGGGCATAGAGCGGGAAGTTCACGATGGCTGTGGCCAGAATGATGTTCTGCACGGTGTTGCCGAGCGCTGCGACGATGCCCATCGCCAGCACGAACAGCGGAAAGGCCATGATGGTGTCGGCGACGCGGCCGACGATGCGGTCGGTCCAGCCGCCGAAATAGCCGGCGGCGATGCCGGCGAGCCCGCCCATCAGGAACACCAGCACGACGGAGGCGACCGCAATGAACGTATCGAGCCGCGTCGCCACGACGACGCGGCTGAAGATATCGCGGCCCAATTGGTCGGTCCCGAACCAGTGCGCGGCGGACGGCGGCTTCAGCGACGCCGCGGTATCGGACGCCAGCGGATCATAGGGCACCACATAAGGCCCGAAGATCGCGGCGATGAGGATCACGATCAACAGCGCGAAGGCAAAGCCCGTGACCTTGTTCTCACCGAGGACGTAGCGGGTCTGCTCGATGAGCGCGACGAGTCCCGAGGTCCGCGCGGGGCCGACAGGTTCAACAGCAGGCGCAACGGAGCTCATTGTGTCCCCCTACCCTTCCAGCCGCACGCGTGGATCGATCACGCCATAGAGAATGTCGATCACGAGATTGAGCAGCACGTACATCACCGCCATGGTCAGCACGAAGCCCTGCACCGGCGCGAAGTCCGACGAGATCAATGCTTCCACCGCGTAGGAGCCGATGCCGGGCCAGGCAAACACTTTCTCCACCAGCACGTTGGCGCCCAGCAGGAACGAGAACACCATGCTGAGCGTGGTGATGACGGGCAGCATCGCGTTGCGGAAGGCGTAGGTGACGATGACGGTTGCCGGCGACAGGCCGCTGGCGCGCGCGGTCCGCACGAATTCCGACGATAGCACCGCCAGCATCGAGGCACGCGTCATGCGCGCGATCGGCGCCAGCGAGAAGATCGCCAGCGTCGTCGCCGGCAAGATGAGCTGGCTCAGCGCCGAGCGGAACGCCTCGAAGTCGCGGGCGATCAGCGTGTCGATCAGGTAGAAGCCGGTCAGCGTCGGCGGCGCGCTGTAGAACACGTCGAGACGGCCGAGCGGCGCGGGCGACCAGCCAAGCTGGAAATAGAAGACATAGACCAGCACTAGGCCGGTGAAGAACACCGGCAGCGAGACGCCGGCCGTCGTCGTCACCCGACAGAGATGATCGACCCATGATCCCGGCCGCGTCGCCGCAAGAACCCCGAGCGGGATCGCGATCACGATCGAGACGATCAGGCCGATCAGCGTGAGTTCAGCGGAAGCCGGCAGGCGATTGCGGATTTCCGCCGCGACCGGCTGGCCCGTGGTGAGCGAATTGCCGAAATCGCCATGGGCGAGATCGTTGGTGTAGCGAAAGAACTGCTCGATCAGCGGCTTGTCGAGGCCGAGCTTCTTGCGGATCTGCTCGACGGCTTCCTTCGTGGCGGCGGGGCCGGCGAAATACGCGGCGGGATCACCCGGCAGCGCGCGGGTCAGCAGGAAGGTGACGATGATGACCCCGATCAGCGACGGAATCGCGAACATCAGCCGCTTGCCGATCATGGTCAGCATGGGGCTGCACTCCTGATGTGGAAATGAGATAGCGCCGCACACTCCGCTGCGCCCCCTCTCCCCTTGTGGGAGAGGGTTGGGGTGAGGGGTAGCCCCAAGCGAGATCGGAGTTCGTGGCTACCCCTCACCCACCTCGCCGCTGCGCGGCGAGCCACCCTCTCCCACAAGGGGAGAGGGAATGAGAGAGTGGCGCCCACC
The DNA here is from genome assembly GCF_055807395.1 of Bradyrhizobium sp. Kon10. Classification (NCBI taxonomy): domain Bacteria; kingdom Pseudomonadati; phylum Pseudomonadota; class Alphaproteobacteria; order Hyphomicrobiales; family Nitrobacteraceae; genus Bradyrhizobium; species Bradyrhizobium sp. Kon10. The sequence goes on along the minus strand of NZ_JBVVOZ010000002.1, from coordinate 346,639 downwards.
TCACTCGATACCCGGAAGCCGGAAGATGCCGACGCGTCGCCGACGATCAGCATGCCCCCTCACCCCTTCGCCATCGCGCGATAATCCAGGCGGCGGTGGAACCAGTATTCGTATCCGCTGATGTTCTTCTGCATCGCGACGTTGACGAAGGGCTGGTACAGCGGGATGCGAGGGATGTCGCTGTAGGCGAGATCGACGAAGCCCTTCACGTCGGTGTCGTAGGTCGCCATGTCGCCGGTCGCGGCGGCGGTGCGCGCGCCATCGATCAGCTTGTCCATCGCCGCCGACTTGTAGCTCATGGTATTGAAGACGGAATTGTTGCCGTGATAGCACCAGTAGAAGAAGTATTCGGGGTAATCGAGCCAGCCCGAGAACACGTTGGTGAAGAGCGGCATCTCCTTCTTGTTCAACTCGGTGCGCCAGTTGGCGCCGGGCACCTTGTTGATGGTGGTCTTGATGCCGAGCTGCGCGAGTGATTCCTGCACCAGCACGCAGAGCGGCTCGTTGACGCCGGCAAAATTGAGGTCGAACGAAATCGTCGTCTCAAAGCCGTTGGCGTAACCGGCCTCGGCGAGCAGCGCCTTCGCCTTCGCCATGTCGGTGTTGTACTTGTGCGGCTGCGGCCAGGCGACCTCGGTCGGCTTGTCCGCAGCTGCGCCGAACATCGGATTGGCTAGACCGAACAGCACCGCGTCCATGATCTTCTGGTAGGGCAGCGCATAGGCGATGGCCTGCCGCACCTTCAGATTGTCGAACGGCGGCTTGGTCACGTTCATGCCGATATACTGGATGCCGTTGGAGAACGGCAGCGACACCACGTTAATCTTGCCGCTCGCCTTCATCTCCTGAAAATCCTTGAACGGCAGTTCGTAGGAGATGTCGGCGTCGCCGCGCTCCAGCAGCGCGCGGCGGTTGCCGGCCTGCGGCACCATGCGCCAGATCACGCGCTTGATCTTCGGCAGGGGGCCACCAACCCAATCCTCGTTGCGCTCCATCACGACTTCGGTGCCCGCGGTCCACTTCGTCACCTTGTAGGCGCCGGAGCCGGCGGTCTGCTGCTTGGTGTATTCGAGGCCCCAGGGATCCTTCTCGCTGGCGTTCTTCTTCACGAGCTCGGAATTGATGACGCAGGGCACGATCACGGCGAGATCGGGAATCGTCAGCCGATCTTTCTTCGCGAAATCGACCCGCACGGTGTTGTCGTCGATCACGACGAACTGCTCGGGCTTGGTCAGCGAGCCCGCGCTCATCTGGAAGGTCGGGAAGCCGCCGACGGTGACGGCGCGGTCGAGCGACCACTTCACGTCCTTGGCGGTGACCGGCGCGCCGTCGTGGAACTTGGCGTTCTTCTTCAGCTTGAAGGTGACCGACATGTCGTCGATCTTCATGTCGTCGGCGAGCTCACCCTTGAACTTGTCGCGGTCGTAATAGGGTACGCCGCCGGGGCCGCTCTTCATCTCGTGGCTGATCAGCCGGTCGTAGCAATTCCAGGACACCTCATAGCCGGGCACGTTGGTGCCGACACCGTGGATGTCGAGATTGTTGGGGCCGCCCTCGGACACGATCAGCAGCGTCTCCGAGCGTGCATCGGCCTTGGCCGAAGAGATCACGGCGGGCATCGCCGGAAGCGCCGCGCCAGCGGCCAATCCGGTGGCGGATTTCAGAAAATCGCGGCGCTTCATGAAAATGCTCCAACGCAAAAGTTTCTGGTTGGAACTGGATTCGCAAGGTTCATGCCAAGGCATAATGAGGGTTTGAACCAGCATAAGCCGCTGATATATTTACATGAAACAGCTATTGATCGGACCGTCGATCAAAGGCCAAGCTTTGGGGCGTTGCATACAAAGATGCGCATTTGCTTATAAAATAAGCTGAATTGAGCTTCGCTTGTTTGGCAGGCGGCTTATTGAACCGCCTTCGTCCTGGCGAAAGCCAGGACCCATTACCCCAGGAAGAAGTTGCGGCGCCAAGCTGGCAACCACGAGTCTTCGCAAAACCCCTCCGGGGGTAATGGGTCCTGGATCTGCGCTTCGCTTGTCCAGGACGACGGCGTTGATGAGGTCGGCAGCGGTGAATTACTCCGCCCAGATCAGCTCCTGGAGCTCGACCAGATCATTCGCCATCTGCTGCCAGCCCTCGATGCAGATATGGCTGTTGAGGTCGCTGGCCTGGTGCAGCAGCATCAGGGCCATTAGCCGCCGCTTGAGTGCGTAGTCCGGCGTCGCATAGCCGAAGCCTTCGAGCAGGCTGCGCACGCGGCCGGGCCGTCCCGCCGCCATGAAGGCGCTGGGGCCAAGCAGATCGTAGTCGCGCCATCCCGCCTTGACGTCGCCGAAGTCGAACAGGCCGGCGAGCGACCAGTCGCCGTCGTCGCAGGCCAGCAAAAAATTTTCTGGAATGTATTCGCCGATCAGAATCACCGGCGGCGCGTCCATGGGAATGAGCTCAGCGGCATCGCGCAGGAGATCGTCGAGGCCGGCGAGGAATTTCGGCGCAAGACCGAGCCGTTCGTGCCTGTCGCGGCAGCCCTGCATCTGCGCGCGCGTGAACGCATCCCAGCGCGGCTCGAGCTGCGCCAGCGGGCCGAGCGGTGCGCGCTGCACGGCGGCGATGGTCGCGCCGATCTGGCGCAGCACGCGCTCCTTCTGTGCTTCCGCGAGCTGCGGCCAGATCTCCGAGCCGAGCGTGCCGGCGAGGCGCGTGATGATCAGATAAGGCCAGCCGTCGCGCTCGCCTTCGGCAACGATCTCGGGAATCGGCAGGTGGAGGCGACCGGCAAGCTGTGTCAGCGAGCCGCGCTCGGAGACGAACTGGGCGCGCAACAACGGCGGGAAGAGTTTCACGATCAGCTTATCATCGAGGCCTGCGACGACGTTGGTGCCGGTCGAAAACACCTGCGGCGAACCGGCGTCGAGGCCGTGGCTGCGGGCGATGTCGAGCGCGATCGGCAGCCATCGCGCCGGATCGGAGCGAAAGGCGCGGAAGGTTTTTGAGTCGGTGAATGTCGGCAGTTGTTGCGACATAACATTGGTCATCGTTGCCCGCTCACCCCGGAGCGTTTTCGTTGATCTCGATGCGAGCCCAGGACGCGCTGCACCTCTCCCGCTTGCGGGAGAGGTCGACGCGTAGCGTCGGGTGAGGGTTTTCTCCTCTGGGGGAGTGTCCCATTGCGGAGACAACCCTCTCCCATAGCCGATGCTTCGCATCGGCGTCCTTTTTAAGAACGGCGGCCGTAGGCCGCCTATGCCTCCCCCGCAGGCGGGGGAGGGAGCGCACCTCGTCGGCGGCAATAGCGGAATCCAATGGCAAAATCGCTACCGCTCCGGGCTGGCGCGCTCGAATTGGCGCAGGAGCTTGTTGCCGCGTTCGACGGCGGACTCCAGCGCGGCTTGCGCGCCCTTCTGGCCGGCAAAGGCTTGCTCCAGCTCGTCCTCGATCACGCCGCGGATCAAGATGAAGGAGCCGAGCCGGATGCCCTTGGAATTCTCCGTCGGCGGATGCAGCGTGATCTCCTCGAACGAGATCGCGGAGCCCGGGTTGCGCTCGTAAAAGCCCTGCGCCCGCGTCAGCTCGAAAGCGGCGCGGGTGACCGGCAGGTAGCCGGTGTTCTGGTGCCAGGCGGCCTGCACGCCGGGCTGCGACAGATAGGCGAAGAACCGGGCCACGCCCTTGTATTCCTCACGGGGCCGGTCGCGCAGCACCCACAGCGTGGCGCCGCCGATGATCGAGTTCTGCGGCGCGTCCTTCACGTCCGGCCAGTACGGCATCATGCCGTAGCCGATCTCGAATTTCGAATTCGCCTTGATGTCGGCACGCGTCGCCGACGAGCCGATGAAGATGCCGCATTCGCCGTTCTGGAAGCGCGGCTCGGCCGCCTGGCCGCGGCCGCTATAGTCGAACAGTTTCGTCTTTTGCCATTCGGCGAGCTGGGCGACGTGCTTGACCACGACCGGATTGTTGATGGTCAGTTGTGCATCGAGGCCGGCAAAGCCATTCGCGCGCGTGGCCAGCGGCAGATTGTGAAACGCCGAAAAATTCTCGACATGGATCCAGGACGGCCACGAGGTGGTGAAGCCGCAGACCGCACCGTGATCGCGCAGGCGCTTTGCGGCGGCGCCGAGCTCGGGCCAGGTCTTCGGCGGCGTCTCCGGATCGAGGCCCGCGTCGCGGAACATGGTCTTGTTGTAATACAGGATCGGTGTCGACGAATTGAACGGGAACGACAACAGATTGCCGGCTGCGTCGGTGTAGTAGCCGGAGACGGCGGGAAGATAATCGCTGAGCGAGAACGGCTCGCCCATGTCGCGCATCATGCTGTAGACGGGATAGATCGCGCCCTTGGCCGCGGTCATGGTGGCGGTGGCGACCTCGTTGACCTGGACGATCGCGGGCTGGCTGCGCGAGCGGAAAGCGAAGATCGCCGCCGTCACCGTCTCGGTGTAGCTGCCCTTGTAAGTTGGTACGATACGGTAATCCGGCTGCGAGGCGTTGAAGTCGGAGGTGAGATTTTCAAGCTGCTTGCCAAGTTCGCCGGACATGGCGTGCCACAGCGCGATGTCGGTAGCGCGCGCCGGCGCGAGCGGCGCCAAGGAGAGGGCCAAGAAAGAGAGGGCGGCGATCTGCAAAAGGCGCAATGCTGAAATCAATTTGGCTCTTCCCTCTCGCGCGGCAAAAGGCGACCGATCCTGCTTAAGGCGCGGCATTCGCGGTTTCAACCGGGAATGAGCCGTGGCCGCGCCGCACAATCGCGCTGCCGGCGGACCGGGATGGCCTTCCCTTTACCATCTGCTAGATTGGATTGAACCTTTTCCTTCCGCCCTAGACTCCATCACCAAGGGGTTGAGTGTGCCAGTGTTGAACCGTGCCGAATTCTCGCGGACCGGGATGGTGTTCGTCGCGCTTTTGTTCGCAGCAGTCTCGATGGGCATGTGCGCGACGGGCGCGATTGCGCGCGAGTTCCGCGCTGCCGACACCCAGACCGAGGATTACCCCACCGTGCAGGCGCTGCGCTACATGGGCGCCGTGATCGCCGAGCGCACCGCCGGCCGCCACGAGATCAAGGTGTTTCACTCCCGCCAGCTCGGCGAGGAGAAGGAGACGATCGAGCAGACCCGGGCCGGCGCCATCGACCTCAACCGGACCAACGTGGCGCTGATCGGCAATTTCGTTCCGGCCATGAACGTGCTGGCCATGCCGTTCCTGTTCCGGTCCATCGAGCACATGCAGAAGGTGCTGGACGGGCCGATCGGCAGCGAGATCCTGAACAGCTTCGAGCCCTACGGCTTCGTCGGGCTCGCCTTCTACGATTCCGGGGCGCGCTCGATCTATAACGGGGTCCGCCCGGTGAAGAGCATCGCCGACCTCAAGGGTCTGCGGATCCGGGTGCAGCAATCGGAGCTGATGAGCGAGATGATCCGCTCGCTCGGCGCCGAGCCGGTCGAGCTGCCCTACGGCCAGGTGCTCACGGGCCTTGCGACCCATCTGATCGACGGCGCGGAGAACAACTGGCCCTCCTTCGTGACCACGGACCATTACAAATATGCCGGCTACCTGACGCTGACTGAGCACACGATGAGCCCGGAGGTGCTGGTGATCTCGCTCAAGGCCTGGCGCAGCCTGTCGGCTGAGGACCAGCAGATCTTCAGGGAGGCCGCGGCGCGCTCCGGCAATTTCATGCGCGAGAAATGGCGCGACCTCGAGGAGCAGTCGCAGCGCAAGGCGCAGGCCGCAGGCGTCACCATCGTCAGGGATATCGACCGCAAGCCGTTCGAGGACGCGATGGCGTCAATCTACGCCAAGGCCGGGCGCGATCCCGCCGCGGCCGCGCTGATCGAACGCATTCGCAAGGTGGAGTGAGGTTTTTTGGCTGCGCCCGGACACAGCGAGCTCGCAGACAGGCCGCCCGGCCCGATCGGGCGGCTGCGCGCGCGTCTGGTCGGCCTGCTGCGGGCAGTGCCGATCCGCTGGCGCATCCTGTCGATCGCGGCGCTGAACTCCGCCGTGGTGATCGTGCTGGTGGCGATGATCTGGAACGGCGCGCAGGTGCTGGGCTCGGCCTGGGACGACGTGCGCCAGGTGCGCGAATCCGACCGGATCCTGGCGCTGCTCGAAAGCGAGACCGGGCGCCTCCAGAACCTGATCCACCGTTATATCAACCAGCCGAGTCCGGACCTGTTCGCCGAAATCCTGTTGCTGCGCGAGGCGGTGCTGGGCACGCTGACCGATCGCGCCGCCAAGGACCCGATGCTGGCGGGCTCGGTCGAGGAGCTGGAGCGCACCACCGACCGCTTCCTCAACGGTTTTGGCGAGCTGCGCGCCGTGCAGGCGACCATCGCCAAGACCTATGAGGAGCAGGTGCAGGGCCCGGCCAGGGACATGGCGGGGCTCTACTCCATCATCGAGGGCGCCACCGGCCATCGCGACGCCTTGATCTGGCCCTCGCTCGGCAAGTCCCGCGAGGCCTTCACGGCGATGCTGGTCGCGGCCAATTCCTACTATCTGTCGCTGTCGCCGGGTGCCGCCGACGACGCGCGCCGCAACACCGAGACCATCGAGAAAACCATCCCGGTGATGATCGATCTCGCCGACAACGACCTCCAGCGCATGGCGCTGCAAAAGCTCGCGACCCGCACCACGGCGCTGCGCGAGGGCTTTGCAAAACTCTCCGAGCAATTGACCAGCCGCACCGACTTGCTGCGCAACACCATCGACGCCAGTCAGGCCGAGGCGATCGGCGCCATCGACGACCTCTCGACCAAGATGCGCCAGCGCGAGCAAAAGGCGCAGGCAACCTTCGACCGCACGCTGGCGGACATTTCGCGGCGGGTGCTGTCGATCGCCGTGATCTTCCTCGGCATCATCCTGTCCGCCGGCGTGCTGATCGCGCTGTCGATCCGGCTGCCGCTGCAGCAGATCATGGCGGCGATGCGCGCGATCACGCTCGGCGATCTCGGCCGCGCGGTGCAGGGCACCGGCGCCCGCGACGAGGTCGGCGCCATGGCCCGCGCGGTCGAGGTGTTCCGCGAGAACGCCATCGCCAAGCGCCAGACCGAGGACGAGCTGCGCGAATCCAAGGAGAAGGCCGAGAGCGCGCTGCTTGAGCTCAATGCCGCGCAGCAGAATCTGATCGACGCCGAACGGCTGGCGGCGCTGGGCGGCCTCGTTGCCGGCGTCGCCCACGAGGTCAACAACCCCATCGGCATCAGCCTGACCGTGGCCTCGAGTTTGGCCCGGCGCAGCGAAATGTTCGAGGCCCAGCTCAAGGGCGATGGCGGGCTGCGCCGCTCGCAGCTGGAGGAATTCGTGCAGTCGTCGCGCGACGCCTCGCAGCAGCTCGTCGCCAATCTCACGCGCGCCGGCGAGTTGATCCAGTCGTTCAAGCAGGTCGCGGTCGACCGCTCCCATGCCGAGCGCCGGCAATTCTCGTTGAGCGAAGCCACCGACCAGATCATCGCGAGCCTCAGGCCCGTGCTGAAGCGCTCGCCGACCACGCTCCAGGTCGACGTGCCCGAGGGGCTGCTGCTGGACGGCTATCCCGGCTCCTATGGCCAGATCCTGACCAATCTGTTCCTCAATGCCGCCAACCACGCCTTTGCCGACGGGCGGGCCGGCACCATCACGATCTCGGCGCGACCGCGCGGGACCGACGACATCGAGATCATCTTCGCCGACGACGGCGCCGGCATGACCCCCGACGTGCAGCGCCAGGCCTTTGACCCCTTCTTTACCACCCGGCGCAATGAAGGCGGCACGGGACTCGGCCTGCATATCGTCTATAACCTCGTCACCCAGCAGCTCGGCGGCCGGATGATGCTGGAATCCAAGCTGGGACAAGGCACTACTTTTCGCATTATCATGCCCCGGGTCGCCAAGGGCGCCACGCAAAGCACAGAGACTGACGGGACTTCTCAATGGCCGAACAGGACGATGTCCTCCACCTGATCGACGATACCGGGACCGCGCCGGAGGATACGGAGACGAGGAAGTGGAAGATCGCCGTCATCGACGACGATCCCGCCGTGCATGACGGCACGCGTTTTGCGCTCTCGGACTATTCCCTCAACGGCCAGGGCCTGGAAATCCTCTCGGCGCATTCCGCGGCCGAAGGTCGCAAGCTGATGGCCGCACACGGCGACATCGCCGCGGTGCTGCTCGACGTCATCATGGAGACGGATGTCGCGGGGCTCGAGCTGGTCGAGTTCATCCGCAACGAGCTCAAGAACGAGACCGTGCGCATCATCCTGCGCACCGGACAGCCCGGCCAGGCGCCCGAGCGCCGCGTCATCGTGCAGTACGACATCAACGACTACAAGGCCAAGACCGAGCTCACCGCCGACAAGCTGTTCACCTCGCTCACCGCGGCGCTGCGCTCCTACCAGCAGCTCGAACGCATGGTGCAGACCCGGCGCGGGCTCGAGATCATCATCGACGCCGCCTCGACGCTGTACGACTTCAAGTCGATGCAGCGGCTCGCCGAGGGCGTGCTGACCCAGCTCGCCTCGCTGCTCAATGTCGACTGCGCCGGCATCCTGGTTCTGCGCGACAATGGCGGGGTCGATCCCGAGCTGTCGGTGCTTGCGGGCAGCGGCTGCTACAGCCGCTTCATCGGCACGACGTCGTCGAAGGCGCTCGACCCCGATCTGCGCGCGATGGTGGAAGCGGCGTTCCAGGGCCGCAAGAATGAATTCGCCGACCACCGCAGCGTGATCTATTTGCGCACCGGTAGCGGCCGCGAGGTCGTGGTGCTGCTCCAGGCCGAACGCGAGCTGTCCGGGACCGACCGTTCGCTGGTCGAGATCTTCTCCAGCCGGCTCTCGATCGCATTCGACAACGTCATCCTCTATCAGCAGCTCCAGGACGCCAATACGCAGCTGGAAGACCGCGTCGCCCAACGCACCCGCGCGCTGATGCAGGCCAACCGCCGCCTCTCGGCGCAATGGCTGCGGCTGCAGCGCGCCAATGGCTTCAAGAACGAGATCTTGGGCACGGTCGCCCACGACCTCAAGAACCCGCTCGGCGTCATCCTCGGCCGCACCGAGATGCTGAAGGAGCTGATCTCGACCGGCGCGTCCGCGAGCGGCGTGAGCGCCCAGGTCGATCACATCCGCGATGCGACCAAGCGCCTGACCACCATGGTCGATCACCTGATCTCGGACGCGATGGCGGATGCCTTCGACATCACCATTCGCCGCGAGCCGGTCGACGTCGCGGCCCTGGTAAAGGAGGTCGCCGAGGCCAACCAGCCGCTCGCCGTCAACAAGCAGCAGACGATCAGCGTCACCGCGCCGTCCAACATCGTCACCATGTGCGACACCGACCGCATCCGCGAGGCGATCGACAACCTCATCAGCAACGCCATCAAATACTCACCAATGGCCGGCAAGATCATTGTCGCGGTGACCCATGAGGCCAACGACACCGTCATCCGCGTCACCGACGAAGGCGCCGGGCTGTCGCCGGAGGATCTCGGCCGCCTGTTCGGCCGATTCCAGCGATTGTCGGCAAAACCGACCGCCGGCGAGAGCTCGACGGGGCTTGGGTTGTCCATCGTCAAGCGTATTATCGACATGCATGGCGGCGAGGTGACCGCCGAGAGCGGCGGACCCGGCAAGGGATCGACCTTCACCATCACGCTTCCCGCGACTGAAATGCACTGAGCCGAAATGCTATGACCCCATGACCCAAAGCCAGCACATCATGATCGTCGACGACGAGGCCCCGGCCCGGGAGATGGTCGGCGATTACCTCAAGATGCACGGCTTCACCGTGACGCTGTGCGACGGCGGAAAGAGCTTGCGCGCCGCGATCGACGGCCGCATGCCAGATCTCGTCGTGCTCGACCTCAACATGCCCGAGGAAGACGGCCTCTCGATCATCCGCGACCTCAAGAGCCGCATCAACGTCCCCGTGATCATGCTCACGGCCACCGCAAGCCCGATCGACCGCGTGGTCGGGCTCGAGCTCGGCGCCGACGACTACGTGGCAAAGCCGTGCGAGCTGCGCGAACTGATGGCGCGCATTCGCTCGGTGCTGCGACGGAGCACGCCGCTCAAGCTCGCCGCATCCGAAGCGGCGCCTGCGAAATCCGACAAGGATCAATTGGTACGCTTTGGGACAAAATGGCTCGATCTCGAAGCGCAAGCGCTGCGCGACGACGAAGGCAACGAGCATCCGCTGACCGCGTCCGAGTTCGGGCTGTTGAAAGTGTTCGCGGCCAATCCGAAGCGCGTGCTATCGCGCGAGCGCCTGCTGGAATTGGCCAATGCGCGCGACGCCGAAGCCTTCGACCGCGCCGTCGACCTGCGCATCATGCGCATCCGCCGCAAGATCGAGCCCGACCCGACCAAACCCGCCGTGATCCGCACCATCCGCGGCGGCGGCTACCTGTTCTCGCCGGCCGGTGAGAAGGCGTAGGGGAGAGAGAGGACGTAGGGCGCGCGCGGCAAATTCCGCCGTCGTCCCGGCGAAGGCCGGGATCCATATCGCGTGATCTATCGGTGAATTGCACATGGTAGTACCGGGGAAAGCCTCTTCACGACCGGTCTTCGCAAAACGTCTCGCTGTGGTTATGGGTCCCGGCCTTCGCCGGGACGACGTCGGGATTAGTGCGGCGGCGAACACAAACACCCCAACTTCGTTCCTCACCCGCAAAACCGCCCGCCCCGTATTTCCCGTACGTTGAAATTCCACGCTTTTTTACCCCGGATGTTTCGTCGGCCCGTCTCCGACGAAACAATTTGACGGCGCACGAAACCATTTTCCGCTTTTGGTGCAGACGTCCCGAAACGTTGGCTCATTAACACTTTGGTCCAAGGAAACGCCGCTCGGTTGCGGCGCTACGGGGAGCCAAGTCAATGCCGAACGTCATCGCCATCAACGCCCAAGCCAGCCAGAGCATCATTGCCGCTCAGGCGACCTCGGACGACATGCTTCTCGAAAGCATTGCCGACGGCAACCGGACGTCGATGCACATTCTTTATTGCCGTCACAATGTGCGCGTCTACCGCTTCATCCTGCGCATCGTGCGTGACGCGACCGCGGCCGAAGACCTGGTTAGCCAGGTGTTTCTCGACGTGTGGCGGACCGCCGGCCAATTCCAGGGCCGCTCGCAGGTCTCGACCTGGCTGCTGTCGATTGCCCGCTTCAAGGCGCTCACCGCAATGCGCCAGCGCCGCTTCGAGGACATCGACCAGGAAGACGTGCGCCAGATTCCCGATGGCGCGGAGACGCCGGAGACCTCGCTCGACCGCAGCGACACCAGCGCCATCCTGCGCGCCTGCGTGGCAAAACTGTCGCCCGCGCATCGCGAGATCATCACCCTCGTCTACTATCATGAGAAGTCGGTGGAGGAGGTCGGGCAGATCATCGGCATCCCCCAGAGCACGGTGAAGACCCGGATGTTCTACGCCCGCAAGCAACTGGCCGAGTTGCTTAAGAGCTGTGGCGTCGAACGCTTCGCCGCCTGAAACACAAAGATTTCAAGGAGATAGGACCGGATTTCGGGCCCCATCAGCGGACACAAAAGAGTTACCGCCGACGAAACAATTGAAACAAAACACAACATCAGGCGGAAAAACTTCATCCCTATAAAGCTCACATACGGTTTCGCTTAAACCTCCCAAGACCTCCAACGACCCGGACGGGATGCCCCCCTCCGGGTCGTTTTGTATTTGGGGGCAAAGACGTAGCGGCAGGCTCCCGCCTCTCCCGCTTGCGGGAGAGGCCGACGCGCCCCGGGCGATGCGAAGCATCGTCCCGCGCGCGGCGGGTGAGGGCTGTTTCCTCTTGGGAAGTGTCCCATTGCGGAGGCACCCTCTCCCCTGCCCTCCCCCGCCAGCGGGGGAGGGAGCGCACCGAGGTCGCGGCACGACCGCCGTCACGAAGGCGTGACGCTCGTAACAATCCGCGCACCCACCCCGAACAACCCTCGTGACCCCCTTCACGAGTGGCCCGATGCTTGACCTGATCTTCGCTGTCCTTGCCGGCATCCTCACCATTGCCGCGCCATGCACGCTGCCGATGCTGCCGATCCTGCTCGGCGCCTCGATCGGCCACGCCGGCCGGCTGCGGCCCGCGATGATCGCGCTCGGTTTCGTGCTCTCGTTCTCCGCAACGGCGCTGCTGCTCGGCGCGCTCACACGGCTGTTCGATTTCGATCCGAACGTGCTGCGCGAAGCCGCCTCGATCCTGCTGCTCGGCTTCGGCCTGCTGATGCTGTGGCCGGCGCCGTTCGAATGGCTGTCGATCCGGCTCAATGGCTGGCTCGATCTCGGCAATTCCAGCGCCACGCAACGCGAGGGCGCGCTCGGCGGCCTCGTGCTCGGCACCACGCTCGGTCTGGTCTGGACGCCCTGCGCCGGCCCGGTGCTCGGCTCGATCCTGACGCTGGTGGCGACCTCGAACAACGCCGGCTGGGCGAGCACGCTCTTGATCGCCTACGCAATCGGCGCCGCAATTCCGATGCTGGCGATCGCCTACGGCGGGCAGGCCGCGACCACGCGCGTGCGCAGCCTCGCGCGCATCTCGCCCAGGCTTCAACAGGGCTTTGGCGTCATCGTGATCGCCTTCGCGGCCGCCGCCTACTTCCAGTACGACACGCTGATCGTGGCGTGGCTCACCGGATTCTATCCCACCGGTCAGATCGGCCTGTGATCATCCCAAACCCACCGGAGGAATGTTCCATGACGCCCAAGCTACTCGCCGTCTCCGCCGCGCTGCTGGCCTTTGCCGTGACCGGCGCCGTCATTCCCGGCATCTGCGACGAGGTCGCCAGCGCGGCGCCGATCACCGTCGCTGCCGCAAGCCAGCAGACCGCGCCCGACTTCACCGGCATCAATAACTGGTTCAACTCGAAACCGCTGAACCTCGCCGAGCTGCGCGGCAAGGTCGTGCTGGTGGACTTCTGGACCTATGGCTGCGTCAACTGCGTCAACACGCTGCCGCACGTCACCGACCTCTACGCCAAGTACAAGGACAAGGGCCTAATCGTGGTCGGCGTGCACACGCCGGAATTCCCGTTCGAGCGTTCGGCGTCCAATGTGCAGGCCGCGCTGAAGCGCCACGGCATCACCTATCCGGTGGCGCAGGACAACGATTCGAAGACCTGGAATGCCTACAGCAACCAGTATTGGCCGGCACAGTACATCATCGACCAGAACGGCAAGATCGTGTTCCAGCACGCAGGCGAAGGCCGCTATGACGAGATCGACCGTACGGTGGCGCGGCTCTTGAACGCCAACAGCTGACGTCGCATGCGGCGGCCGCCGATGTTGCTTGACTCCACGGACCGGTCCGTGGAGGTTCGCAACCGAAAAATCAGCCGCCCGCAATGGACGACACGACCGCCAGCAACGACATCCGCCTTCGTGAAGGCGCCTCGATCGCGCAGCGGCTGGTCATAGCCGGCTCTGCGGCGGCCGTTGCGCTGTGCTTCACGCCGGGACTATTCACGCACGATGCCCTGGAAGTTGTCATCTCCGCGGCGGCGCTGCTGCTCGGCGCGGCGTTTGTCGGCGGGATCATGCTGGCGCCCGCGGTGGTGTGGATCATCACGCCGGATGAAATCCTGATCGGGCAGCAACGTCCCTTCGGCAAGCTCCGCACCAGGATCGTCGCAAGAGACGACATCCGGGGATTGAAGGTTGCCGGCAGCAAGGCGGCCAAGGCCCGCTTCCAATTGGCCTTCACGCTGGCCTCGGGGGAGCGCCTGACCTCGCCGCCGATTTCCGACGTCACGCATGTCTGCGATACAGTGGCGCGGATCGCCGCGCAATTCGACGTTCCCGACGTCGAGGCGCCGGCCAATCCGCTCGACGCCAGCAATCCCGAGATGCATCTCGGCGACCCCGTCGAGCCGTTTTCCGCAAGGGACATCCGGATCGTTGCGCTGATCGTCGCCACATTGTCTGCCGTTCCCTACGCCTACCGGCTCTGGCGTGGCCTGTCACCGGGCCCGATCGACCTCATGCTGCTGCCGCTCGGCGCGATTGCCGCGTTCGCGGTTTACAGGTTTGCCAATCTCGCGACCGGCGCCTTCTGGATCATCCGGCGACGCGATATTCGCGTTGAACGCCTGTCGGGAGACGGCAAGCCGCGCGCCGACCATATCGAGGGACACGACGTGAAGACGATCACGGTCGAGCGGCGCGGCCGGTCCGAGGACGAGCACTGCATCGTCGTGATCCGATTGCGGTCGGGGCAAAGGTTTCGCAGCCCCCGCATCGGCTCGCGCAACGAGGCGCGCGCGGTGGCGGCCGAAATCGTCCGGCGACTCGGCATCGCGCCGGAGAGCAACCGGATTTAGCTGGCACACAGTAGCCTATGGTGAACGTTGATCTCACCGCGGGGGAGGGAGCGCACCGATTTCGCGGCGGCAATCTACGCTTTTCGCGCCATCCCCTGTTTGTGGCATTGCCCGGCTCCGTCAAAAAACCAAAGCATTCTCGTGACATAACGATTTGGCGCGCCATCAACTTGCCACGAAGCTGCCCCTGAGTTCAGATGGATCCTAACGATTTGCGCTGTGGCAGCGGGGAGAGCTTGAAATGACGGATTTTCGTCGCCTGACCGGGGCGTTGTTGGCTGCGATGGGCCTGATCCTGTCCGCGCCGCAAGCCTTCGCCCAGCAGCCCGACCGCGGCGACGAGCCGGGCCTGGTCGCCGACGATGCTTACGAGCTCGATCCGGAATGGCAGAAGCAGGTCGTGTACTACCGCACGACCGAAGCGCCGGGCACCATCATCATCTCGACCGCGGAGCGCCACCTCTATCTGGTGCAGCCGGGCGGGCGTGCGATCCGCTACGGCATCGGCGTCGGCCGCGATGGCTTCCAGTGGCAGGGGCTGGTGAGCATCAGCAACAAGAAGGAGTGGCCGGACTGGACACCGCCGCCGGAGATGATCCAGCGCCAGCCTTATTTGCCGCGCTTCATGGCCGGAGGCCCCGGCAACCCGCTCGGCGCCCGCGCCATGTATCTCGGCGCCACTGTTTATCGCATCCACGGCACCAACCGCCCCGATACGATCGGCACCAAGGTCTCCTCGGGCTGTTTCCGGCTGGTCAACCACGATGTCGCCGATCTCTACGATCGCGTCCCGGTCGGGACCAAGGTGGTCATCCGGCAGAAGCCTGAACTCTAAAGCCACTCGTTCGCGCATGATCGTTCCGGAAAGCCGCTTCGCACTTTCCGGATCATGCGTCCCACCTTCGCCAAAACTCCTTTTCCCGATTATTTCGAGAGAGCAACATGATGCGCACATTTCGAGGCGGCCTGCTGATCGGGCTCGCGGTCGCCGTGCTGGTCGCCGCCTTCGCCATCACCTACGAGTTCTATGACACCCGCACCTTGAAGCGCACCGTCCGCCGCGGCGAGGTGCTGTGCGGCGTCAACAAGGGCCTGCCCGGTTTCTCGATCCCCGACGACAAGGGCAACTGGACCGGTTTTGACGTCGATTTCTGCCGCGCGGTCGCCTCCGCGATCTTCGACGATCCGGGCAAGGCCAAGTTCGTGCCGCTCGACGCCAGCGAGCGCTTCAAGGAATTGCAGAGCCGTAAGGTCGACATCCTCTCCCGCAACTCGACCTGGAGCATGTCGCGTGAGCTTGAATACGATCTCTATTTCCCCGCCGTCGCTTATTATGACGGCGAAGGTTTCATGGTGCCGCGCTCCCGCAACAAGGAGACGTCGCTGGACCTCGCCGACAGCAAGGTCTGCGTGCAGTCGGGCACCACGACGGCGCTCAACCTCGCCGACTATTTTCGCGCCAACAACATGAAGTATGATGAGTTGAAGTTCGACAAGCTGGAAGACGTCGTGAAGGCCTACGACACCGGCAAGTGCGACACGCTCACCGCCGATGTTTCGCAGCTCTATGCGCTGCGGCTCAACCTCGGCAAGCCCGGCGACCACATGATCCTGCCGGACGTGATCTCGAAGGAGCCGCTCGCTCCCGTGGTGCGCCAGCGCGACGACGACTGGATGATGATCGTGAAGTGGACGCTCTACGCGATGATCAACGCGGAAGAGCTCGGCGTCACCTCGCAGAACATCGACGAGGCCCTGAAGTCGAAGAAGCCCGAGGTGATGCGGCTGGTCGGCACCGAGGGTAATTACGGCGAGCAGCTCGGCCTCACCAAGGACTGGGCCGTCCGCGTCATCCGCCACGTCGGCAATTACGGCGAGATGTACGAGCGCAACATCGGCGAGAAGTCGAAGCTGAAGATCCCGCGCGGCATGAACCAGCTGTGGAATGCCGGCGGCGTGCAGTACGCACCGCCGATGCGGTAGGAGTCCCCTCCGCCGTCATTGCGAGCGAAGCGAAGCAATCCAGAGTCTTTCCGCGGACAAAGTCTGGATTGCTTCGTCGCAAGTGCTCCTCGTAATGACGAGCTTGGGGCAGGCGCTTTCCCCCCTCTCAACTGTCATCGCCCGGCTTGACCGGGCGATCCGGTATTCCAGACCCGGCTGTGATCAATCGAGGGGCCGCAGCGTACTGGGTCGCCCGGTCAAGCCGGGCGACGACACCGCGTGTTAAACGACGCTCCGCGCCTCAATACCCCCGCGCGCGCGCCAGCTGCTCGGTGTGGTAATTGGCATCGCCAAACAGCTCCTCGCACACCCGCGCGCGCTTCATGAAGAAGCCGATGTCGAACTGGTCGGTCATGCCCATGCCGCCATGCATCTGCACGCCTTCCTGCACCGCGCGCGTGGCGGTGGTGCCGGCGCGGGCTTTTGCCACTGCGACGCTTGATGCGGCCTTGGCGACATCCGTATCGAGCGCTTGCAGCGCCTTCATCACGGCGGCGCGGGTGATTTCGATGTCGACATAGAGCTCGGCGGCGCGGTGCTGGAGCGCCTGGAATTCGCCGATCAGCTTGCCGAACTGCTTGCGGCTTTTGAGGTACTCGACGGTGCGGTTGAACACCTCTTCGCTCAAGCCCACCATTTCGGAGGCGACCGCGCCGCGGCCGATGTCGAGCACGCCGTCGAGCAAGGCAGCGCCCTGGTCGACCTCGCCGAGCACGCTGTCGGCATTGACCTCGACATTGGCGAGCTCGATGCGCGCCGCGTTGTGCGCGTCGACCATGATGGTGCGCTCGATCGCAACGCCTTTGGCCTTGGGATTGACCAGGAACAGCGTCAAGCCGTCGCGCTCGCCGGCAGAGCCTGCGGTGCGCGCGGCGACGATGAAGAGGTCCGCGACATGACCGTCGACCACCAGCGCCTTGGCGCCGGACAGCTTGAAACCGTTGCCGGCGCGCACGGCCTGCAAACTGGTCTGCAGCGGACGATGCTTTGCACCCTCGTCGATCGCCAAGGTCGCGAGCAGCGAGCCATTGGAGATCTTTGGCAGGTACTCCGACTTCTGCGCGGCGTTGCCGCCGCGGTTCAGCGCCGAGGCCGCGACCACGCCGGTGGCGAGGAACGGCGACGGCATCAAGGTGCGGCCGATCTCCTCCATCACGACGCCGGCCTCGACAAAGCCGAGGCCGCTGCCGCCGAACTCCTCCGGCACCAGCAGGCCGGCAAAGCCCATCTCGGCGAAGGAATGCCAAAGCTCCCTGGAGAAGCCGGTCGGATCCTTCGAGTCGCGCAGATGCCGCAGATGCGACACCGGCGCCTTGTCGCTGATCAGCCCGCGCGCGCTGTCGCGGAGCATCGATTGTTCTTCGGTGAGGACGAGGGCCATGGTGATGTTTCCGGTTCCGAAAATTATTTTGTCTCGGTCATTCCGGGCTGCGCCGTAGGCGGAGGCCCGGAATCCATCAAGCAGCAGAGTTGGTGGACGAATGGATTCCGGGTTCGCGACTCCGTCGCGCCCCGGAATGACGTGTGGTGAGAGTGTGCCTCACGCCCCCGGCAGATCGAGAATGCGCTTGGCGACGATGCCGAGCATGACCTCGGTGGTGCCGCCCTCGATCGAGTTGGCCTTGGTGCGCAGCCAGGCGCGCGGACGGGCGCCTTGCCTGGAACGCTCGCTCTCCCATTCCAGCGCATCAACGCCGCCGGCCGACATCAAAATCTCGTAGCGGCGCTTGTTGAGCTCGGTGCCGTAATATTTCATCGCCGATGAAAACGCCGGATGCGCCTGTCCTGCCTTGGCGAGATCGACCGCGCGCTCGGCGCAGGCCGCGAGTGCGGCTTCGTCGACGTCGAAGCTGGCGATCCGGCCGCGCAGCATCGCATCGTCGAGCTTGCCTTGCGCATCGGTGCCGATGGAGTCCGCGGCGATCTGGCCGAGCGGGCGGCCGACACCGCGCTCGCCCATGCCCGAGATCATCGCGCGCTCGTGCTGCAGCAGATATTTCGCGACGTCCCAGCCGCGATTGATCGTGCCGACCACGTGCGATTTCGGCACGCGGACATTGTCGAAGAAGGTTTCGCAGAACGGCGAGTACCCCGAGATCAGCAGGATCGGCTTGGTCGTCACGCGCTTCGAGGTCATGTCGAACAGGATGAAGCTGATGCCGTCATGCTTCTTCGCGGTTGGATCGGTACGCACTAGACAGAAGATCCAGTCGGCGTAGTTGGCGTAGGACGTCCAGATCTTCGACCCCGTGATGACGAAATCGTCGCCGTCGCTCTCGGCGCGGGTCTGGAGCGAAGCGAGATCGGAGCCGGCATTGGGCTCGGAATAGCCTTGGCACCAGCGGATCAGGCCCGCTGCAATCTTCGGCAGATGCTCCTGCTTCTGCGCCTCGTTGCCATATTTGAGCAGCGCCGGCCCGAGCATCCAGATGCCGAAGCTCGACAGCGGCGGGCGCGCGCCGATCTTTGCCATCTCCGCACGCAGCACCTTGTGCTCGGCCGCGCTCAGGCCGCCGCCGCCATATTGCTTCGGCCAGTCCGGCACGGTCCAGCCCTTGTCGCGCATGCGTTCGAACCAGATGCGCTGCGGCTCGGAGGCGAATTTCGCGTTGCGCCCGCCCCAGAACACGTCGGCATCCGATGTCGCGGGCTTGCGCATCTCCGGCGGGCAATTGGCCTCGAGCCAGGCACGTGTTTGCTTGCGGAATTCTTCGAGATCGGCGGTCTCGGAATCGCTGGTGTTTAGGTCAGTCATGGGTCGTTTCCATCCATCACAATCGACTTGTTGCGCACGACTCTGAGCCATCGCACTGCGGAATTCAACCTCTTCGATGCCGTACGGCGGCGCACGCCCGACGGCATTCGGCTATACTCTCCGCCGCGGCGACGCTTGAAAACAAAGAGGAAACAACGATGCGCCTGAAGCTTCTTTCGCCTGGCGAAATGAACGAGAGCCAGCGGCAGACCTATGACGAATCGATTGCCGGCAAGCGCGGCAAGCCGCCGCCGCCGATGATGGCGTGGCTCAACAGCCCGGAGATGGCCCGTCACGCCACGCGGCTCGGCGAAGTCTTGCGCTTCGACACAATGTTTCCCGCCAAGCTCTCGGAGATTGCGATCCTGGTGACGGCACGGCACTGGACCGCGCATTACGAATGGTACGCGCACAAGCGCCTCGCCCTTGCGGGCGGCCTGAAGCCGGACATCATCGACGCGATCCGCGACCGCCGCACGCCGGAGTTCGACGATCCCGTGGCCAGGATGATCTACGATGTGGCGAAGTCGCTGCATGAGGGCCACGGCGTCGAGAAAGGACTATATGACAAGGCCGTAAAGCTGCTCGGCGAGCGCGGCGTCGTCGAGGTGATCGGGCTGTGCGGCTACTACACGCTGGTGTCGATGACGCTGAACACGTTCGAGTTCGGGCTGCCGGATGGTGAGGTCTCGGAGCTCGCTTGATGGCCTGACCCGATGCGCAGTTTCGCATCAGGAAACGCTGGGTTTCGGGATTGGCCCGTAGCGCCACCCCGGGGTTCGCCCTATCTGGAGTTGGTCAATGGAGCAGCCACATGTCCCAGAATCCACCCGTGAATCCCGGCACCAGGATCGGTCACGTCCATCTCAAGGTCGCCGATCTCGATCGTGCGCTCGGCTTCTATTGCGGCGTGCTCGGCTTCGAGCTGATGCAGCGGATGGGCTCCGGCGCGGCCTTCATCTCCGCCGGCGGCTATCATCACCACATCGGGCTCAACACCTGGGAAAGCAAGGGCGGCTCGCCGCCGCCGCCGGGCACGACCGGGCTCTATCATACCGCGATCCTCTATCCGACCCGCCCTGCGCTCGCGGACGCGCTGCATCGCGTGCTCTCCGCCGGCATTGCGCTGGACGGCGCCAGCGACCATGGCGTGTCCGAAGCGCTGTATCTGCGCGATCCGGACCAGAACGGCGTGGAGCTGTATCGGGACCGGCCGAAGGAGCAGTGGCCGTTCGGGCCGGACGGCAAGCTTGCGATGATCACCAAGCGGCTGGACGTGGAGGAGCTGCTGCGACAGCGGGAAGTGTGAGGCTCCGCTGTCTCCCCGCGTCATTGCGAGCGCAGCGAAGCAATCCAGAATCGTGTCCGCGGAGACAGCCTGGATTGCTTCGTCGCGAGGGCTCCTCGCAATGGCGGAGTGTGTTGGGGCGCCGTCGCGGCTCTACGACGTCCTCGCGCTGCGCTCCCGCACCATGATCAATCCCGCCGCCACCACTTCCAGCGCAATGCAGAGATAGAATGGCAGCGCGTAGCCGCCGGAGATGTCGCGCAGGAAGCCGACGACGCCCGGGCCGAACGCATAGGTCACCTGGTTGATCGCCGTGTTGAGGCTGATCAGCACACCGAACGACGCAGAATCGAACTCACGCTGCACAATCAGCGACGGCAGCGTGATGAGGTTGCCGACCGAGAAGCCGAACACTGCGCAGGCCGCGATCAGCACGTAGTCATTGTGCAAATTGATGACGACGAGCAGCGCCGCGGCCTGGCTGAGGAACGACAACGCCGAGGCCAGGCGCTGGTTGAGGCGGTCGATCACCAGCGAGAACAGCACCCGGCCGATCACTGCCATCGCCGTCAGCACGGCGACCGCGACGGCGGCACGCTCGCGCCCGATGATGGGATCGAGGAACGAGATCAGGTGCACAATGAAGCCGACCTGGGCGAACAGCACCAAGGCAAAGGCGATCGTCACCGTGAGAAAGCCGACGTCGCGCAGTGCAGCTTTACGGATCTCCGCCGATGATTGCGGCTTCAGCTTCGTCGCCGCCTGCCAGCGATGGAGTTCGGGCGGACGGCCGACCGCCAACAGGATCACCGGCACGAGCAGCACCAGCATGGCGCCGGCAACGATCAACATCGCGTTCTCGAAGCCGATATGGCCAATCAAGCTCACCAGCAGCGGCACGCCGACGATGCCGCCGAAGCTGGCGCCGTTCAGTGCCAGGCTGATCGCCATGCCGCGCTTCTGGTCGAACCACAGGCTGATGGTGTTGGTGATCATGGCCAGGCTCGTGCCGGCCCAGCCGAAGGCGAGCACCGCGTTGGCGAGATAGAGCTGCCAGGGCTCGCGCACCGCGCCGATCGCGACCGCGGCGGCCGCCATCGCCAGCGTGCCGGCGATCAGGCAGAGCCGCGGGCCATATGTCCTGACGGTCTCGCCGACGAAGACGACGAGCAGCGCACCGAACAGATAGAAGAACGTCGTGCCCGAGGAGATCAGCGACGCCGGCCACCCCCGCGCGCGCTGAAGCTCGGCCACATAGACGCTCTGGCCGTAGAACCCGAGCCCCCAGCCGAAGGTCGCGAGCAGGAAGCAGACCGCAACGATGCGCCAGCCTTCGTAGCGGAGCGAGGATTCGTCGATTGGTGTGCCGTGACGGGGATTGTCGAGCATTGCGTACTCCGTCATGCCCGGCCTTGTGCCGGGCATCCACGTTCTGTCTTCGACGCCAAAGACGTGGATGGCCGGGACGAGCCCGGCCATGACGACATCTAATTAGTCGATCAAGAAAATCACTTCGACGGCGATCGAACTATCAACCCTGCTGACAGCCTCCTGCCAACCTATTGAGCATGATCTTTTCGGAAAACCCCTACGCACTTTTCCGGATCATGCGCTAGATCGCATCCGGGAACTCACCCATGGACGAACCCATGGCCGCGTTCAGCCGGGCCCTGCGGCGGCGGGCAAAGGAGGCGAACGAGAGCACCGCAAGGCCGAGCGCCGCCGGCGGGAACACCACCATGTTCACGGCCGACCAGCCGTAATTTGCGAGCAGCTGCCCCGACGAGAACGAGCCGATCGCCATCATCCCGAACACCAGGAAATCGTTGAAGGCCTGCACCTTGTTGCGCTCCTGCGGCCGGTGCGTCTCCAGCACCAGCGCGGAGGCGCCGATGAAGGCGAAGTTCCAGCCCACACCGAGCACGATCAGCGTCGCCCAGAAATGCATCGCGGTGATGCCGGAAAGACCGATCGTGGCAGCGCTTGCTTCGAGCAGCAGGCCCGCGGCGACGATCCTCTGTGCGCCGAAACGGGCGATCAGCGCGCCCGTGAAGAAGCTCGGGCCGTACATCGCGACGATGTGCCATTGAATGCCGAAGTTGGAATCGCTGACGCTGAGGCCGCACATCTTCATGGCGAGCGGCGCCGACGTCATCACCAGATTCATCATGGGATAGGCAATGACGCCGCACAGCGCGGCCGCGATGAAGCGCGGCTGGCGGACGATCGTCAGCAGAGGCCTCCCGCCGTGGAGATCCGCGGGCGCAGGCTTCGGCATGTCGACGCCCGCGACGATGCCCATCGCCACCAGCGCGACCGCGGCCTGAACCAGGAAGCTGAAGGCGAACAGATAAGGCGACCAGACATCCATGGTCCACTGCACGAGCTGCGGACCGAGCACGCCGGCGAACACGCCGCCCGCCATCACCCACGACACCGCCTTCGGCCGGTAGGCGGCGCTGGCGCCGTCGGCGGCGGCAAAGCGATAGGACTGCGCGACGGCGCCGTAGAGGCCGCCGAGGAAGGTCGCGACACAAAACAGCGCGAACGAGGCATGCAGGATCGCGAACGAGCCGAGCACGCCGGTGAGGACGCCGCAGCCGGTGCCGACGATAAAAGCCACGCGGCGGCCGAACCGGCGCGAGATCGCACCGGTCGGCAGCGTGCCGGCGGCCAACCCCACCACATACATCGAGATCGGCACGGTCGCGAACGACATGTCGGGCGCGAGCGTGGCGCCGACGATCGAGCCGGTGGCAAAGATCACCGCCGAATTGGCGCCGGTCAGCGCCTGGGCCGCGGCAAGGCGCACCACATTGGTGCGCACGCGGGCGTCGTCGGCGATTTCGTCGGCTGAGGTCAGGTCGATCATCGGCATTTCCGCCCCAAAGGGCCTTCAAGGGGCTCGTTGATTCCCGGCACTATGGAGAGGCGTGGGAGGGTGAGCAACCGGCGCAAATGGGCGCAGGCCATGCCTCTGACGCAATCGGACCGATGATACCGGGCCGCGGTCTTGACGGCTTGCGCTCGATCAAATCCTATCCGCCGCGACGTTTCGGAGTTTCGATCATGTCCATCGACGACAAGCCTACGCTTGACAAGCCCGACGACGATCCCTGGCTCTGGCTTGAGGAGATCGAAGGCGCACCGGCGCTGGATTTCGTCGAGCGGCAGAATCGTCTGACACTGCAAGCGTTCGGTGGCGCAGCATTCGAGCGCGACCGCGATACGCTCGCCGCGATCTACGATCGGCCGGACAACATTCCCTATGTGCGGCGTCGCGGCGGCTGGCTCTATAACCTCTGGAAGGACGCCGGCCATCCACGCGGCCTGTGGCGGCGCACCACGCTTGCGGAGTTTCGCAAGCCTGAACCGTCCTGGGAGATCCTGCTCGACATCGACCAACTCGCCGCGAGCGAGGGCGAGGACTGGCTCTTTGGCGGCGTGGCCGCGCGACCCCGAAGCCCGCGAGTCATTTTGAGCCTGTCGCGCGGCGGGAGCGATGCCGTCACGTTGCGCGAATTCGAGGTCGAGACGAAGAGCTTCGTGACTGATGGCTTCTTTCTGGCGGAAGCCAAGAGCAGCGTCGATTGGGTCGATGCCGACACGTTGCTGCTCTCCAGCGCACTTGGCGAGGGCATGGCGACGACATCGGGCTACGCGAGGACCGTGCGGCTGTGGCGGCGCGGGAGCAGCGTCGACCAGGCGCCAGTGGTGTTCGAGACGGCGCCCGACCATATGCGGGTTTATAGCTACGTCGACGACACCGTGCCGGCACAGCGTATCTGGTTCATCGACCAATCCGACTTCTTCAATTTTCGCTCCTCGATTGGCACCACAGCCGGCGCAATCGCAAAACTCGACCTGCCCAGCAACATCTGGATGCAAACGCACCAGGACTGGCTGTCGATCAAGCCGCGCGAGACCTGGTCGGTCGCGGGACACACTTACGCCGCCGACGCGATGCTCGGCATTTCGCTCTCCGCGTTTCTGGCCGGCAGCCGCGACTTCACCGTGTTGTTCGAGCCGGGATCGCGGCGGGCGTTACAGGGGTTTTCCTGGAGCGGCGGCAGGCTTGTGCTGTCCATCCTCGACGAGTTGCGGCCGGTGTTCGAGATCTGCACGCCGTCGGCAGCAGGCTGGAGCCGGCAGCGGCTGCAAGGACTGCCCGACATTGGCGTGGTCGACGTCTGGAGCCTCGATCACCACGAATCCGAGAGCAATGGCGATCTGCTTGCCAATGTGCAGGACCCGCTGACGCCGGCGTCGCTGCTGCTGATCGAGCGCGGCGTCGAAAGCCCGACCGTGCTGAAACAGGCGCCGAAGACGTTCAATCCCGATGGCCTCGTGGTGACGCAGCACGAGGCCATTTCGACCGACGGCGAGCGCATTCCCTATGTGCAGACCGGTCCCGCTGAGGAGACCGGCGATGCGCCGGTTTATATGACCGCCTATGGCGGCTTCGGACTCGCGGTGAAGCCCTATTACAACTCCGCTCTCGGCAAGCTGTGGCTGGAGCGCGGCGGCACCGTCGTGCAGGCGAATTTGCGCGGCGGCGGCGAGTTCGGCACGCGCTGGCACGATGCCGGCCGGCTCGCCGGCAAGACATTGTCGCACGATGATTTCGCGGCGGTCGCCGCCGATCTCGTGCGCCGCGGCGTCACCAAAGCGAAACGCATCGCGGCGCAGGGCGGATCGAACGGCGGCATTCTCATCACCAACATGCTGGTGCGCTACCCCGAGCGCTTCGGCGCGCTGTTCTGCACGATCCCGCTGATCGACATGCGCCGCTACACCAGGCTGCTCGCCGGCGCGAGCTGGATCGCGGAATATGGCGATCCCGACAAGCCCGAGCAGTGGGACTGGCTGAAGACCTACTCCGCCTATCACAATGCAAAGCCCGGACAGCCCTATCCGCCGATCCTGATCGCCACCACGCGGCGCGACGACCGTGTCCATCCCGGCCACGCGCGCAAGATGGCGGCAAAGCTCCAGGCGATGGGCTACGAGGCTTATTTCTACGAGCCGGAAGCAGGCGGCCACGGCTACGGCAAGGACAACAAGGAACGCGCCGGCTTCGAGGTGCTTGGATTTCAGTTTTTGAAGGACAAGATCGGGTGGCGCGATGGCGAGGCGTGACGGCGTCTCGAAAAGTGCAGGCCGCGGGCGCCGCTTACCTCTCCCGCTTGCGGGAGAGGTCGACGCGCCCCGGGCGATGCGAAGCATCGTCCCGCGCGCGGCGGGTGAGGGTTTTCTCCTCTAGGGGATGTCCCGTTGTTGAGACACCCTCTCCCCAGCCCTCCCCCGCAGGCGGGGGAGGGAGATCACTGCCTTCGTGGCTTAGCGCCCGAACACCAGCGTCAGATTGTTCGCGGGCATGTCTGTCGCTTCGATCAGGTTGAGGCCGACGCCTCGCGCCAGCTTCTCGACGTCGCTGAGATCGCGCACGCCCCAATCGGGATTGCCGTCGCGCAAAGAGGTGTCGAACACCGCGTTGCTGAGCGCGGTGTGCTTGCCGTCGCGCTTGAACGGGCCGTAAAGAAACAGCTTGCCGTCGGGGCGCAAGTAACGGCCGGCGCCGGCGAACAGGCCCTCGGCCACGGCCCAGGGCGCGATGTGGATGACGTTGGCGCAGAACACGGCCGCGAGGCTCTTCGGTCCCTGCCCGCTGTTCATCTCCGGGCACCAGTCGGGATCGGACAGATCAATCCGCAGCGGCGTGCGGATGTTTTGCAGGCCGGAATGCACCCGCCACGCCTCGATGCTCTTGACGTGCCGCTGGTTGAGGTCGCTGGGCCACCAGACGAGATCGGGCGTATGGCGGGCGAAATAGACCACGTGCTGGCCGGTTCCGCTGCCGACTTCGACTGCGTCGCCGGCGCTCCCGGCAAGGTGCTTGTCAAGCACCGCCCAGAGCGGCTCGTGATTGCGGTGAAAGGCCGGCGCATCGAGCCGGCCGTCGGATTCGACCCGACCGCCGTCCCTGCCAAATTCGACGACATAATCAGCCAATTGAGGTCCCCTGAAAACTGGAGAACGAAGATGAAAACAGAACGAGCGCCCAAACGCTCCAAAATCACCGGTCCGCGCCCACGGACCGAATCCCGAGCAAAATAATCCCTTCAGTTGCAATGCGGAAGATATTAACTCCATTTTGCAGCCCGCATAGTCTCGATTGTCAGGACATGCCGGGTGTGCTTTTGAGCACTATGTTTCCGTACCCGTAACGCTTCAGGACGACGCCTTGACCGCCTTTCCTTGCAAGCCGGCCCTGCTGCTCACGCTGGTCGCCCTCGCCAACTTGGCCGCCGCACCGGCATGGGCCCAGTCCGCTGTGGCCGAGGGCCAGAAACTCGCGTTCGACCGCGGCAAGGGCAATTGCCTGACCTGCCATGTCATCAAGGGCGGCGACCTGCCGGGAACGATCGGGCCGGAGCTGAAGGGCCTCAAGGCGAAATACCCCGATCGCAACGAGCTGGTCGCGATCCTGTTCGACGAGACCAAGCGCAATCCGCAGACCATGATGCCGCCGTTCGGCCGCAACCGCATTCTGACCGAACAGGAGATCAACGCGATCGTTGATTTCCTGCAAACGCTGTGACGGCCGGCCCAGGAGACCTGAGATGACCACATCCACCGAACCTCATCCGACGCGACGCCTGATCCTTCAGGGCGCGGCCTCGGTCGCGCTGATCGGGCTCGGCAATCTGCCGTTCGCGCCCGCGCGCGCCGCAGCCAACGACAAATATCCGGAAGAGGCGTTCAAGCTCAAGAACGAGGCCGACGCGATCAAGGCGCTCTACGGCAAGACCGCCGAGCCCTCCGACAAGGTCAAGCTCGATGCGCCCGAGATCGCCGAGAATGGCGCTGTGGTGCCGATCTCGGTGACGACGACGCTCGACAAGGTGACCTCGATCTCGTTCTTCGTCGCCGAGAACCCGAACGCACTCGCCGCAAGCTACAAGATTCCGGACGGCACGATCCCGGGCATCGCCAACCGGCTGAAGATGGCCAAGACCAGCAACGTGGTCGCAATCGTGGAAGCCGACGGCAAGCTCTACAGCGCGACCAAAGAGGTCAAGGTCACCGTCGGCGGCTGCGGCGGCTAAGGAGAACCGAGATGGCATCTACCATTCGCGTCCGTGCAACGTCCAACGGCGACATCACCGAGGTGCAGACGCTGATCCAGCACCCCATGGATACCGGCTTGGTCAAGGATTCCAAGGGCGAGCTGATCCCCGCGCACTACATCCAGGAGCTGAAATTCGAATGTAACGGCAAGGACGTTTTCGTCGCCAATTGGGGCACCGCCGTCTCCAAGGACCCTTACGTCAAGTTCAGCTTCAAGGGCGCCAAGAAGGGCGACGACCTCAAGATCTCCTGGACCGACAACAAGGGTGGCTCGGACACGACCACCGCGAAGATTTCGTGATGAAGGCCCGCTTCACTCTCCTATTTGGCTCCTTGAGCGCCGCCCTTGTCGCGGTCGCGCTCGCCTCTGCGGGCGTGAGCGCCGCCGACAAGGTCGACCCTGCCGCCGACGCAAAGGCGTTCCAGAACTTCTTCTTCCGGAAATTTCCAAATGTGAAGCACGAGGATTTCGTCAACGGTCCTTATTCCATGAACGAGGACATGAAGCGGCAGTGGCAGGAGAAGGAAGAGTTTCCGCCCTACGAGTTCGCGCTCGATGCCGGCAAGGAGATGTTTTCGACACCGTTCAAGAACGGCAAAACCTACGCCGATTGCTTCCCGAATGGCGGCATCGGCATTCGCCAGAACTATCCCTATTTCGACACGAAAGAAGGCAAGGTCGTCACGCTGGAGCTCGCGCTCAACCGTTGCCGCGAGGCCAATGGCGAGGCGCCCTACTCCTATGTGAAGGACGAGATGGCCTCGCTGACCGCCTACATGGCCTTCACCTCGCGCGGCAAGCCGATGGACATCAGGATTCCCGATGATCCCCGCGCGCTCGAGGCCTTCGAGAACGGCAAGCGCTATTTCTACACAAGGCGCGGCCAGCTGAATTTCTCCTGCGCGAGCTGTCATGTGCAGAGCCCGGGTGAGCGCATCCGCGCCGAGGTGCTGGCACCGGCTCTCGGCATTCTCAACGCAATGCCGATCTACCGCTCCGAATGGAGCGGCATGGGCACGACCAGCCGCCGCTTCATCACCTGCAACAGCCAGACCCGCGCGGTCCCGCTGGAGCCGCAGGCGGATGAATATCGGGACGTCGAATATTTCCTCTCTTACGTCGCCAATGGCCTGCCGATTTCGGGGCCGGGAGCACGGCCATGAAGCGGTCACTTGCTCTCGCCATGCTGCTTGCGCTGACCGTCGCGCCGCCCGTGCGCGCCGCAACCGAGGCGGACTACAAGGCGGCCTATGCCGCCGCAGAAGCCGCATTCAAGGAGGCCGCAGACCTGCGCAACCAGTGGACCACCACCGTCTCGACGCTGGCTGCCGCGAAGAAGGCCGCCGACAGCAGCGATTTCGACCGCGCCGTGGCGGCCGCCAAGGAGGCCGAAGCTCTGGCGAAAGCCTCGATCTTCCAGGCCAGGTCTGAAAAAGAGGCCTGGAAGGCCATGGAAATCCGCTAGACTAAATCGCAATGGAACCGTCGAACTGCCGAGAATAGGCGCGGAGAAACTTGGATGGCGATCCGCCGCCGCGATTTCCTGAAGAGCACAGCCGCTGCCGCCGCAACGCTCGGCGTGCCGCGGCTTGCGCGTGCCGCCGAGGCCGCGAGCATTTACGACATCGAGCGCTTCGGCAATGCGCGCATCCTGCACCTCACCGACACTCATGCGCAGCTCAATCCGGTCTATTTCCGCGAGCCCAGCGTCAATATCGGTATCGGCGAGATGGCAGGACGGCCTCCGCATCTGGTCGGCCGCGCGTTCCTGGAGCGATTCGGAATCCGGCCCGACAGTGCGGATGCGCATGCGTTCACCTGCGTGGAGTTCGAGAAGTCCGCAACCCGCTTCGGCAAGCTCGGCGGTTTCGCGCATCTGAAGACCCTGATCGATCGTCTCCGCGGCGATGCCGGCGAGAAGCACTCCGTGCTGGTTGACGGCGGAGATCTCTGGCAGGGCACGGGGCTTGCCAACATCATGCAGGGCCGCGACATGGTCGAGGCCGCCAACCTGCTCGGCGTCGAGGCGATGACGGGGCATTGGGAATTCACCTATGGCGAGCAGACGCTGCGCAACAATCTCGAGCGCTTCAAGGGCGAGTTTCTGGCGCAGAATGTGTTCCTGACCGAGGAGGCCGCGTTCAACGACGCCCCCGCCTTCGACAGAGCGAGCGGCCGCGTGTTCAAACCCTCGACGATCAAGGAGCTCGGCGGCTACCGCGTCGCGATCATAGGCCAGGCTTTTCCTTACGTGCCGATCGCGCATCCCAAGCGGTTCACGCCGGACTGGACCTTCGGCATTCGCGAGGAGGAGTTGCAGAAGCACGTCGATGCGTTGCGTGGCGCCGACAAGGTCGATGCCGTCATCCTGCTCTCGCACAACGGCATGGATGTCGACCTCAAGCTCGCGAGCCGCGTGACCGGCATCGACGTCATCTTGGGCGGCCATACCCATGACGCCGTTCCGCAGCCTGTTGCGGTGAAGAACCCGAGCGGCATGACGCTGGTCACCAATGCCGGCTCCAACGGAAAATTCCTGGCCGTGCTCGATCTCGCGCTCGACAAGGGCAAGGTCCGCGACGTCAAATATCATCTGCTGCCGGTCTATTCCGAGCTGCTGAAGCCCGATCCGGCGATGGCCGAGCTGATCGGCCGGGTGCGCGCGCCGTTCGCGACGGACTGGTCGGAGAAGATCGCAACACCCGACCGCCTGCTCTATCGCCGCGACAATTTCGCCGGCCCGGTGGACGATCTGATCTGCACGGCGTTGCGCACCGAGCTCGACGCCGAGATCGCGCTGTCGCCGGGCTTCCGCTGGGGCGTCACCGCACTGCCCGGCCAGCCGCTGACGATGGAGGATTTGCTCGCGGAAACTGCAATCACCTATTCCGAGACCTATGTGCAGGAGATGACGGGCGCAGAGATCAAAAGCGTGCTGGAGGACGTCTGCGACAATCTCTTCAACACCGATCCGTACTACCAGCAGGGCGGCGACATGGTCCGCGCCGGCGGTCTCAGCTACACCTGCACGCCGACCAATGCGATCGGCAGCCGCATCTCGGACCTGAAGCTCGACAGCGGCAAGACATTGCTCGCCGCCCATCGCTACAAGGTCGCGGGCTGGGCTTCCGTCAACGCGCAACAAGGCGCGCCGGCTTGGGATGTGGTGAGTAAATATCTGCGCTCCGGCCGGATGATGCCGGAGCGGCTCGGATCCGGCGTCACTCTGAAGGGCGTCGAGGGCAATCCGGGAATTGTGGGACAGGGGTGACGCGCTTGCAACTCTTTCGCGCGATCATGCTGGCGCTGTTGTCCTTGAGCGCGATGCCGCTGGCCGTGAGCCAGCAAGCGTTGGCGCAGCAGAGCTTGGCGCAACAGGTGCCGCTCCAGGACAAGCCGTTCGCAGAGCACAAGATCGTGCTGCAACTGTCCGACAATGACGCGAAGAAGCAGGCGCTGGTGCTGAGCGTCGCCAACAACCTCCTGAAGTTCTACGACCCGGACAAGGTCGCGATCGAAGTGGTGACGTTCGGTCCCGGCATCGACCTTCTGCTCGCCGGCAGCGACCGCCGCAAGCAGGTCGAAAGCCTGATCGCCCAGGGCGTCCGTTTCGACATCTGCCTCAACACCGTCGACACCATCGAACGGGAGACCGGAAAGCGGCCGGAGTTCATTCCCGCTGCCACGCCGGTGCAGGTCGGCGTCGGGCAGATCCTGTTTCTGGCGGAGAATGGCTACACGGTGGTGAGGCCGTAGCGGCCTTCCCGCGTCATACTCTCCCCGTCGTCCCGGCGAAGGCCGGGACCCATACAGCGTGATCTCTCGGTTGGGGCAGCAGGAGTACCGAACGACTGATCTTCGCCACACTACTGCCTCGGAGTATGGGTCCCGGCCTACGCCGGGACGACACCGAGTTTGTAGCTCCAGCTGCCTGCAGGCCTCGCCAAGCCCACCGCCCGCAATAAAACTCTTCTAAATGCTCCTGTTTCAACAGCACATTACTTCTCTTTCTGGCCCGCCCCGTAGTAGAATTTCAAAAATCAGTTCACGCCGGGCCTTGCCATGATCTTCCGCCAGCTCTTTGACAGCGTTTCGGGCACCTACAGCTACGTTCTGGCCAGCCGCGCTGGCGGCGAGGCGCTGATCCTCGATCCTGTGCTGGAGAAGGTCGACCGCTATTGCCAGCTGCTGCGCGAGCTCGACCTCAAGCTG
This sequence comes from Bradyrhizobium sp. Kon10, assembly GCF_055807395.1. Lineage (NCBI taxonomy): Bacteria > Pseudomonadati > Pseudomonadota > Alphaproteobacteria > Hyphomicrobiales > Nitrobacteraceae > Bradyrhizobium > Bradyrhizobium sp. Kon10. Next base: position 314,946 of record NZ_JBVVOZ010000002.1, on the reverse strand, counting down.
GTCAAGGCGGTCGACACCCATTTGCATGCCGACCACGTCACCGGGCTCGGCGAGCTGCGCGACCGCACCCATTGCATGACCGTGATGGGCGATCAGACCAAGGCCGACGTGGTGGCCATGAGAGTTGCCGACGGCGACAAGGTGACCATCGAGGGCCTGTCGCTCGACGTGATGTACACGCCCGGCCACACCGACGATTCCTATTCCTATTTGATGGGCGACCGCGTCTTCACCGGCGACACGCTGCTGATCCGCGGCACTGGGCGCACCGATTTCCAGAACGGCTCCTCACGCGCCCAATATGAATCGATCTTCAACCGTCTGCTCAAGCTTCCGGACGAGACGATGGTGTTCCCGGCGCATGACTACAAGGGCGACACCGTCTCCACCATCGGCGAGGAGAAGCGCTACAATCCGCGGCTGCAAGTGCGCTCGGTCGACGATTATATCGAGCTGATGGCCAATCTGAAGCTGCCCAATCCGAAGATGATGGACGTGGCGGTGCCGGCCAACATGCATGTCGGGCTGCATCAGGAGGAACTGGAGAAAGAGGGGCGCGCGCTCAGCGCGGCGGAGGCGATTCGCATCCTCGGCCGGCCGGACCTGCTGCTGGTCGATCTGCGCGAGAGCAACGAGCGCGCCAAGCACGGCACGCTCGAGGGCGCGCTGCACACGCCCTATCCCTCCGTCGAGGAGAGCCTCAAGCCCGGCGGCATGCTGCGCGAGGTCGCGGCCGCGACCGGTCGCCGCATCGTGTTCTTCTGCGCGTTCGGCGAGCGTTCGGCGATGGCCGTCGCTGCGGCCAAGGACGCCGGCCTCACCAATACTGCCCACATCGCCGGCGGCATCGACGCCTGGAAGAAGGCGGGTGGGCCGGTGCTGTGCACCTGACCGCTGTGATCGCGGCTTGAGATAAGTCAGCAACCGCCTATGTTTTGCGGGTAGCATCGGATGCAGCATCACCGTCCGGAACAGCCATGGCCAAGACCGCCAAACCAGCCGAACCGCCCAAGAGGCCGGACGACAAGGCGAAGAAGCCTCCGCCGCCGCGCGACAACGACGACGAGTACGAGGACGGCGACATCGCCACGCCGAAGCGCGATCGATACGGGCCGGATGACGAGCCGTTGTGAGGCTAGCGGCGACGCGCGTTTTGACAACGCGCTCGCGCGACATCTTCCGTGTCGTCCCGGCGAAGGCCGGGATCCATACCGCGTGATCCTTCGATTGAGGTCGGTCGCAGTACCGAACGACGAGTCTTCGCCAAACCGCTCCCTGGGGTTATGGGTCCCGGCCTTCGCCGGGACGACATTGAGGATGGAGCTCGCGCTTCGCCGGGAGGGCGATGTGGAGGCGACCTGTCGACCCTCACGCCCCCACCCGCACTACCTGCCATGCGCCTGCGTTCATGGACAAATAACGGCTGTCCCCGATAGTTTGCGCTCCCCTCGGGAGTGAAACGGAACTGCAATGGTCGACGTTCTCGCCGCACCGCAACAGGGCAAGGCGGACAGCGCGCTGACCGGGATCTCGATCGCGCATTGGGTCAGCCATTTCCATCTGCTGGTCCTGCCGATGCTGTTTCCGTTCCTCAAGAGCCAGCTTGGGGTCGGCTATGTCGAGCTCGGCTTCGCGCTGACCGTGTCTGCGGTCGTATCCGGGCTGACGCAGGCGCCGACCGGCTATCTGGTCGATCATTTCGGTGCGCGCAGGATTTTGCTGGGTGGACTGACGCTTGGCGGGCTCGCGCTGATGCTGCTCGGTGTGCACCTGAGCTATGCCTCGCTGATCGCCTGCGCCGTGCTGCTTGGGCTCGCCAACAGCGTCTATCATCCCGCCGATTACGCAATCCTGGCCGAGCACATGGATGAGGCGCGGATGGGCCGCGCCTTCTCGATCCATACTTTTGCCGGCTATCTCGGCGGCGCGGTTGCGCCCGCGATCGTCGCTGCGCTGGTCACGGTGTCCGGCGGCGTCGGCGCGCTGATCGCGTCGGGTGTCATCGGCGTGCTGGTCGCCCTGCTGCTGGTCACCATGAACATTCCCGATGCCGGCGCGCACAAGAACAAGCCGGCCAGCGCGAACGCGCCGAAGCAGGCCGTGATCACCCCGGCGCTGATCACGCTGACCGCGCTGTTCATGCTGCTGAGCCTGTCGGTTGCCGGCATCAACAATTTCGGCGTGGTGGCGCTGATGAGCGGCTATGGCGCGTCCTACTCCGCCGCCAATGTCGCGCTGACCGCCTTTCTCGCAGCCAGCGCCGCCGGCGTGCTTGCGGGCGGCTTCCTCGCCGATCATACCGAGCGCCACGGCTATGTCGCAGCCGCCTGCTTTGCCGCGAATGCGGCCATCGTGCTCTTGATCGCGCTTGTGGCGCTGCCCGGCTGGGCGCTCACCGCGACTATGACCGCCGCGGGCTTCCTCTCCGGCGTGATCGCCCCCTCGCGCGACATGCTGGTGCGCAATGCCGCGCCTCCCGGTGCTGCGGGGCGCGCCTTCGGCATCGTCTCCACCGGCTTCAATCTCGGCGGCATCGTCAGCCCGCTGCTGTTCGGCTGGATCATGGACCAGAGTGCGCCGCACTGGGTGTTCGGCGCCTCGGTGATCTTCATGGTGGCAACGGTGGTGCTGTCGCCGTTCACGGAGCGGCGGGCGCAGGGCAAGGCGTAGCTACAAATTCAGTGGTCGTCCTGGCGAAAGCCCGGACCCATTACCCCAAGGAGCAGTTGTGGCGCGAGACTGGCAACTCTGAGTCTTCGCCAAACACCCCCCTGTGGTTATGGGTCCCGGATCTGCGCTCCGCTTCGCTGCGCTTGTCCGGGACGACAGGAGGTCTGAGGCGGCGCCAAGCCTTCTTACGTCGGCGACACCACACCCTTCAGCGCTGCGGCCTGCGGAACCGCACCGCGCGTCAGCCTGGCCTTCTCTGTGTTGGGCCAGAGCAGGAGCAGCCCGAGCAGGCCGGAGCCGACCATGATCACGGCATTGATGGTGAATCCGGTCATGTAGCCGTCGACCATGTTGCCGGCGCGCTGGATCACGGTGCCCATCACGCTGGGTGCAATGATGCCCGAGAGCGTATAGAGCGCGCCGTAGATCGCGAGGATCGCACCGCGCTGCGACGTCGGCGTGAATTCACCGAGCATCGCCGGGCACACGACATAGATCGCGCCGCAGAGCCCGGGGCCCACCACGAGCAACACGATCTTCAGGCCCACGCCGGGGACATACGGCATTGCCGCCAGGATCAGGCCGCCGATGATCAGCGGCACCGAGCCGAGCACGCCGCGCGAGACACGCGTCGTGTAGCCGCGCGCCGTCATCACCTGCGATATCCAGCCGGTCAGGATCACGATGGTCGCGCCGAACACCCAGGGCAGGATCGAGATCCAGCCGGCGTTCGATTGCGAGAAGCCGAGTCCCTTGATGATGAAGGACGTGAACCAGGTGAGGCCCAGCGACAGCGCCCAATAGGCGCCAAAGGTCGCGGCCACGCAGCCGATGAAGGTGCGCGAGGTCAGGAGCTGCACATAGGAGATCTTGGGCTCGGCAACCGCGGATTCATCGGTGTCCAGTGGACCTTCCTTGCCGAGCGCGAGCCAGGCCGCGACCCAGATCAGGCCGGCAACGCCGAGCGCACCGAAAGCATAGTGCCAGGAATGATTGACGATCACCCAGTTCAACGCCGGCACCGCCAGGATGACACCGAAGGCCGACCCCTGCGACAGGATCGCGGTCGGCAGCGTGCGCTTCTCGTTGGGAAACCATTTGTAGACGGCGTGCATCGCCACCGCAGCCGCCGGGCCTTCGCCGGCACCCAGCACGATGCGGCAGATCAGAAGCGTGGTGAAGCTGACGGTGCCGACCATCGGAAACTGTGCCAGCGCCCAGATCACCGCCAAGGTCAGCAGCACCCAGCGCGTCGCCACCTTGTTGACGATAAAGCCGACCACGATGGCCGAGATCGAGAACAGGAAGAAGAACGAGGAGCCGAGCAGGCCGAACTGCTCCGGATCGAGCTTCAAATCGGTCATGATCGGAACACCGGCGAGGCCGACGACGATCTTGTCGGCGAAGTTCACCAGCATGAACAGAAACAGGAGAAAGGTAACGGTCCAAGCGTGCTTCGGAGTCGCCGCAGCTGCCCCCGCCGTCTTGCCCGCCACCATGGGCGTTCCCTGAGCGCTCATCATTCTCCCCGTCTGTCTTTGGTACTTTTTTGATTTGGCCGTTGTTGAAGCTAACAACGGCTTGAACGGCAACGCAACCCCGGCATTTCCGCATCAACTGTGCTACGCAGCATTTCCGTTAATTCCGTCCGGCGCCATTCATCTTGCTGAGCATCAAAAACCTCTCAAAAACCTTCGCATCGGCCGGCGAGCCGGTGCACGTGTTGCGCGGCGTCGATCTCGAGCTCAAGGCCGGTGAGCGCGTTGCACTGACCGGCGAATCCGGCAGCGGCAAGAGCACGCTGTTGCACCTGATCGCGGGGCTGGATGCCGCTGATGACGGCACGATCCGGCTAGAGGACATTGAGGTGAGCAAGCTGTCGGACGCGGGCCGCGCCGCAGTGCGGCGCGACCGGATCGGCCTGGTTTTTCAGCAGTTCAACCTGATCCCGAGCCTCTCGGTCGCGGACAATCTCGCCTTCCAGGCCCGGATCGCCGGACGGCATGATGCGAGCTGGCACACGGAACTGGTCGAGCGCCTCGGGCTCGGCGGCCTGTTGAAGCGTTACCCCGAGCAACTGTCCGGTGGCCAGCAGCAGCGGGTCGCGATCGGCCGGGCGCTGGCGACAAAGCCGTCGCTGCTGCTCGCGGACGAGCCGACCGGCAATCTCGACGAAGCCACCGCCGATGACGTGCTGGCGCTGACGCGCGACCTCGTCGCGCGCACCGGCTGCGGCTTCCTGATGGTGACGCACAGCCTGCATCTCGCCGGCACGCTCGACCGCCACGTCATCCTGCATGCGGGACGGATCGCATGAAGCGCGCGCTGTGGGTGCTCGCCGTGCTGCTCAGCCATTGGCGGCGCCACAAGATGCAGTTCGCGACGCTGCTGATCGGGCTGATCGCGGCGACTGCGTTGTGGAGCGGAGTGCAGGCGATCAATCAGCAGGCCCGCAACGCCTATGATCGCGCGGCGGCGACATTTGGCGGCGTGCGCACTGCGATGCTGGTCGCGCCGAATGCGGCGACCTTCCCGCAAGAGTTTTTCGTCAAGCTCCGGCGCGCGGGCTGGCCGGTCTCGCCGGTGCTGGAAGGCCGCGTCCAGATCAACGGCCGCTCCGTGCGGCTGCTCGGCATCGAGCCGGTGACGCTGCCGAGCGACGTCGGCAATGCGCCGCGCCTTGGGGCCGCGGATTTGAGCAGCTTCGTCAACGCGCCTGGCCAGACGCTGGTGGCGCGTGAGACGCTGACGGACTTGCAGGAAACGAAAGGCGCAACACCCTCCATCAGCAATGGCGCAAAACTGCCGCCGCTGCACGTGCAGCCACAGCTCGTGCCTGAGGTGCTGGTCGTCGATATCGGCGTGGCGCAGCGGCTGCTCAACAAGCCGGACCAGGTGTCGCGGCTTTTGATCGGCAAGCCAAAGGGCAAGCCCGCGCCGCTCGCAAGCGTCGTCGGTGACCAGCTGCAGCTGGTCGAGCCGAACGCCGAGACCGAGCTGGAACGCCTCACCGACAGCTTCCATCTCAACCTCACCGCCTTCGGACTGCTGTCGTTCTTCGTCGGCCTCTTCATCGTCAATTCGGCCGTCGGCCTCGCCTTCGAGCAGCGGCTGCCGATGCTGCGCACATTGCGGGCCTGCGGCGCCTCGGCGCGGCTGGTCAACACGGTGCTCGTGGTCGAGCTGGTGGCGCTGGCACTGGTCGCCGGCCTGATCGGATTGGTCTGCGGCTATTTCATCGCGGCGGCGCTGTTGCCTGACGTCGCGGCGTCGCTGCGCGGGCTCTATGGCGCCCAGATTCCGGGGCAGCTCACGCTCCGACCTGAATGGTGGCTCGCCGGCATCGGCATCAGCATTGCGGGCGCGCTTGTTGCGGCGGCAACCAGCCTGATCAAGGCGATCCGGATGCCGGTGCTGGCGACGGCGCAGCGGTATGCCTGGCAGCAACGGCAGCGCCGCTGGCTGATCCTGCAAAGCGTCGCTGCTTGCGCCGTGTTCGCGGTGGCGCTGCTGTTGCTGCGCTATGGCTCCTCGCTGATCGCAGGCTTCGGGGTGCTGGCGGCACTGATGCTGGGGGCAGCGCTGATCCTGCCGGCTTTGCTCGAGATCATGCTGCGCGTGGGCCAACGCACCGCGCGAGGGCCGCTCGCGCTGTGGTTCTGGGCGGATAGCCGGCAACAGCTTTCGGGACTATCGCTGGCGCTGATGGCGCTGCTGCTCGCGCTTTCCGTCAATGTCGGCGTCTCCACCATGGTGGAAACCTTCAGCCGCACCTTTGTCGGCTGGCTCAACGGGCGGCTTGCCGCTGATGTCTACATCAGCGCCTCCGACAACGCCCAAGCCGTTGCGATCCGGAACTGGCTGAAGGACCGCAACGACGTGCAAGCCATTCTGTCGGGCGGCCGCGCGGAGACTCAAGTTCAGGGCCAGCCGGTGGAATTGCTCGGCCTGCCCGATCACGCGCTCTATCGCGAGCGCTGGCCGCTGCTGGAGACCGCGCCGCGCGCCTGGACGCAGCTCATCCCGGGCAATGCCGCCTTCATCAGCGAGCAATTGAGCCGGCGGCTGAATGTCCGGGTCGGCGATGTCATCGACGTGCCGGCGCCGGGCGGAACATGGGAGCTCGACATCGTCGGCGTCTATGCCGATTACGGCAATCCCAAGGGGCAGCTTGCCGTCAATGTCGCGGCGCTGATCCGGCAGTTTCCGCAGACGCCGCAGACGCGGATTGGCCTTATTGTTCCGCGCGACAAGATTGCCGGATTGATCGCAGCATTGCAGGCGCAATTTTCGCTCGACGATCGCAGCGTCGCCGACCAGGCGACGGTGAAGGCGGAGTCGATCCGGATCTTCAACCGCACCTTTGCGGTCACCTCGGCGCTGAACACCTTCACGCTTGGCGTTGCCGGCATCGCGCTGCTGACCAGCCTGCTGACGCTGGCGAATTCGCGCCTGCCGCAGCTCGCGCCGCTCTGGGCGATCGGCATCACGCGGCCGCGGCTCGCCGCGATCGAATTGACCAAGACGCTGTCGGTTGCGCTGTTCACGTCGCTGCTGGCTGTGCCGCTCGGACTCCTGGTGGCGTGGTGCCTGATTGCGATCGTGAACGTGAAGGCGTTCGGCTGGCGGCTGCCGTTCCACGTGTTTCCGCTGCAACTGGTCGAGCTGGTCGCGGTCGCACTGGTCGCGTCGCTGCTTGCCGCGCTGCTGCCGATGGTCCGGCTGGCGCGGATGCAGCCGGCGGCGCTCGTCAAGGTGTTCGCCAATGAGCGCTGACGGCATCTCGCGACGCGCCCTTGTCGGCGGCATGGCGGCGCTCGCGCTTGCGCGCCGCGCAAGCGCACAAGGCTATGCCGGTCTCGGCGAGAAGGCGGACGGCTTTGCGCAGGTGACGCCGGGAAAGCTGTTTTCCTTTCCGGCCGATCACGGGCCGCACCCGGAGTTTCGCATCGAATGGTGGTATCTCACCGCGAACCTCGTCGACAGCAGCGGTGCGGCCTGTGGCCTGCAATGGACGTTGTTCCGCCAGGCGACGCAGCCGGGGCCGCAGGGCGAGGGCTGGGCCAATCAACAGATCTGGATGGCGCATGCCGCGGTGACGCGGGCCGATACCCATCGTTTCAACGAGCGGCTCTCGCGCGGCGGCATCGGCCAGGCCGGCGTCGCGGCAAAGCCATTCGCAGCCTGGATCGACGATTGGGAGATGAAAGCAACTGACGGCACCGACGATCGCACCTTGTCGCCGCTGACCCTGAAAGCCGCGGGCCCCGATTTCAGCTATGCGCTGACGCTCGAAGCGGATCGTCCGGTGGTGTTGCAAGGTGATGGCGGCTACAGCCGCAAGTCGGAGCGCGGCCAGGCGTCCTATTATTACAGCCAACCGTTTTTTCACGCGCGCGGCAGCATCACGATTGACGACAAGCCGGTCGATGTCTCGGGCCAGGCCTGGATGGATCGCGAATGGAGCAGCCAGCCGCTCGACCCCGACCAGACCGGCTGGGACTGGCTGTCGCTGCATCTCGCCTCCGGCGACAAGCTGATGCTGTACCGGCTCCGTCAAAAGGATGGCAAGGACTATCCGTTCGGCAACTGGATTTTCGCCGACGGCCGAACGCAGATGATTGCGGGCAACGACATTCAGATGACACCAAAGGCAACGGCGGATGTCGCGGGACGCAGGCTGCCGGTGCAATGGCAGATCACGATCCCGTCGCGATCATTCTCGATTGTTTGCAAACCGCTGAACCCAAAGGCCTGGATGGGGACCGGCTTCTCCTATTGGGAAGGACCGATCAGCTTCGCCGGCACGCATAATGGCGTTGGCTATCTCGAGCTGACCGGCTATTGAACCGCAGTCTGCTCAAAAGGATGTGCCATGTACCACCTCACTGCGCTCGTCACGCTGCTGGCGATCCTGTTTTTCTTCTTCACATCCATGAACGTGTCGCGCTCGCGCACCAGGACCGGCGTCAAGGCGCCGGCGATGTCGGGCCACCCGGATTTCGAGCGGGCCTTCCGCATCCAGATGAACACGCTGGAGTGGATGCCGATCTTCCTGCCGTCGTTGTGGCTGTTCGCGGTCTATATCGGCGACGCCGCCGCCGGCGGGATCGGCGCGGTGTGGATCATCGGCCGTATCGTCTACTTCATCGGCTATTCGAAGGCGGCCGCGAAGCGCGGCCCGGGATTCTTCATCCAGGGCATCGCGGCCATCGTGTTGTGGGCGGGAGCTCTGGGGGCGGTGGTGTTAAGGTTGGTGTGAGGGGCACTGCGACCACACCCACGGCCGTCGTCCTGGCGAACGCCAGGACCCATAACCACAGGGCGTGGTTATGGGGAGCATGGTGGCCACAGCTTGTTTCGACAACTGCCAATCGAGGTAATGGGTCCTGGCTTTCGCCAGGACGACATAAAGATCCTCTTATTTCGTCAGCGGGCAGCCGCTCTCCTTGGCGGTGAAGAAGGCCTGGTCGCCGGGGACCACCGCGAGCTGTTTGTAATAATCCCACGGCTTCTTCGACTCCGAGGGCTTCTTGACCTCGAACAGATACATGTCGTGGACCATACGGCCGTTCTCGAGCACCTTGCCCTTGGCGAAAGCGTCGTCGACCGGCAACTCCTTCAGCTTCCTGGCGACCGCGTCGCTGTCCTTGGTGCCGGCGGCCTTCACCGCCTTCAGATAGCTCAGCGTCGCCGAATAGGTGCCGGCGTGGATCATGCTCGGCATCCGGCCGGTGCGCTTGAAGAACCGCTCGGAGAACGCGCGCGTGGTGTCGTCATGGTCCCAGTAGAAGCCTTCCGTCAGCACCAGGCCTTGCGCGGCCTGCAAGCCGAGCCCGTTCACCTCGGCAAGCGTCATCAACAGGCCTGCAAGCTTCTGGCCGCCGGAGACGATGCCGAACTCGGCCGCCTGCTTGATCGAATTGGTGGTGTCCTGGCCGGCATTGGCGAGGCCGACGATCTTCGCCTTCGAGCTCTGCGCTTGCAGCAGGAACGAGGAGAAGTCCGACGAGTTGAGCGGCACACGAACCGAGCCCAGCACCTTGCCGCCATTGTGGGTCACGATCTCGCTGGTGTCTTTCTCCAGCGCATAGCCGAAGGCGTAGTCGGCGGTGAGGAAGAACCAGGTGTCGCCGCCCGCTTTGGTCAGCGCGCCACCGGTACCGACCGCGAGCGCATGGGTGTCGAACGCCCAGTGGAAGCCGTAGGGCGAGCAAGCGCTGCCGGTGATGCTCGACGTGGCCGCGCCGACCACAATGTCGATCTTCTTCTTTTCCTTCGACAGGTCCTGCACGGCGAGCGCCACCGACGACGTCGTCAGCTCCGTGATCATGTCGACATTGTCAGCGTCATACCAGCGCCGCGCGATGGAGGTGGCCAGATCAGGCTTGTTCTGGTGATCGGCGGTGACCATCTCGATCTTCTGGCCGAGCACTTCGCCGCCGAAATCCTCGATCGCCATCCTGGCCGCTTCGACCGAGTACTTTCCGCCGTAATCGGCATAGACGCCGGACTGATCGTTGAGGATGCCGATCTTGACGCCTTGCGCGGAAGCCGGCGCGGCCAGCAACAGCGCCGACGTTGCGACAGCGGCCAAAAGTGCTGATTTCATCTGTTGTCTCCCAGCATTGTTCTGTTTTGAAATCGCGCGAATAGTAGTGAAGAACGCCGTCGCTGCCCATCCATTTCAGATAGGCGGTTAGTATGGGCGGATGCCATACAAAACGTGTCGTCCCGGCGAAGGCCGGGACCCATAGCCACAGGATTGGATTTGGCGAAGACTCGTTGTGACCAGATTCGCGTCACAACTGCTCCCTGGGGTTATGGGTCCCGGCCTTCGCCGGGACGACACCGTGGGTGTTGAAGCGCCTGCAACCAACGGCAATCAGGCAGCGACCTCAGGTTTCGGCTTCCCCTCGTTCCGCCCCTCCGCCAGGTTCCGCACCACGACATAGAAGATCGGGGTGAACACCAGGCCGAACAAAGTGACGCCGATCATGCCGAAGAAGACGGCGACGCCGACGGCTTGCCGCATCTCCGAGCCGGAGCCGGACGAGATCACCAGCGGCAGCACGCCGAGGATGAAGGCAAAGGATGTCATCAGGATCGGCCGCAGACGCAATCGGCAGGCCTCGATCACGGACTCCAGCCGCGGTTTTCCCTCGGTCTCGATGTCACGCGCGAACTCGACGATCAGGATCGCGTTCTTTGCCGCCAGCCCCACCAGCACGACGAAGCCGATCTGCGTGAGGATGTTGACGTCCTGGCCCATGATGCGCACGCCGATGGTGGCCGCCAGCAGGCACATCGGCACGATCAGGATCACCGCGAACGGCAAGGTCCAGCTGCCATATTGCGCGGCGAGTACGAGATAGACGAACAGTACGCAGATTGGAAAAACGTAAAGACCGGCATTGCCGCCGGTGATCTGCTGATAGGACAGGTCGGTCCATTCGAAGCTGAAGCCGCTCGGCAAGGTCTCGTCGGCGAGCTTCTTGATGGCGTTAAGCGCAGTGGTCGAGCTGGTACCCGGCGCCGGCTCGCCTTGCAATTCGGACGCCGCGTAGAGATTGTAGCGTGCGACGCGGTCGGGACCCGAGACATCCTTGAAGTCGACCACGCTGCCCAGCATCACCATGTCGCCGGAGGCATTGCGCGTGCGCAAGCGTGCGAGGTCGGCCGGTTCTTTGCGGAACGGGAAATCGGCCTGGGCGGTGACGTGATAGGTGCGGCCGAACAGGTTGAAGTCGTTGACATAGGTCGATCCGAAATAGGTCTGGATCGTGTCGTTGATATTGGCGATGGGCACCCCTAACTTCTGCGCCTTGGTGCGGTCGATATCGACGAAGAGCTGCGGCGTGTTGGCCGAGAACGGCGAGAACACCGAGGGGGCGAAGAGCGAGGGCGATTTGCGCGCGGCGGCGACGAGTTCGTCGGTCGCCGCTGCCAGCAGCTCCGGACCGCGGCCCTGGCGATCCTGGATGCGGATGGTGAAGCCGCCGCCGGTGCCGATGCCGGGCACCGCCGGCGGCGGAATGACGATGATGAAGGCGCCCTGGATCGCGGCGAGGCGCTTGCGCAACTCGGCGGTGATGGCGTTGGCGGATAGTCCTTTCTTGATCCGCGCCTCGGGTTCGTCGAACACCGGAAACAGCGCCGCCGCGTTGCCGGCCTGCGTGCGGGTCGCGCCCGAGAAGCCGGCGAAAGCGGCGACGCGGACGATGCCCGGCGTATCCAGCGCGATCCGCTCGATCTCGCGCACGACCTCCGTGGTGCGCGCCAGCGACGCCGCGCCCGGCAATTGCACGGAGATGATGACGTAGCCGCGATCCTGCGCCGGAATGAAGCCCTGCGATGTGGTCCCGATCAGCCAGCCGGCGCTGCCGATCAGCACAACATAGACCAGGATCATCACCACCGAGTGCCGGATCACGAAATTGGCCACACCGGCATAGCCATGCGCCAGCCGCTCGAACACACGGTTGAAGGCGCCGGTGAACGCGCCCCAGCCGCGCGCGAGGACGTTCCAGCGCGCTGGCGGCCGCTTCTCCTCGTGCGGGACGAGGAGAAGCGAGGCCAAGGCCGGCGACAGCGTCAGTGAGCAGAAGCAGGAGATCGCGGTCGCGACCGCAATGGTGACGGCGAATTGCTGGAAGAATTGCCCGGATATGCCGCCCAGGAACGCCGTCGGGACGAACACGGCGCACAACACCAGCGCGATCGACACCAGCGCACCGCCAACCTCCTCCATGGTTTTCAGCGCAGCGTCGCGCCGGCTCATGCCGTGCTCGAGATGCCGCTCGACATTCTCGACCACGACGATGGCGTCGTCGACCACGATGCCGACCGCGAGCACCAGCCCGAACAGCGTGAGATTGTTGATGGAGAAGCCGAGTGCCGCCATCACCGCAAACGTGCCGACCAGCGAGACCGGTATCGCGATGATCGGGATGATCGCGGGCCGCCATCCTTGCAGGAACACCAGCACCACGACGACCACGAGCAGCATGGCCTCGTAGATGGTCTTGATCAGCTCGTGGACGGATTGCGCGATGAACTCGGTCGGGTTGTAGCCGATATTGTAGTCGAGACCTTTCGGGAAACTCTCCTTGAGCTTCGTCATCGTGTCCGAGATATGCTTGGCGGTCGCGAGCGCGTTGGATCCCGGCCGCTGGGTCACCAGCATGGCGACCGCCGATTTGCGCAACAGGAAACTGTTGGTGGAGTAGGCCAGCGCGCCGAGCTCGATGCGGGCGACGTCGCGCAGCCGCACCGTCCGGCCGTCGGAGCCGGCCTTGATCAGAATGTCCTCAAACTGTTTCTTGTCCTTCAAGCGTCCGGTGAAGGTGAGGTTCGGCTGGAAGGCGCGGTCGGCGATCGGCGGTTCGGCGAGCTGGCCGCCCGCGATCTGCACGTTCTGCGCCCGGATCGCCGCGAGCACTTCGTCCGAGGTCAGGCCGAGATTGGCGATCCGGTCGGGATCGAGCCAGAGCCGCATCGAATAATCGCGCGCACCAAAGATCTGGATGTCGCCGACGCCGTCGATCCGCAGCAGCTGGTCGCGAACCTGGAGCAGCGCGTAGTTTGAGATGTAGAGCTGGTCGAAGGTGTCGTCGGGCGACAGCATGAACACGACCATGAGGATGTCGGGCGAGTTCTTGCGGGTGACGACGCCGTTGCGCTGCACCTCGTCCGGCAGTTGCGGCTGCGCGATCGCGACGCGATTCTGCACCAGCACCTGCGCCTTGTCGAGATCGGTCCCCAGCTTGAAGGTGACGGTGATGGTGAGCTGGCCGTTCGAGGTCGCCTGGCTGTAGAGATACAGCATGTCCTCGACGCCGTTGATCTGTTGCTCGATCGGGGCGGCGACGGTGTCGGACACGGTTTGTGCCGAGGCGCCGGGATATTGCGTGGTGACGACGACGGTCGGCGGCACCACTTGCGGATATTCCGAGACCGGCAGCGTGGTGTAGGCGAGCGCGCCGACGATCAGCAGCACGATCGACAGCACCATCGCGAGAATGGGCTGGTTGATGGAGAGACGGCCAAGATTCATGATTTGTCACCGGGCTTGCCAGCAGCCGGTGCCTGGGCGGGAGACGCGGCGACCTTGGCGCCGACACGGGCACGCTGGATGCCGTTGACGATGACGCGATCCTCCGCCTTCAATCCTTCACGGATCACGCGCAGGCCATCATCCAGTGGCCCGAGCGTCACGGGACGCGCCTCGACAGTGTCGTCCGGCTTGACCACGAACACGATCTTGCGCGACTGGTCGGTTGCGACCGCGACGTCCGGAATCAGCAGCGCCTCATAGGGCGCGCTGCCGATCAGGCGGACGCGGCCGAACTGGCCGGGCAGGATCGAGAGATCGGTGTTCTTGATGACGGCGCGGCTGCGCAGCGTGCCGGTCGAGACATCAAGGCGGTTGTCGAGGAAGTTGATGGTGCCGTCATGCGAGGGCTTCGTCTCGCCGGCGAGCGTCACTTGCACCGGATTTGCGGTATCGCGCGAGCTTGGACGCTTACCCTCGAACCACAGCTTGCTGTATTTCATGAAAGTCGTCTCATCCATGTCGAAATAGACGTAGATCGGATCGAGCGTCACGATCGAGGTCAGCAGCGTCGAAGTCCCGCTATCGCTGCCCTGCACGAGATTGCCGGCGCTGACGAGATGGCGGCTGACGCGCCCGGTGATCGGCGCGGTGACATGGGTGAACTCGATATTGAGCTTGGCCGCCTTCAGCGCACCTTCGGCCTGCGTCTCGGCGGCATGCGCGGCCTGCAAGGCCTGGCGGCGCTGATCGACCACCTGCTCCGAGACGGCGCTGGTCTGCACCAGGTTGAGACCGCGGTCGAGCTCGCGCTTGGCGAGCTCCACCTTGGCGCGGGCGTCCGAGAGCTGGCCGTCGGCCTGCTCCGCCACCGCCTCGAACGGACGCGGGTCGATCACATAGAGCAGGTCGCCGGCGTGCACGATCGCGCCGTCCTGGAACTCGACGGAGTTGACATAGCCGCCGACCCGCGGGCGGACCTGCACCTCCTCGACCGCCTCGAAGCGGCCGGTGAACTCGTCCCAATCGGTGACCGTGCGCTTGACCGGTTGGGCAATTGTCACCGCCGGAGGCGGCGGGGCGGCCGCCTGCGAGGCGGGCTGTCCACAGCCGGCGAGGGCGAATGCCGCGGCCAGAAGCCCGGCGATTGCGCGGGGCCGCGGCTGAACGAAATCGTGCGTTTTGACAAATTGCTCGCTTCCGTCCGGTCCGCCCATCCCAGGTCCTCGCATGAAAGCCGCAGAAACATCAGGGTACGCGCGTACCTGCGGGCGACACAAGATGGGTCAGCATGATGAAATCTTCAAGGCAACGCCGAGCGCAATGCTTGGGGAAATGCCCTAGCCGGATGATGGGTTGACAGGGACGTCTTCTTCGCCTCTCCCCACCTACGGGGAGAGGCCTGAGCGCGACAGCGATCCGGGTGAGGGGGAGCCTCCGCGAATCCGGCTGACCGTGATTGCGGAGGCAGCCCCTCACCCCGACCCTCTCCCCGTAAGAACGGGGAGAGGGAGAGAGCGCGCGTGAGCCAGCGCCTTCGCACATGACGAAGGCGGGCCGCTCGGCTAGATTAGTCCCACAAAACAAGAGCAATTGTCCCGGGAGGACAGGCGTGTATCAGGGACGTGTCGTTTACGGCGCGATCGAAGAGGTTGTTTTCGGCCATCCCGCGGCCGAGGCCATTGTCGCGCAGATGGACCGGCTGGGGACGCGCCGGGCCTTCCTGATGGTTTCCGGCACGCTGAACCGGCAGACCAGCGAAATCGAGAAGATCAGACACGCCCTGGGCTCCCGCTGCGCTGGGGTCTTCGACGCGATGCCGGCACATACGCCGCGCGAGGCGGTGATCGCGGCGACCAATGCGGCGCGCGAGGCAGCCGCGGACCTCATCGTCACCGTCGGCGGCGGCTCAATCACTGACGGCGCCAAGGCGGTGCAGCTTTGTCTTGCCAACGACATCGACGATATCGCGGGCATCGAGCGCATCCGCGTGCACAAGGGTATCGCTCCCGAGATGAAGGCGCCGGCCGTGCGCCAGATCAGCGTGCCGACCACGATTGCCGGCGGTGAGTTCAGCTCGATTGCGGGGGTGACCGACCGCGCCACCCACGTCAAGCAGATGCTGCGGCACCCGCTCACGGTGCCGCGCGCGACCATCCTCGATCCCGCCATGACCGTGCATACGCCGGAATGGCTGTTTCTTTCGACCGGTATCCGTGCGGTCGACCATTGCGTCGAGGCCATCTGCTCGCGCGAGACCCACCCTTACGCCGACGCGCAATCGGTGAAGGGTCTGGCCATGCTCGCCGACGCGCTCCCGCGGGTGAAGGCCGACGCTGCCGATCTCGACGCGCGGATGGATGCGCAGATCGGCACGTGGCTGTCGATGGGCGCGCTTTCGGCCGGCGTGCCGATGGGAGCAAGCCACGGCATCGGCTACGTGCTCGGCGCGGCCTTCGACGTGCCGCATGGCTACACCTCCTGCGTCATGCTGCCCGCGGTGATGCGCTGGAATGCGCGCGACAACGCCGAGCAGCAGATGGTGGTCGCCGCAGCGATGGGATTTCCCGGCCGCGATGCCGCCGACGTGCTCGATGCCTTCATCCGCTCGCTCGGCATGCCGCGCAGCCTGTCGGACGTGCGCGTCTCGCCCGAGCATTTCGACACCATCGCCGAACAGGCGATGCGCACGCCGTGGGTGCCGCGCAATCCACGCAAGATCGACAGCCCTGCGCAGCTGCGCGAAATCCTGCTTCTCGCCGCATAATTTCTAGCCGGAGGATTGATGTACCCAGGTCAGCATGCCCGCCTGCGCCCGTTGCAACCGGCGTTCATCATGGCGGCGACGGGCGAGACCGTCACCTATCGCGAGCTCGATGCGCGCAGCAACCGGCTGGCACATCTGTTCCGCAAGCTGGGCTTGAAGCGGCTCGATCACTACTCGATCTTCATGGAGAACAATTCCCGCTACCTCGAAGCCTGCGGCGCGGGCGAACGGTCCGGGCTGTATTACACCTGCATCAACTCCTTCCTGACCGCGGGCGAGCTCGCCTATCTCCTCGTCAACAGCCAGTCCAAGGTCCTGATCACCTCGGTGGCAAAGCTCGAGATCGCCCGCCAGGCGATCCAGGCGTGTCCTGAGGTCAAGCTCTGCATCGTCGCCGACGGTCCGGGCGAGAGCGACCGCATCGTCGGGCTTGCAGAGGTGACGGCCGACATGCCGAAGACGCCGATCGCAGATGAGTGGCTGGGCACGGCGATGCTCTATTCGTCCGGGACCACCGGACGGCCGAAGGGAATCTTGCGGCCGCTGCCGGAGGAGCCGCCGAAGCACAATCTGCCGCTGTTCGATTTCCTGACCAAGCTTTGGCAGTACCGCGAGGGCATGGTCTATCTGTCACCCGCGCCGCTCTACCACTCGGCGCCGCAGGCGGCGGTGAATCTCACGATCCGCATGGGCGGCACCGTGATCATCATGGAGAATTTCGATCCCGAGCGGTATCTCCAGCTGGTGCAGCAATGGGGCATCACCCACACCCAGCTGGTGCCGACAATGTTCTCGCGCATGCTGAAGCTGCCGGAGCAAGTGCGCGGCCGCTACGATTTGTCGTCGCTCGAGATCGCGATCCACGCCGCCGCGCCCTGCCCGGCGCTGGTCAAGGACGATATGATCAAATGGTGGGGGCCGATCATCCATGAATATTACGGCGCGACCGAAGGCCTCGGCTTCACGGCCTGCAACAGCGCGGAATGGCTCGCCCATCGCGGCACGGTCGGCAAGGTGCTGCTCGGCGATCTCCATATTCTCGACGAGAACATGAGGCCGTGCCCGACCGGCACGCCGGGCCAGGTGTGGTTCAAGACGGCAACCCCATTCGAATATTTCAACGATCCCGAGAAGACGCGAGAGGCGCGCTCGATCGATGGCAGCATGAGCACGGTCGGCGATGTCGGCTATGTCGACGAGGATCGCTTCCTCTATCTGACCGACCGCGCCACCTTCATGATCATCTCGGGAGGGGTGAACATCTACCCGCAGGAATGCGAGAATTTGCTGATCACCCATCCCAAGGTTGCCGATGCGGCCGTGTTCGGCGTGCCCAATCCCGATCTCGGCGAAGAGGTGAAGGCGGTGGTGCAGCCGATGCCGGGCGTGGCGCCGGGTGATGCGCTCGCCGAAGAGCTGATCGGCTTCTGCAGCCAATCCCTGTCGCGGCAGAAGGTGCCGCGCTCGGTCGATTTCGAGAAGGAGTTGCCGCGACTGCCGACCGGCAAGCTGTACAAACGGCTGCTGCGGGATCGGTACTGGGGGAACAAGACGTCCAGGATCGTGTGAGGTCGTAACCAAACAATCAATGTCGTCCCGGCGAAGGCCGGGACCCATAATCTCAGGGAGTGGTTTGGCGAAGATTCGTGGTTCGGTACTTGGACCTACCGCAACCGATAGATCACGCGGTATGGGTCCCGGCCTTCGCCGGGACGACGGCGAGGCTTGTTGAGACAATTGGAGACCCACACCGGCGCAGGAACTCGCCGACGCCCCGCACCCTCACATTGTCAGAGGAAACCTCTGCGGCCCTTCGTCATCCGAATTGCCAAGAGAGTGAGCGGCCTTGCCGGTTGCCTCGCCGCGCGTGCGTGGCTATCGTTCTGACAAACAGGCCAAAAAGGCAGATGTCCAGGGAGGACCGAGGATGCGGAGCGTATGGGCGCTCGCCGCGACGGCGGCGCTATCTTTGCTGGCGTTTTCGACCAACACATATGCCGGCGAGCCCAAGCAGGGTGGAATCCTGCGGATCTACCACCGTGACAGCCCGGCGAACGCCTCCATTCTCGAGGGCGCGACCTACTCGGTCAACGTGCCGTTCATGGGCGTGTTCAACAACCTTGTCATCTACGACCAGCATATGGCGCAGAACAGCCCTGACACGATCAGGCCCGAGCTGGCCGAGAGCTGGTCATGGAGCAGCGACAACAAGAAGCTGACGTTCAAGCTGCGCCAGGGCGTCAAGTGGCATGACGGCAAGCCGTTCACGTCAGCCGACGTCAAGTGCAGCTTCGATCTGCTCATGGGCAAATCGCAGCAGAAGCTTCGGCAGAATCCACGCAAATCCTGGTACAACGAAGTCAACGACGTCACGCCCAACGGCGATTTCGAGGTGTCGTTCGAGCTGAAGCGGCCGCAACCCTCGCTGCTGGCGATGCTCGCCTCCGGCTATACGCCGGTGTATCCCTGCCATGTCTCGCCGGCGGAGATGCGCACCCATCCGATCGGGACCGGACCGTTCAAGTTCGTCGAGTTCAAAGCCAATGAATCGATCAAGCTGACGCGAAACCCGGACTACTGGAAGAAGGGCCTGCCGTATCTCGACGGCATCGAGTACACGATCATCCCCAACCGCTCGACCGCCATTCTCGCCTTCGTCGCCGGCAAGTTCGACATGACCTTCCCGACGCACATCACGATTCCGCTGCTCAAGGACATCAAATCGCAGGCGCCGAACGCGGTCTGCGTCGTCGAGCCGGACAACGTTTCGACCAATATCATCGTCAATTCGAGCTCGCCGCCGTTCGACAACATCGATATCCGCCGGGCGATGGCGCTCGCACTCGACCGCAAGGCCTTCGTCGACATCCTGTTCGAAGGTCAGGCCGACATCGGCGGCACCATGCAGCCGCCGCCGCAAGGCATCTGGGGCATGCCCAAGAACATGCTCGAAACCATTCCGGGCTACGGTCCGGACGTGAAGGCGAACCGCGAGGAAGCAAAGAAGCTGATGCAAAAGGCGGGCTACGGCCCCGACAAGCACCTTGCGGTCAAGGTCTCCACCCGCAACCTCGCGGAATATCGCGATCCCGCGGTGATCCTGATCGACCAGCTCAAGAGCATCTATATCGACGGCGAGCTCGACGTCGTGGAGACCGCGAACTGGTTCCCGAAAGTTGCACGCAAGGACTACATGCTCGGCCTCAATCTGACCGGCAATGCCGTCGACGATCCCGACCAGTCCTTCTACGAGAACTATTCCTGCGGCTCGGAGCGCAACTACACCAACTACTGCAACAAGGACATCGAAAAACTGTTCGACCTCCAATCGCAGGAGACCGACCTCGGCAAGCGCAAGCAACTGGTCTGGGAGATCGACAAGAAACTGCAGGAGGACGTCGCCCGCCCCATCATCTTCCACGCGCGGGCCGGCACCTGCTGGCAGCCCTACGTCAAGGGAGTCACAATCATGTCGAACAGCTCGTATAACGGCTTTCGCTTTGAGGATTTGTGGCTCGACAAGTAGCACAAGCCGGATGGACGGCTAGCAGGCTCGGCGGAGGCGAATGATGTTTGCCTATCTGGTGCGGCGCCTGTTCCTGATGCTCGTGACCCTGTTCGGGATCTCGATCGTGATCTTTTTCCTGCTGCGCGTTGTCCCCGGCAACATCGTCGACATCCTGTTCGCCGCGGCCGGCTATGTCGATCCGGCCGACAAGGCCAATCTGGAGAAAGAGCTCGGCATCGACCAGCCGCTGATCCTACAATATTGGCACTGGATCAGCGGTTTTCTCCGCGGCGATTTCGGCTACTCCTACGTCTCGGAAAAGCCGGCGCTTCAGGAGATATTACCGCGGATTCCGATCACGGCGCGGCTCGCCGGGCTGGCGCTGCTGTTCTCCGCATCCATCGGCATTCCGCTTGGCGTGATCAGCGCGGTGAAGCAGGGCACGCGCCTGGATTATGCGCTGCGCGTGGTGAGCCTCTCCGGCCTGTCGCTGCCGTCATTCTGGCTTGGGCTGCTGGTCCTCACCGTCTCGGTGGCGATGTTCGGTCAGATGCCTCTCTTCAACCCCAACCCGCAGAGTTTTGGCGAGCTGTTTGCGACCTATTGCATCCCGGCGATGGTGGTCGGGTTCCGCAGTTCGGCGCTGACCATGCGCATCACCCGTTCCTCGATGCTGGAGGTGCTGCGGCAGGACTATATCCGCACGGCGCGCGCCAAGGGCGCGTCGGAAGCCGCCGTGAACTATCAGCACGCGCTCAAGAACGCGATTCTGCCCGTCATCACCGTGATCGGCATCGAGGCGGCATTCTTGATCGGCGGGCTGATCGTCACCGAGACCGTGTTCAACATCCCCGGCGTCGCGCGCTTCCTGGTGGAAGCGATCCGCTGGCGCGATTATCCGATCGTGCAGAACCTCGTGATGCTGATTGCCGTCGTGGTGGTGAGCGCGAATTTCATCGTCGACATGCTGTACGCGGTGTTCGACCCGCGGATCAGGTACACGGACTAGGAGATATGCTTGGCGACGATCGACTATGATCTCGAACTGAGGCGCGCCGGGGCGCATGCGACCGGTGGATGGCGGCGCGTGCTGTTTCTGGCGCAGCGGCATGTGCTGGGCGCGGCCGGGCTCGTCATCATGATCGCGTTCGTGCTCACCGCGATCTTTGCGGACTTTATCGCGCGCTACGATCCGCTGACGATCGATTCCGCGCGTGCGCTGGCTCGCCCAAGCCTGGCGCACTGGATGGGCACGGATTCTTTCGGCCGCGACGTGTTCAGCCGCATCATCCACGGCGCGCGGATTTCGCTGGCGGTCGGAATCGGCTCGACCGCGCTCGGCGGCTCGATCGGCGTCATCGTCGGCCTCACCTCCGGCTATCTCTCCGGCTGGGTTGATCTCGTGTTCCAGCGCGTCTCCGACGTTCTCCAGGCGCTGCCGCTGCTGGTGCTGGCGCTGGTGATGACGGCCGCGCTCGGACCATCGCTGCCAAACGTCATCATCGCCATTGCCATCCCGCTGATCCCGACAGTTGCTCGCGTCACCCGCGCCAATACGCTGGCGCTGCGCGAGCAGCCGTTTGTCGAAGCCGCCAAGTCGATCGGCATGAGCGAGGTGCGCATCGCGCTTCGCCATGTGCTGCCGAACACGCTGGCGCCGCTGATCGTGCTGGCTACCGCTCAGCTCGGCTCGACCATCCTCACCGAAGCGTCGCTGTCGTTCCTCGGCCTCGGTATCCCCGAGCCCTACCCATCCTGGGGCCGCATGCTCTCGGAATCCGCTGCCGAATACGTCCGCACCGCGCCCTGGCTCGTCATCTTTCCGGGCATCGCGATCAGCCTCGCGGTGTTCGGCGCAAACCTGTTCGGTGACGCCTTGCGCGACATCCTCGATCCCCGGCAGCGCGGCTGATGGCTGATACATCCGATCTCGTGCTCGAGGTGAAGAACCTCAGAACGGTGTTCTTCACCAATTCGGGGCTGTTCAAGGCCGTCGACAACATCTCGTTCACTGTCAGGCGCGGCGAGACGCTGGCAATTGTCGGCGAATCCGGCTGTGGCAAGAGCGTCACCGCGCTGTCCTTGATGCGGCTGGTGCCCGACCCGCCCGGGCGCATCGTCGGCGGCTCGGTTTCGCTCGAAGGCGCTGATCTGCTGGCGCTGGACGAGACGGCAATGCGCGCGATCCGGGGCAACCGCATCTCCATGATCTTCCAGGAGCCGATGACCTCGCTCAATCCGGTGATGCGGATCGGCGACCAGATCGTCGAGGCCGTGCGGCTGCATCGGGCGATGCCGACCAGAGAAGCCCGCGACATCGCGGTCGAGATGCTGCGGCTGGTGCGGATTCCCGAGCCGGCGCGGCGCGCGCGGGAATATCCGCATCAGCTCTCCGGCGGCATGCGGCAGCGCGCGATGATCGCGATGGCGCTGGCCTGCCGGCCGGCGCTGCTGATCGCGGACGAGCCGACCACCGCGCTCGACGTCACCATCCAGGCGCAGATCCTGGCGCTGATCCTCGACCTCCAGAAGGAGCTCGGCACCGGCCTCGTGCTGATCACGCACGATCTCGGCGTGGTCGCGCAGACCGCGCAGCGCGTCATCGTGATGTATGCGGGCCGGAAGGTCGAGGAAGCCAGCGTCGAGGCGCTGTTCGCCGCGCCAAAGCATCCCTATACGCGCGGGCTGATGGCCTCGATCCCGGCGGTACCGGCAACCGGCGTCGCGGCGCAGGCGCGGCTCAACGAAATTCCCGGCACCGTGCCGTCGCTGGTCCGGCTGCCGCCGGGCTGCGCCTTCGCGCCGCGCTGCAAGCTCGCGATCAAGCGCTGCGAGGCCGAATATCCGCCGCTGACGGATTGGGGCGGTGGCCACCTCGCCGCCTGCTGGCGCGCGGCTGAAGTGGCGGAGGTGGCATGACGGAGGCGTTGCTCGAAATCACCGATCTCAAAAAGCACTATCCGGTGCGCGCCGGCGTGCTGCGCCGACAGGTCGGCACCGTCCATGCGGTCGACGGTGTCTCGTTCTCGGTTGGCGTCGGGGAAACATTGGGGCTGGTCGGAGAATCCGGCTGCGGCAAGTCGACAGTGGCGCGCAGCGTGTTGCGGCTGGTCGAGCCGACCTCGGGCCAAATCCGGCTCGAGGGCGAGGACATCACGCATCTTTCCAAGTCCGCGCTGCGCCCGCATCGCCGCTCGATGCAGATCGTGTTTCAGGATCCGTTCGCCTCGCTCAATCCGCGCATGACCGCCGGCGACATCGTCGGCGAGCCGCTGGCTGTGCACGGCCTCGCGACCGGCAAGGCGCTTGAGGCGCGCACCGCGAAACTATTCGAGCAGGTTGGCCTCCGGCCCGACCAGATGCGCAATTTCCCGCATCAATTCTCCGGCGGCCAGCGCCAACGCATCTGCATCGCACGGGCGCTTGCACTGGAGCCACGCCTGATCGTGTGCGACGAGCCGGTCTCCGCGCTCGACGTCTCGATCCAGGCGCAGGTGATCAATTTGTTGATCGACCTGCAACGGCAGCACGGCTTCTCCTACCTTTTCATCGCGCACGACCTCGCCGTGGTCGCCCATATCAGCCACCGCGTCGCCGTCATGTATCTCGGCCGCATCGTCGAGATCGCCGGCAAGGACGAGCTGTTCCGCAACCCGCGCCATCCCTATACGCAGGCGCTGCTGGCCTCCGTGCCGGTTGCCAATCCGCTTGCGAAAAAGCTCGCACCACTAGTGGACGGCGATGTCCCGAGCCCGGTCAATCCGCCGCCGGGCTGCGCGTTTCACACGCGCTGCCGGTTTGCAATGGAGCGATGCAAGACGGAGCGGCCCGCGCTCGTGGCAGCGGATGATGGGCACCAGGTGGCGTGTTTGTTGAATGAGGGGACGGGGCGGGGGCAATAAGACCGCCGCCGTCCGGACGAGTTGGGTTTGAGGCAACACCGTCCCCACATCGTCATTGCGAGCGCAGCGAAGCAATCCAGAATCCCTCCGCGGAAAGACTCTGGATTGCTTCGCTGCGCTCGCAATGACTGAGCCGCCCTACCCCGCCCCGATCTCCGCCACGATCTTACCGGTCGTCACCTGCTCGCCCTCCGCGACGTCGATCGCGGCGACGACGCCGTCGATGCCGGCCTTGTGGACGTGCTCCATCTTCATCGCTTCCAGCGTCAAGACCGGCTGCCCGGCGGTGACGCGATCGCCGGGCTTGACCAGCACGGCGATGACGCGACCATTCAGCACGGCGCGGACTCTTCCGTCGCCGCCGTTCGCGGTGACAGCCTTTGGTGCGGCGAGAGTGAGATCGTTAGCCGCGAGCGGAATGCCGCGGTGCTGAAGGTAGAGTTGGTCCCCGTCGCGCAGGAATCTTGCGCTGTCCATCACGCCATCGTGGCGGAAGCGGACAACGTCGTGATTGAGCTGGTCGATCTCGAACCTGTCCTGGCGCTCGCCGACGGCGACGATGTACCCGCCATCGCGCTCGCGGGTGACTTCGAGTTCAACTGTGTGGCCGGCGATTTCGAATTTCACAGGCAGTGCGAACGTTGCCGACAAACTCCGGCCGCTGCGCCATATGGGCGCCTTTGGATTGGTGACGTAGAGCAGGAGACCCGCGAGCGCGGCGGTGAAGGCAGCGTCCCCGCGCGGCGCAAGCAGTTCGTCGCGATGCGCTCCGATGAACGCGGTGGTCGCCTCACCCCTGACAAAGCCGGGATGGCGCAGGCACGACATCAGGAACGCCTGGTTGGTGGTCACGCCGAACGCGGTGATCTGCTCCAGGCCGAGGATCAGCCGCCCCCTCGCCTCTTCGCGTGTCGCGCCATGGCTGATCACCTTGGCGATCATGGAATCGTAGAACGGCGGGATCTCCGAGCCGGATTGCAGCGCGTGCTCGACCCGGATGCCCTCCGGCACCTGCCACCGCGCCATGCGACCGGACTGCGGCATGAAATCATGCGCGGCATCTTCCGAGCACAGCCGCACCTCGATGGCGTGGCCGGAAAAGCGGATGTCCTGCTGCTTGACGGCAAGCGGCTCGCCGCGCGCGACGCGCAATTGCAGCTCGACGAGATCGAGGCCGGTGATCGCTTCCGTGACGGGGTGCTCGACCTGCAGCCGCGTGTTCATCTCCATGAAGTAGAATTCGCCAGCTTCGTCGAGCAGAAATTCCAGCGTGCCGGCGCCCTCGTAGCGTAGCGCCCTGACGGCGGCGACCGCGACCTCGCCCATTTTCGCGCGCAGCACCGGCGTCACCGCCGGCGACGGCGCTTCCTCGATCAGTTTCTGATGCCGCCGCTGCACCGAGCAATCGCGTTCACCGAGATGGATGGCGTTGCCGTGGCTGTCACCGAACACCTGGATCTCGATGTGACGCGGATTCTGGATGGCGCGTTCGAGGATCACGGTCGCATCGCCAAAAGCGGCTTTGGCCTCGGAACGTGCGCTACGCAAAGCATCTGCGAAAGACCCGGCGCCGGTGACGAGCCGCATGCCGCGTCCGCCACCGCCCGCCACCGCCTTGATCATTACGGGAAAGCCAACCTTTTTGGCCTCCGCGAGCATGACCTCGTCGCTTTGGTCCGCCCCCTGATAACCGGGCACGCAGGGCACGCCGGCTTTCTTCATGATCTCCTTGGCGCCGGCCTTGTTGCCCATCGCCTCGATCGCCTGCGGCGACGGGCCGATGAAGACGAGGCCCGCATCCTTGCAGGCCTGCGCAAAATCTTCGTTCTCGGCGAGGAAGCCATAGCCGGGATGCACGGCATCCGCGCCGCTGGCTTTCGCCGCGGCAATGATCGCGGGGATGTTGAGATAAGACTGCGCCGGCAGGGCCTCGCCGATGCGCACGGCCTGATCGGCCTGCCGCACGTGGAGCGCATCGCGATCCGCATCCGAATAGACCGCGACCACTCCGAGGCCAAGCTGTCGCGCGCTGCGCATCACGCGGAGCGCGATCTCGCCGCGGTTGGCGATCAGGACCTTGAAGAACGGCCGGTGCTGCACTGATCCGTTTCTCATGGGCGGGTCACCGAGAATTGCATCCGCTGCGGCGTCCGCGCATCGCCCTCGTGGCAGATCGCGAGCACCTCGGACAGCACCGCACGGGTATCGCGCGGATCGATCACGCCGTCGTCGAGCACGCGCGCGCTGGTCGAGAACACGTCCATCTGACCGTCGAACACGCCCACGATCTGCGCCTTCATGGCGTCGAGCTTGTCTTTCTCGACCGGCTTGCCGCGCCGCGCGGCGGCGGCTTCGGTGACGATCGCCATGGTCTCGGCGGCCTGCTCGCCGCCCATCACGGCGGTCTTGGCATTGGGCCAGGAGAAGCAGAAGCGAGGATGGAAGCCGCGCCCGCACATGCCGTAATTGCCGGCGCCGAACGAGGCGCCGCAATAGATGGTGATCTGCGGCACGGTTGCCGAGGTCACCGCCTGGATCATCTTCGATCCGTGCTTGATCATGCCGGCTTCCTCATAGGCCTTTCCGACCATGTAGCCGGTGGTGTTGTTCAGATACAGCAGCGGCGTGCGGGTCTGGCAGCAGGCCTGAATGAAATGCGTGGCCTTGTTGGCGCCGGCCGGGTCCAGCGGACCGTTGTTGGTGATGATGCCGATCGCCTGGCCTTCGATGCGGGCATGGCCGCAGACGGTGGCCGGGCCGTAATTCGGCGCCATCTCGGTGAAATCGGAATCGTCCACGATCCGCGCGATGACCTGCTTCATGTCCACGGAGCGCTTGTGGTCCATCGGCATGATGCCGAGCAGTTCGTCCTGATCATAGCGTGGTGGCTTATATTGCGCGGCCGCCCGCTCCGGCCGCTGCCATTCGAGCGCAGCCATGATCTCGCGGGCGATGCGCAGTGCGTCGCGGTCGTCCTCGGCAAGATAGTCGCCCAGGCCGGACACCTGCGTGTGCATCTCGGCGCCGCCGAGCTCTTCCTCGGTCGCGACCTCACCGGTCGCAGCCTTCAGCAGCGGGGGACCTGCGAGGAACGCACGGGTGCGACCGCGAATCATGACGATGTAGTCGGACAGGCCGGTCTGATAGGCGCCGCCGGCAGTGGACGAGCCATGCGTCACGGTGACGACCGGCAATCCAGCCGCGGAGAGCCGGGCGAGATTGCGGAAGATGTTGCCGCCACGAACGAAGTCTTCGACACGGTAGCGCAACAGATTGGCACCGGCGCTTTCGACCAGCTGGACGTAAGGAAGCTTGTTCTCCAGCGCGAGCTCCTGCACCCGCAGCGTCTTGTCGAGACCGTAAGGCTGGAGCGCGCCGGCATCGATGCCGGAATCGCTGGCGCTGATCATGCAACGGATACCCGATACAAAACCTATGCCGGCGATGACGCCGCCACCGGGTACGCTCTTGCCGGCGTCGGGCACGTCGAACATGTAGCCGGCGAGCGTGGACAGCTCGATGAAGGGCGCGCCGGGGTCGAGCACCAGCGCAACGCGTTCGCGCGGCAGCAGCTGGCCGCGCTTGTGGAAGCGATCTTTCGCTGCGGCAGATGCGGCGCGCGTGCGCTCCTCCAGTGCGCGCATGCGGTCGATCAGGCCGAGCATGCCGTCGCGGTTGGCGTGGTAGGCGGCGCTGCCGGGGGAGATGGTGTTTTCGATGGTGGACACAGTGTTACTCCGTCGTTCCGGGGCGATGCGAAGCATCGAACCCGGAACCTCGAGGTTCCGGGTTCGCGCTTTCGCGCGCCCCGGAACGACATTCAGAGATTCGTCCCAAAGATCTTCCGCGCCTCCGCCGGGCTTGCGATCTCGCGTCCCATCCGACGCGCGCACGCGGCGGCGGCCTCGATCAGCTGGCCGTTCGACGTGACCTTCTTGCCGTCGGCGAGATAGAAGGTGTCCTCCAGCCCGGTGCGCAAATGGCCGCCGAGCTCGGCGCAGCGCTGATGCAGCGGCCAGATCTCCTCGCGGCCGA
Source organism: Bradyrhizobium sp. Kon10 (assembly GCF_055807395.1). Taxonomy (NCBI): domain Bacteria; kingdom Pseudomonadati; phylum Pseudomonadota; class Alphaproteobacteria; order Hyphomicrobiales; family Nitrobacteraceae; genus Bradyrhizobium; species Bradyrhizobium sp. Kon10. Next base: position 287,011 of record NZ_JBVVOZ010000002.1, on the reverse strand, counting down.
TCGCAGTGACCTGCCAATGTGCCCCGGGAAGCTTCAGCTTGAGCAGGATCGGCAGCAGATCGGGATCTGACGGCATGCCGGAGGCGACGCCCATCACAAAATTATACTCAAGCGGGCCTTTGTACATGCCGACCTGGTTGTACATGCCGACGCAGCGGACGATGCCGACATCAAAACACTCGAACTCGGGGATGGTGCCGACCGCGTTCATGACGTCGAGATAGTCCTTCACCTTCTCGACCGAATTGTCGAACATCATCGGCGGCCAGGCCCAATTGCTGTCGGCCTTGACCTTCAGGTAATTCAGCGAGCCGGCGTTGCAGGCCGCGATCTCCGGCCTGGTCTCGCGGATGCAGTCGAGCGCGCCCGAGTAGTTCGGTCCTGATACGCCAGAGGTGTGATTGATGATCACGCCGGGGCAGGCCTCCCGGATCGCCTGCTGGATCTCCTTGCTGACGGCGACCTCCCAGGACGGCAGATGCCCCTTGTCCGGCGCCTGCTGGCGCAGATGGATGTGCATGATGCTGGCGCCGGCATCGAACGCAGCTTTGGCCTCGCGCGCCATCTGCTCGGGCGTGACCGGCACGTTGTGCTGCTTGGGGTCGGTGAGCACGCCGTTCAGCGCGCAGGTGATGACGGCCTTGTCGCTCATGCCCCAAATGTCTCGCAGGTTGAGGATTCAACGCTTGCGATCATGTGACGCGCGGGCTGCGGCTTCTTGCGCGGAGAAGCTAGCGGAAAACGAGGAATCGTAGGGTGGGCAAAGGCGCTCTTGCGCCGTGCCCGCCATGTCTCCAAGCCTGACGAAAGTGGTGGGCACGCTACGCTTTACCCACCCTACGAGAGCGTTGCTAGCTCGCCTCCGCTAGCCTCACCGTCTCGCTGCTGCGATAAATCGCGAGATCGCGCGAGCCGACGAAGATCGCGCGAGGCTTCAATCCATAGAAGCGACGGATCGAATGGCTGAAATGAGTCGAGTCGGGATAGCCGATATCCTGCGCGAGATGGGCGAGGTTGAGGTCCTGGTTGGCGAAGTGCAGCAGATGCCTTGCCCGTTTCCAGGCGCGGAAGGAGCGGAACGAGATGCCGGTTTCCTCCTTGAACAGGTGCAGGAAGCGCGAGGCGGACAGGCCGGCTTCCGTGGCGCATGTATCCGCCGTCACCGGCTCGCCCGTGAAGCGTCCGATGCGGGCGACAGCGCGCATCACGCGGGGGTCGAGCGCGCGGCGCGGCAGCGCCTCGCCAAAACACATCTCGTCGAATTCGGCGGTGGTGATATCGCCGTAGCGGCGCTGCCGCAGCAGCGCGTAAGCGGCCAGGATCTTGCGGACATATATAGCCTTGTCCGGTCCGGAGAGCCGCTCCGCAAGCGCCTCGATCACGCCGTTCGGCATGCTTTCCGGCTCGAGCGTGACGCTGATCGCAGTGCGATAGTCGCTGGCGATGGAGTGCCGCTGGTTCGGCAGGGTTACCAGCAATTCGCCGGTGGCGTGGACGTCGTCGATCGTCAGATGCAAATTGCCTTTGACCGCGACATAGACATGGCAGCAACCGGGGGTCCGCTTGCGGGGGCGGCCGAGCAGACCGGCGTAAAACACCCGCTCCGGCGTGATCAGCATCAGATGGTCGGATTCGCGACCCGGATCTTCCATTGGCGGTCCTCCTCGCGACGGCTCTCTGGCCGCTGCGGACGAGGCACCTTAGCGGAAATTTGGGCACTGTCACGGCGCGGTAGCGCTGTCATGGAGCGCAAAAGATCGGCGTTCCGGGATGGGGCGCGGACGACCCGGAACTCTTGATAATATCGTCGTCCTGGACAAGCGCAGCAAAGCGGAGCGCTGATCCAGGACCCATTACCCCGAAAAGGTATTGCGGCACGAAGGTAGCAACGACGCGTGTTCGCCAAACTGCTCCCCGGGGTAATGGGTCCTGGCTTTCGCCAGGACGACCATTAAGCCCTCACCCTCGGCGCGATGTTCTGCTCGATTCCGGCCTTCTGCTCCGCCGCGACGGCGCGTTTGAAGCCTTCGCGCTGTTGCAGGCGCATCCAGTACGCCGCGACATTCGGCCCAAAATCCTTGGCGAGCCCGATATTGTCGGCCAGCCGCAGCGCGTAGCCGATCACGATGTCGGCGGCGGTGAAGCGGCCGGGGCACAGGGTTTCGCTATTCGCGGTCGCGGCTTCGACCGCGCGCAGCCGCCCCAGAAACCATTTGGCGTAGTCGCCGGCGACCTGCGGATTGCGGCGCTCCTCCGGCTCGAGCTGGGTGTAGCGGAGCACCAGCGTCTGCGGGAAGGTTAACGTCGCATCGCTGAAATACATCCAGTTCAGGAACGCGCCATAGGCGGCATCCTCGGGATCCACCATCAGCGGCGTCGGGCCGTGTTTGATGCCGAGATAGTGGCAGATGCCGGAGGATTCCGTCATCTTCGTCTCCCCATCGACCAGGAAGGGAATCGTGCCCAGCGGATTGAGCGCAAGATACTCCTTGGCGAACACCCGAGGGGGGAACGGCAGCATCTTCAGCTCATACGGCAGCCCCATCTCCTCCAGCATCCAGAGCGGACGGAACGAGCGCGCGGCGTCGCAATGATAGAGCGTGATCATCAAGCATTCCCTCTGCTGCCGGGCAGCGTTCCCATCATCTTGCACAAGACCATCAGCATGACCTCGTCGGCGCCGCCGCCGATTGAGGTCAGACGGCTGTCGCGACAGGCACGGCTGACCGGCGTCTCGTTGGTAAAGCCCATTCCGCCCCAATATTGCAAGCAGGCGTGGTCGGCGGTGAAAAGCATTGTCTCTCCATCGTCATTCCGGGGCATCGCGAAGCGATGAGCCCGGAATTCATTTCTCTGCGGTACATGAGGCCCGATGGATTCCCAGGTGCGCAATTGCGCACCATAGCTCGCTCCGCTTCGCTGCGCGCCCCGGAATGACGGAAGTTCACAACCCCATCTGCCTGCTCGCCAGATCCTTCATGATCTCCTCGGTGCCGCCGCCGATGGCGTTGACCTTGACTTCGCGGTAGATGCGCTCGGCCTTGATGCCGCGCATGAAGCCGGCGCCGCCGAAAATCTGCACGGCTTCCGAGGCGCAGAACGCCATGGTCTGCGTCGCCTGGTTCTTCATCATGCAGATGTCGGCGACCGGGCTGTCGCCCTGCTCCAGCCGCCAGGCCAGCAGCTCCAGCATCGCCTGGCTTGCAGCGACCTTCTGCGCCATGTCGACGATCTTGTGCCGGATCACCTGGTGCTGCGCGAGCGGCTTGCCGAACGTCTTGCGCTCCTTGGCGTAGGCAATCGCCTCGTCGAGGCAGACGCGGGCGAAGGCGGTGCAGCTCGCCGCCATGCCGATGCGCTCGCTGTTGAAGTTGTGCATGATGATCTTGAAGCCGTGGCCCTCCTCGCCGATCAGGTTCTCGGCCGGCACGCGGCAGTCGTCGAAATGCAAGGTCGCGGTATCGGACGCCCACCAGCCCATCTTCTTCAGCTTGGTGCGCGACAGGCCGGACGTGTCGCCCTCGATCAGGAGCAGGCTGACGCCGCCTGCGCCCTCGCCGCCGGTGCGCACGGCAACGGTCAGATAATCGGCGCGCATCCCGGAGGTGATGAACGTCTTCTCGCCGCTCACGACGTAGTGATCCCCGTCGCGCCGCGCGTTGGTGCGGAGGTTCGCGACATCGGAGCCGCCGCCCGGCTCGGTGATCGCAAGCGCGGAGATCTTCTCGCCCGATAACACTTGCGGCAGCACCCGCGCCTTGACCTCGGGACGCGCGGCGCGCGCGATCGGCGGCGCGCCGATGGTGTGGCTCATTAGGCTGGCGCTGACGCCGCCGGCACCCGCACGTGCCAGCTCCTGGCTCGCCACGATCTTCATGAACTGATCGGCGCCGATCCCGCCATATTCCTCGGGAAATCCGAGCCCCAGTAGTCCAATCCCGGCGGCCTTGCGATAGAGGGTACGCGGGAATTCGCCGGCTTCGTCCCATTCATGGGCGAACGGCTCGATCTCCTTCTCGACGAAACGGCGCATCACGTCGCGGAAGGCGTCGTGCTCGGCGGTATAGAACGGGCTTGTCATTGCGCTTTCGCCTCGCTGACGGCGATTCCTTGCGTTCACCATGACCGGAACGTCGGCGGCTCACTTGCGCGGAGTGGCTGATCCGGGATGCCGTTTCGCACGGGCGATGGGCTAGCAACTCAACGCAAGACGATTTTCGTCCCTCGCAGGCCAACTCCAAATCAAAAAAGACGCGGCACATAAAACTCCGGCTGGCCTCTCAGGGCCACGCCGGGCATGGTGCACGGCAATAAGAACGCAGGTGGCGCCAGGCCGCCAAGGGAGGGAATTTTGGCCGTTCGTTACTACGACTGGATCGTCCATCACGGCCGCCGCACGCCAAACAAGGTCGCGGTTATCGATCTCGCAAGCGATCGCCGCTTCACCTATTCGCAGCTCGACGCACGTGTCTCGCATCTCGCCTCCTTCCTGCGCGACACGCTGAAGGTCTCGCGCGGCGACCGTGTCGCCGTCCTGGCGCTGAACACGACCGATACGCTCGAGGTACAGTTCGCCTGCGGCCGGCTCGGGGCTGTCTTCGTGCCGCTGAACACCCGCCTCACCGTTCCCGAACTCCAGTTCATCACCGCCGATTGCGCGCCGAAGGTGATGATCCACGACACAGATCTGGCCGAGACCGCATTGACCGTGGCCAAGCTCTGCGGCGTTGCCGCCAGCCTGCTACTCGGCCCCGGCGGCGCGTACGAGGCCGGCATCGCGGATGCAAAGCCGCTCGACCGCATCGAAGAGGTCACGCTCGATGACGTCTCGACCATCATGTACACGTCGGGCACCACGGGACATCCGAAGGGCGCCACCATCACCCACGGCATGACCTTCTGGAATTGCGTCAACCTCGGCGGCCCCGCCTGCATTGGGCCGTCTTCGGTGCTGCTCACGGTGCTGCCGCTGTTCCACACCGGCGGGCTGAATTGCTACACCAATCCGGTGCTGCATGCCGGCGGCACCGTGATGATCATGCGCGCGTTCGATCCCGGCACGGCGCTCGGCCTGATCGACGATCCCGCGCAGGGCATCAACGTGTTCTTCGGCGTGCCCGCGATCTATCAGTTCATGGCGCAGCATCCGGCGTTCGCGACGACCGATCTCGGGCGGCTGAATGTCGGCGGCGTTGGCGGCGCGCCCATGCCGGTGCCGCTGCTGAAGGTCTGGGAAGCCCGTGGCGTCGCGCTCCAGCAAGGCTACGGCATGACCGAGACTTCTCCGGCCGTGCTTGTGCTCGACCGCGAGGATGCGGCACGCAAGGCAGGCTCGGCGGGCAAGCCGGTGCTGCACACCGAGGTGCGCATCGTGCGGCCCGACGGCAGCGACGCCGAGATCGGCGAACTTGGCGAGCTCTGGGTCAAGGGGCCGAACATCACGCCCGGCTACTGGAACAGGCCGGAGGCGAACAAAGCTTCCTTTACGGATGGCTGGCTGCACACGGGCGATGCCACGCGCGTCGACGAAGAAGGCTTTTACTACATCGTGGACCGCTGGAAGGACATGTACATCTCCGGCGGCGAGAACGTCTATCCCGCCGAGGTCGAAAACGTGCTGCATCAGATCGCCGCAATCGCGGAGGCCGCCGTGATCGGCATCGGCGATCCGCAATGGGGCGAGGTTGGCCTTGCCATCGTCGCGCTCAAGCCCGGGCAAAGGCTGACCGAGGCCGACGTGTTCGCACACTGCGCGGCCAATCTCGCGCGCTTCAAATGCCCGCGCCAGGTTCGTTTCGTCGATGCGCTGCCGCGCAACGCCACCGGCAAGATCCACAAGCCGACCTTGCGCAAGGAATTTTCGGTGACCTCGGAAACCGACAAGAAAGTCATCAGCGCCTGACCAAAGCGCCGTTCTTTCGGGCGCTTGTTCTTCTGTCACGGGCATGCTCGCGCGGGGCGGCAATTCGGGCGCCAGTCTAGGCGGGCAAGAACAGCGCAAAGGATTCGTCGATCGTCCGCCGCAGGTGATCTCGATACAGCTTGTAGTTCGCATGGTCGGAGGCGATACGGCCCACAGCCGGATCGCCGATGTTTGCAGCCGGCACATAGGCGATCGGCGCTGCGATCGGCGTCAGCTGCGAGCCGGAGCCGGCGCGCAGCGTCGAGATGATACCGTACATCTCGCCGGCCACCGTCGGCCGCGACACCGTGATCACACGGTGCTGGCCGTGCTTGTTGATGACGAGGTAGATGAAGCCGGACTGGTGCGGGACCGCAACTTCGCCGGTGTGCTCATAGGCCGTATCGGTCCGCTCGCCCTCGCGGAAGACCAGCGACGACACCTTTGGCTCCCAGACGATCTCGGTGCGATAGGCGAAGATCGCATCCTTGTCGCCGAACGACGGCCGCAGCGTGATGTAGACGTCTTCGAGCCAGGTCACCGCGCGATGCGAATAGGAGCCGAGGCTGTCGGGCGCGACATCGTTGCCGGCCGGAGACGCCACCACGACCGCGCTTTTGCGTAACGAGACGCCCAGCGCCTGCTCCAGCCGTACCGTGGTCGCCAACGTGAACGGCCGGCGACCGCCGAGCGCCTTCTCCAGCGTCGACAGGCTGAGCTTGGCCTGCTCGGCCAGCGCCTGTCGCGAGATCCGGCGCCTGGCGATTTCCTCGCGAATTGTCTCGGCGACCTCGCGGCTTTGCTCGTCCGAAAGCTGCCTGTCGGAGAGTTTGTCCTGCGTCTGCATCGTTAACCCTGCTCCACGAGTAACACTCTAGCAGGACGGACAAGTCAGCACAAAACCGCACGGGACCGCCGGGGCGAGGCGGGCTCGCGGCCGGCCGCGGCGGAACATTGCCGATCATTCTGCTCGCGGAATCCAGCCCTCCCGGCGGATGCTCGGCGCCGTCAACACCCTTCGGGAGCAGGACAAATGGACAATTACGACGCGGTCGACAGCAGCGAGCACCCCCTCCTGGGCAAGCTGATCAGGCTCGGATTGTTTCTTCTGGTGCAGGGCGTTGCCGTGCTTCTGGTCAGCTTCGTGGCCCTGCTGGTCAGCTTCGAGCCGGGCTGGTCGGCGACGACGGAGCAGGCGAGCTTGCTTCAGCCCGGCGATGCCCGCTCCGGCACCCTCCTCCTGAAAGAGGACGGCGCCACGACGGAAGCCATCCGCCTCGGCATCGACGTCGATATCACGGTATCCGGCCCGACGTTGCGCGCCCGCATCACGCAGGTCTTCCGCAACCCGACCCAGGACTGGGTCGAGGCGACCTATGTCTATCCGCTCGCCGCCGACGGTGCGGTCGACACGCTGAAGATGGTGATCGGCGACCGCGTCATCGTTGGCGACATCAAGGAGCGTCAGCAGGCGCGAATCATCTACGAGCAGGCGCGCCGCGCCGGACAGACCGCCGCGCTGACCGAACAGGAGCGGCCTAACATCTTCACCAACTCGGTCGCCAATATCGGCCCCGGCGAAACCGTGCTGGTTCAGATCGAATATCAGGAGCCGGTGCATCAATCCGGAAGTGAATATTCCCTGCGGGTGCCGCTGGTGGTCGGACCGCGCTATAATCCGGCGCCGATCGTGCAGAGCGTCGACTTCCGCAACGACGGCTCCGGCTGGGGCGCGAGCACGTCAGACCCGGTGCCGGACCGCGACCGCATCTCGCCACCCGTGCTCGATCCCGCAAAGAACGCGCCAGTTAATCCGACCAGCATCACGGTGCGCCTGAAGGCCGGCTTTGCGCTCGGCGAGGTGAAGAGCCACCACCACAACGTCAAGATCGAGAGCCCCGACAGTGCCACGCGCGTCGTCACACTCGCCGACGGCACTGTCCCCGCCGATCGCGATTTCGAGCTGACCTGGAAGCCGGCGGCAGAGAAGGCGCCGTCGGTCGGCCTGTTCCGCGAGCATGTCGGCGATGCCGACTATTTGCTCGCTTTCGTCACGCCTCCAACCGCTGAGCAGACCACTCAAAAGCCGCTGCCGCGGGAGGTCGTGTTCGTGATCGACAATTCGGGCTCGATGGGCGGCACCTCGATCGTCCAGGCCAAGGCGAGCCTGCTCTACGCACTCGGCCGGCTTCAGCCGACCGACCACTTCAACGTCATTCGTTTCGACGACACCATGGACGTGCTGTTTCCGGCCTCGGTGCCGGCCGACGCCGCGCATGTCGGCCAGGCGACCGCGTTCGTCGGCGCGCTGCAGGCACGCGGCGGCACGGAGATGGTACCGGCCATGCGCGCGGCGCTGACCGACAGTCTGGGCGAGACCAGGATGGTCCGCCAGGTCGTGTTCCTGACCGACGGCGCGATCGGCAATGAGCAGCAATTGTTCGAAACCATCACGGCGATGCGCGGCCGCTCGCGCGTCTTCATGGTCGGCATCGGGTCCGCGCCCAACACCTATCTGATGACGCGCGCTGCCGAGCTTGGTCGCGGCGCCTTCACCCATATCGGCTCCGTCGAGCAGGTCGAGGAGCGCATGCGCGGCCTGTTCGCCAAGCTGGAGAATCCCGCCGTGACCGGTCTCACCGTAAAATTCTCCGAGGCCAACGCCGACGTCACGCCGGCGATCATTCCCGACGTCTACCGCGACGAGCCGCTGGTGCTGGCAGCGAAGCTCGACAAGCTCGCAGGTTCGCTGGAGATCAAGGGACGGGTCGGCGACCGCCCGTGGTCGGTGACGCTGCCGCTGCAAAATGCCGCCGAAGGCAAGGGCCTGTCAAAGCTCTGGGCCAAGCGCAAGATCGCCGATGCGGAAGTGGCGCGCACGCTGCGCGAGATGACGCCGGAAGATGCCGACAAGGCCATCCTGGCGCTGGCACTCGACCACCAGATCGTCACGCGGCTGACCAGCCTGGTTGCCGTCGACAAGACGCCGCGCCGCCCCGAAGGAGAGCCGCTCAAGCTCAGCGAGCTGCCGATCAACCTGCCTGCCGGCTGGGATTTCGCAAAGGTCTTTGGCGAACGGCCGCAGCAGGCGCCGACGCAACTGCACGAGCGGCGCGCCGATGCAGGCCAAGCCTCGGCCAGGCGGGCGGCACCCGTCGCGCCTGATGCGATCCGGCTGCCCAAGACCGCGACCTCGGCCGAGCTGAAGATGATCGCAGGCCTGGTCCTGATCGTGCTCGCCCTGATCCTGTTCGTATTCAACCGGCGTCAGCCCTTGCTCACTGACGCCGCTTGAGAGAGGAGCCCCCGAACTCCTCTCCTTGCGCGCGCGGCTGCCCGTCCCCGTCTCAACGGCCGCGCGCGCCTTTTTCTCCTGGTCTTTGCGAGCGCAGCGAAGCAATCCAGGCTGCGTCCGCGGAAAGACTCTGGATTGCTTCGCTGCGCTCGCAATGACGACGGTGGACACAATGCCCCGCTTCATCTCTCCTCTCGCTCTTGCCATTGTCGGTATCATCCTGTTCGGCGATGGCGCCTATATCCATGCCAAGGCCTGGCTCGCGCAGATGTTGCTGGAGCGCGCGTTCGACAGCAGCATCGCGACCGGTCAGCCGGTGAAGCCATGGTCCTGGGCCGATACCTGGCCGGTGGCACGGATCGAGGTGAAGCGGATCGGCGCCAGCGCCATCGTGCTCGCCGGCACGAGCGGCCAGGCGCTTGCCTTCGGCCCCGGCCATCTCGACCAAACGGTTGACGCCGGCGAACGCGGCGTTGCCGTCTATGCCGCACATCGCGATACGCATTTCCGCTTCCTCCGCAATGTCGCGATCGGCGACGTGATCGAGATCACGCGCGCCGACAGCAAGCACTTTCGCTATCGCGCGGACGCCTCCAGCGTCGTCCGTTTCGACGCATCGGGCATTGATCCTGCGACGCAGAATTACGAACTCGTACTCACGACCTGCTGGCCATTCGATGCCGTCACGCCCGGCCCGGAGCGCTACGTCCTTCATGCCAGCTTGATCGGAACCGGCGGATAGGTTTGTCATTGCCAGTATCTCGTGGGATGCTGCAGTGGAATTCTCTGCCCGAGTTTGACCATGCACAGCCAGGCCCAGTACCTGCCGATCACGCCCGGATTGTTCTCCGTCCTGGTGCTGCTGTTTGCCGGGCTGATCATCCTGGTCCAGCTCCGCATCCTGCGCTACGCCTATATGCGGCTCGGGGTCGGTCCAGGTGTTGCGCTGTTCCTGCTGTTCGGTTCGTTGATCGGCAGCTACTTCAACATCCCGATCACGGTGCTGCCGTCAAAAGTGGTGCGTTCCGGCGAGATCGTCGATTTCTTCGGCATGCGGTACGTGGTGCCCTTGGTGACGCAATGGCCGGGCACCGTGCTCGCGGTCAATGTCGGCGGTGCCGTCATTCCGACGATGATGTCGACCTATCTGGTGCTCCGCTATCAGCTCTGGCTGAAAGCGACGATCGCGGTCGTCGCCATCGCTCTCATCATGCACATGTCGGCAACGCCCGTGCCGGGTGTCGGAATCGCGGTCCCCGTCTTTGCGCCCGTGGTCGCGACAGCGATCCTTGCTTTTCTGCTGTCGCGTGAACACGCAGCACCACTGGCCTATATCGGCGGCTCGATCGGAACGTTGATCGGAGCCGACCTCCTCAATCTCGACAAGATCGGTAGCCTCGGCGCTCCCGTCGCTTCGATCGGCGGTGCCGGGACGTTCGACGGCATTTTCCTCACCGGCATTCTCGCCGTGCTGCTCGCAGGCATCGCATCGCCGTCACGGCCGCGTGAGACCTGGTGAGCTCATCGCGCGCTATTGGATGGGTGGACCCTTCACCGGCGCGAGGATGCTGCCGAATGTTCGTCAGCGCGCCACAAGAATTGTCCGCACTTTCGCCAAAACTCCGGCGATGTTAGCGTTCTCGCGTGACGCCCCGCCATTCCGTCACGTGGCATTACGCTTCGCAAATGCCCTCGGCAGACATCGCACAAAACAGAACCACCGCCAGCAACAATAACAAAAGATGAGGATGCGTCATGGAAGCTCAAGCGCCCGCGGTTTCTCCGTCTCCCCGTTCATGGGCCCCGCGGCCGGACGCCAGCGACATCGTCAGGGGCATCCATGCCATGCTGCATCCGCGCAACATCGTGCTGGTGGGCGCGACCGACAAGCCGGGCAATTATGCCGAGCGCATCTGGAACAATCTGGTCAAATACGGCTTCGAGGGCGGGCTCTATCCGGTCAACGCCAAGCGCGACGCCATCTGGGGAGTGCCCTGCTACAAGGACTTTGCGAGCCTCCCGGAGAAGCCGGATCACGTCCTGGTGCTGGTGCCGGCGCGCTTTGCCGTGCAGGTGATCCGCGACGCCGCCGCCGCCGGCGCGCGATCCGCCACCATTGTCACCTCCGGCTTCAGCGAATTGCAGGATGAGGAGAGCCAGAAGCTCGCCGCGGAATTGCAAGCCGCGGTGCGCGAGACGGGCCTCGCGGTCACCGGTCCGAACTGCCTCGGCAATTTGAGCGCCGGTGAAAAGCTCTTCACCAACATCGACGACCGGATCGTCACCATGGAACAGGGCCCGGTGGCGATCGCCGGGCAGTCCGGCGCCATCGTCATGGCGATCCGCCAGGCGCTGGAAGATCGCGGCGTCGGTGTCGGCTACATGGTCACGACCGGCAACGAGGCCGGGCTCGAGACGCCGGACCTGATGCGCTATTTCGCAGAAGATCCGAGCATCAAGGTGATCGTGGTCTATCTCGAAGGCGTACGCAACACCAAGGCATTCCGCGATGCCTGCAAGGCCGCGCGCGCCGCCAGCAAGCCGGTGATCGCGCTCAAGCTCGGATCGTCCGAGGGCGGCCGCGCCGCCGCGATGGCGCACACTGGAGCGCTCGCCGGCTCGATCGAGACGTTCGATGCGATCGCGACGCGCGAGGGCGTGATTCGCGTGGGCGGGCTGGACGAGCTGATCGAGACCACGGAATGCTTCGTCCACGCCGCGGTGCCCAAAGGCGACCGGCTTGCCGCGGTGACGTTGTCCGGCGGCAAGCGCGGCATGCTGATCGACGCCTTCTATGCGGCGGGCCTGAACTTCGCGCCGCTGAGCCCGCATGTCAGCTCGGAACTTGCAAAAATGCTCGGGCCGGGCTCGATCGTCGGCAACCCGCTCGACGCCGGCTTTGCCGCGGTGGTCGATCCCTCCGTCTACATGAGATCGATCAAGCTGATGATCGACGATCCCGACATCGACATCGTGATCGTCGATGCCGAGCTGCCAAAGGCCCCCCATGAATTGCGCGAGCGCAATTTGCGCATCGTCGACGAGATGGCGAGCCGGGCTTCGAAGCCCGTGATCTATATCAGCGCGATGTCGATCGGCTTCACCGAGTTCACCAAGGGTTTGCGCAAATCCTTGCCGCACCTTGCCGTCATGCAGGGCATGGACCGCGCAGTCACTGCGATCAAATCGCTGCTCGACTATGCCAGGCTGCGCAAGGAAGTGCCTGATATCGTCTCCAGCTCGAAGCCTGCCGCGCGTGCCGTGCTGGAGAAGGCGCTGAGATCGGCGACCGGCGCCGCGCTCGACGAAGTCGCCTCGAAGAAGCTGCTGAAGGCTTACGGCATCCCGGTGTCGAAGGAGGGTATCGCGCAGACGGCGGCGGAGGCGGTGAAGATCGCCAAGCAGATCGGCTATCCGGTCGTGGCAAAAGTCGTCAGCGCCGAGATCCTGCACAAATCCGACATCGGCGGCGTGGTGCTGAACCTCAACAGTGCGGCCGAGGTGAAAAAGGCGTTTACGGACATCACGGCGCGGGTGAAGAAGCTGAAGGGCAAGCCGAAGCTCGATGGCATCCTGATCGCGCAGCAGGTCAAGGCCGATCTCGAGCTGGTGGTCGGCGCCTCGCTCGACGCCGAGATGGGGCCAGTCGTGCTGTTCGGCACCGGCGGCATCGACATCGAGCTGATGAAGGACGTGGCGCTTGCCGGCGCACCGCTGGACGAGACCGAGGCGCGGCTGCTGATCGGCCGCACCAAGGCCGGCGTCAAGCTGCGCGGCTATCGCGGCAAGCCGGCGTTGCATGAGGCCTCCGCGGTAAAGGCGCTGGTCGGCCTGTCCAACCTGATCGCGGATGCCGGCGACCGGATCGCCTCGATCGACGTCAATCCGTTCCTGATCAACCCCAGGACCGGCGTTGCGGTCGATGCGCTCATCGTGCTGAACAACGCTGCGGCCAAGCGCGCCGCCGGGCATTGAAGCCGTAGGGCGGATTTTAGAGCCAACCCGCCCTACTTAACATCACGACCGAAGCATCATCCTTCCAAACTCCCCGCTTTGGCCGTAGAATCACCCCTGTATGGCACGCGCGAGCAATCTGGTGATCGGGACGGCGACGCTGGCGGTGATCGCCGTGGCGTTCGGCGGCCTGCTGGGCGTGCAGAAATGGCGGTCCATCCAGAGCCGCAGCCAGCTGCGCGTGGTGTTCGAAGGCGGTTCCGCCAGCGGCCTCCGCCGCGGTGGGCCGGTCAATTTCGATGGCGTGCCGGCTGGCCAGATCCTCTCGATCAAGCTGGACAATCCGCGCAAGGTGGTGGCGCTGGTGATGCTCGACAATGCTGCGCCGATCCGCAAGGACACCGTGGCTGGCATCGAGTTCCAGGGCCTCACGGGCGTTGCCGCGGTCTCGCTGATCGGCGGCGCCCCGTCCGCGCCACCGGTGCCGCTGGACGAGGACGGCATCCCGGTACTGACCGCCGATCTCAGTGACGCCGAAACCATTGTCGACACCCTGCACAGCGTCGACCGCACCATCGTCAGCAACGCGCCCGCGATCAAGGAGGGCCTGCGCACGTTCGAGGACTACACGGCCGATCTCAGAGGCAAGGGCGACGAGATCGACGCGGTCATGCTCAAGGTCGACAATGCGTTCGCGGGCTTCGACAAGGCGGTCACGAAGATCGAGAGCGTGGTGCCGGGCTTCGCCGACGGCAAGGCCGACGAGATGTTCGAGAAGATCAAGGAAATGCACGAGCTCGCCGACACCATGCGAAAGAAGTCGGCGAGCTACCTCGAGGACGGTCGCAAGACCCTGCTCGACATCAGCGAGGCCGCCAACAAGATGAGCGGGACACCCTCACCGCCCGTTGCCCCGCGCCCGCCGCGCAAGCCCACACAGCAGAAGCATTAAGAACATTGCGAGCCGGTTCTCCGAAAAGGGCGCACCATGCCTCTTGCCGGCGCAGCAGCAACAACAACCTAATAGTTGCTCGGCGCGGCCTCGTTCGGAATGCCGTCGATCGGACACTCGTCGGTCCCCGGCGTCGAGCGGGTCATCGCCTCGACCATGTCGCGGGTGCCTTCGGGATCGGCGATCCAGTTCTTGTAGAAATCGTACGGGCACGCCGCGACACCGCGCGGGCTCTCGCCGGAATTGATCATCCCGGTGTAGCCGCGATGGACCAGCTTGTAGAGATGGTTCTGCGACTGGCCATTGCGGCGCGCATCGCGGATCAGATGTTTCGAGAGCTGGGCGTACTGGATGCCGTAATCCTCCTCGCCGCATTCGCCGAGGGTGCGGCCGTCGAAGCCGATGATCGCGGAGTGACCGAAATAGGAATAGACGCCGTCGAATCCGGCGGCGTTGGCCACGGCGACATAGACGTTGTTGGCCCACGCCATCGCCTTGGAAATCAGAATCTGCTGCTCCTTGGCGGGGTACATGTAGCCCTGGCAGCGCACGATCAGCTCGGCACCCTTCATGGCGCAGTCGCGCCAGATCTCCGGAAAATTGCCGTCGTCGCAGATGATCAGGCTGACCTTCATCCCTTTCGGACCGTCGGAGACATAGGTGCAATTGCCGGGATACCAGCCCTCGATCGGCACCCACGGCATGATCTTGCGGTACTTCTGCACGATCTCACCCTTGTCGTTCATCAGGATCAGGGTGTTGTAGGGCGCCTTGTTCGGATGCTCCTCGTGGCGCTCGCCGGTCAGCGAGAACACGCCCCACACCTTGGCCTTGCGACAGGCCTCGGCGAAGATCGCGGTCTCTTCACCGGGCACCGCCGAGGCGGTCTCGTACATCTCCTTGGAATCGTACATGATGCCCTGGGTGGAATATTCCGGGAAAATCACCAGGTCCATGCCGGGCAGACCGGCCTTCATGCCGACCAGCATGTCGGCGATCTTGCGGGCGTTGTCGAGCACCTCGGCCTTGCTGTGCAGGCGCGGCATCTTGTAGTTGACCACCGCGACACCGACGGTGTCGTTGCTGCTGGAAATGTCACCGTGAAGCATGTTGCGCGCTCCTGTCTTTTATTCGTCTGAGATTGCTGCGGGCGTTAGTGGCTGATCATCCAGGGCCGCGCGGTGGGAAAGCCCTTGGCGCCGCTCCTGGTCTTGGTCACCAGCCGGCTCGGCTTGGTCTTGTCCGCCGAGCCCTTGTCTTTCACGGTCTTGCCCGACGAGCAGCAGCCGCAACCGGGCCCATGCGAGGCCCTGTATTGCGCTGATGTCTGCGGCGCGTGCGTGCTGCGCTCATTGACCGCATGCGCCTTGCGTTTCTCCGACGGCATGCAGAAGAAATTTGGTGCGGTCAGGATCACGCGCGGCGCCATCGTCTCGCAATGCGGACAGTTTTGCGGATCGTCGCATTCCGCCATCGGGCGCAAATCCTTGAACGGACCGCAATTGTCACAGAGATATTCATAGACCGGCATCGCTTCATCCCTACGCTAGTGCTTGTTCAACATGCTCCGCCGCGGATGCGGGGCGGCAAATCCGTGCCGTCCCACATCCCGTCGCGCAGGGACTATTTGTCCGGCGAGATCGGCATCTGGATATCGCCGGTGATATGCTTGATCGGGCCTGCCGACGACGGCATCACGTCGAAGTCGAAGATCTCGGTCGGCAGCCACAGCGTGGCGCAGGCGTTGGGCACGTCGACGACCCCGGAGATGTGGCCCTGGCACGGCGCGGTGCCGAGGATCGAATAGGCCTGGGCGCCGGAGTAGCCGAACTTCTTCAGATACTCGATGGCATTCAAGCAGGCCTGACGATAGGCGATGTGAACGTCGAGATAGTGCTGCTTGCCTTGTTCGTCGACCGAGATGCCCTCGAAGATCAGATAATCCTTGTAGTTCGGCGTGATCGGCGAGGGCTTGAAGATCGGGTTCTTGATGCCGTACTTCGCCATGCCGTCCTTGATCACCTCGACCTTCAGATGCAGCCAACCGGCCATTTCGATGGCGCCGCAGAAGGTGATCTCGCCGTCGCCCTGGCTGAAGTGCAGATCGCCCATCGAGAGGCCGGCGCCGGGCACGTAGACCGGGAAGTAGATCTTCGAGCCGCGCGACAGATCCTTGATGTCGCAATTGCCCCCATGCTCGCGCGGCGGCACGGTGCGCGCACCTTCTGCACCGATCTTGGCTTTCACATCGCCCTTGGCGCGGCCGCCATGCGCGGTCGCCGCAAATGGAGGATTGGCAAGTCCGGGCACGCGGGTCGGATCGGTCGAGATCAGCTCGGCCTCGCGCTTGTTCCAGGTCTCCAGCATCTTCGGATCGGGCAAACAACCGATCAGGCCGGGATGGATCAGCCCGGCAAAGTTGACGCCGGGGACGTGACGCGACGAGGTGTAGAGACCCTTGATGTCCCAGATCGACTTCTGCGCCAGCGGGAAGTGGTCGGTCAGGAAGCCGCCGCCGTTCTGCTTGGAGAAGAAGCCGTTGAAGCCCCAGAGACTCTCCTTCATCGGCCCGACGTCGAGCAGGTCGACCACCAGGAGATCACCGGGTTCGGCGCCCTTGACGCCAATCGGGCCCGAGAGGAAATGCACGATCGACAGATCGATGTCGCGCACGTCATCAGCGGAATCGTTGTTCTTGATGAAGCCGCCGGTCCAATCATAGGTCTCGATGATGAAATCGTCGCCGGGATTGACCCACGCCACGATCGGGATGTCGGGGTGCCAGCGGTTATGCACCATGTCATTATCGTAAGCCGACTTGGTGAGATCGACCTTGATCAGTGTCTCTGGCATCGAGATGCTCCCCTTTTACACGGTTGGTTAGACGGACAGATATTTCGAGACCTGCGCGGCATCGACGGCGTCGCGCGGGTCGTCGCGCACGATCTCGCCGTTCTCGATCACCAGCACGCGGTCGGCGATATCGAGCGCGAAGCTCAGGACTTGCTCGGATACGACGATCGACAGCCCCTTCTCGTCGCGGATGCGCTTCAGCGTGCGCGCCATGTCCTTGATGATCGAGGGCTGAATGCCTTCGGTCGGCTCGTCCAGCAGCAGCACCTTGGGCTTGGTCGCGAGAGCGCGCGCGATCGCGAGCTGCTGTTGCTGGCCGCCGGAGAGATTGCCGCCACGACGGCCCTTCATCTCCAGCAGCACCGGGAATAGTTCGTAGATGTCCGCGGGGACTTCGGTGCCGCCGGAGACGACCAGACCGGTCTCGATGTTTTCCTTCACCGTCATGGTCGAGAAGATCATGCGGCCCTGCGGTACATAGGCGAGGCCCTTGGCGACGCGCTCATAGCTCGGCAGGCTGCCGAGCTCGGCGCCGTCCATGCTGACCGAGCCGCTCTTCGCCGACAGGATTCCCATCAGCGATTTCATCAGCGTAGTCTTGCCCATGCCATTGCGGCCCATGATCGCCACGATCTCGTTGGCGGCGACCTTGACATTGAGCCCGTGCAGCACCTCGCTCTGGCCGTAGGCGACGTGAAGATCGGAGATTGCCAGCATTGCCGCGCTCCTAGATTGAGTGTGAACCCTGGTGAAACAGCTCGGCCGCGAACTTCTTCCTTCTCCCCTTGTGGGAGAAGGCGACGCGGACGAAGTCCGCGCCGGATGAGGGGTCTGCATCTGCCGACGCGAAAGGCAGTGTGATGCGTGGAGAGATACCCCTCACCCGGATCGCATCTGACGATGCAATCCGACCTCTCCCACAAGGGGAGAGGTGGACCGTCATTGCCGCTGCGAACTCATCCAACTTCGCCATATCTCAGTGCCCCAGATAGACTTCGATGACCTTGGGGTCGTTCTTCACCCTCTCCATCGTCCCCTCCGACAGGATCTGGCCCTGGTGGAGCACGGTGACCTTGTGCGCGATGTCCTCGACGAACTTCATGTCGTGCTCGATCACCAGCACCGAGCGATTCTTGATGATGCGGTTGAGGAGTTCGGCGGTCTTGGCGCGCTCGGAAACGCTCATGCCGGCGACGGGCTCGTCCAGCATCAAAAGGTCCGGGTCCTGGATCAGCAGCATGCCGATCTCGAGCCACTGCTTCTGGCCGTGGCTGAGCAAATCGGCATTCACGTTCAGCCGGTCCTTCAGGAAGATCATTTCGGCGACTTCATGCACCCGGTCGCGCACGGCGGCGTCGCGGGTGAAGGTCAGCGCACCGAACACGGAGCGGCCGCGCGGATACGAGATCTCCAGATTCTCGAACACCGTGAGATCGTCGTAAATCGACGGGTTCTGGAATTTGCGGCCGACCCCGGTCTTGACGATCTCGTTTTCCTTCATCCGGGTCAGCTCCTTGCCGCGGAACTGTATCGAGCCGGACGTTGCTTTGGTCTTGCCGCAGATCAGGTCGAGCACGGTGGTTTTGCCGGCGCCGTTGGGACCGATGATGACGCGGATCTCGTTCTCGTCGACATAGAACGAGAGGTCGTTGACCGCCTTGAACCCGTCGAACGACACGGTCAGTGCCTCGACCGCGAGCAGGAATTCCTTGGGCTGATGACCAATGAGCATGATCTATCTCCTCACTGTCAGCGTGGCATCGGCATCGTGATGACCGATGAGCATGACCTATCTCCTCACTGTCAGCGTGGCATCGGCATCGTGATGACCGACGAGCATGACCTATCTCCTCACCGCCAGCGTGGTATCGGCATCGTGATGACCTATGAGCATGATGATCTCCTCACTCTGCCGGCGCGCCGTCGGCGACCGAGCTGTCGGTCCAGCCTTCGGGCTTGGGGTTGCGCGACGAGATCAGGCGGTCGATGCGCGGCTGCACATAATCGCCCCAGATCCCGGCAAGGCCGTTCGGGAACGCGAGGACCACGGCGATGAACAGCCCGCCCAGTCCGAACAGCCACAATTCTGGAAAGGTCTCCGACAGGCTGGTCTTGGCGAAATTGACCAGGAGCGTGCCGTAGACCGCGCCGAGGATCGACAACCGGCCACCGACCGCGGTGTAGATCACCATTTCAATCGACGGCACGATGCCGACAAAGGACGGCGACATGAATCCGACATTGAGCGCGAACATGGCGCCGCCGATCGCGGCGAACACCGCGGCGATGCAAAACGCGAAGATCTTGAAATTCGCAACGCTATAGCCGGAGAACCGCACCCGGTCCTCTTTCTCGCGCATCGCCACCAGGATGCGCCCGAGCTTGGAGTGCCGGATGAATTGCGCAATCATGATGCAGACGAGCAGGCATCCGACCTCGAAGAAATACAGCATGATCTTGGCGTGGTCGGGCCGAATGTCCCACCCCTTCAGCGTGCGCAGATCGGTCATGCCGTTGATGCCGCCGGTGTAGCCCTGCTGTCCGACGATCAGGATGGTCAGGATGGCCGCAACCGCCTGGGTGATGATGGCGAAGTAGGTGCCGCCGACCCGGCGCTTGAACATCGCGGTGCCGATGATCAGGGCGAAGATGCCGGGCACCAGGATGATGGCGGCGATGGTGAAGGTGAGGCTGTGAAAGGGCTTCCAGAACAGCGGCAGCGAGGTGATCTGATTCCAGTCCATGAAGTCGGGAATGCCGGGGGTAGATTGGATCTTCGTGTTCTCCACGCTCGATGCCTCGAGCTTGAGGAACATCGCCATACAGTAGCCGCCGAGCCCGAAGAACACGCCCTGGCCGAGGCTGAGAATGCCGCCATATCCCCAGCAGACCACCAATCCGAGCGCGACGAAGGCATAGGTCAGATATTTGGCGACCAGATTGAGCCTGAAGACATCGAGCGTGAGCGGCAGAACCAGGACCAGGAACACCGCAAGCAACAGAATTCCGATCAGCTCCGATCGATTGAAGAAGCGATTGTCGGTCATTGCATCAGCCTCGATTTCTCACTTGCGAACCTTGAGGGCGAACAGCCCTTGCGGCCGCAGCATCAGGATTCCGACGACGGCGAGCAGCGTCAGCACCTTGGCCATCGAACCCGACATGAAGAACTCGAGGGTGGATTGCGTCTGCGAGATCGAGAAGGCCGAAGCGATGGTGCCGACCAGGCTCGCGGCGCCGCCGAACACCACCACCAGGAACGTGTCGACGATGTAGAGCTGTCCGGAGGTCGGCCCGGTCGAGCCGATCATGGTGAAGGCGCTGCCGGCTACTCCCGCGATGCCGCAACCGAGGCCATAGGTATAGCGATCGACTTTTTCCGTATTGATGCCGACCGCGCCGGCCATGATGCGGTTCTGGACCACCGCGCGCACCTGGCGGCCCCAGCGCGATTTGTACATCACGTAGGCGACGGAGATGGTGATGAGAACGGTGAGGCACATCACGAAGACGCCGTTGATCGGCACTTCGATGCTGTCGGTCACATGCAGCGAGCCCAGCATCCACTGCGGCAGCTCGACTCCGACCTCACGCGCCCCGAACACCGAGCGATAGGCCTGCTGCAAAATCAGGCTGAGCCCCCAGGTGGCAAGCAAGGTGTCGAGCGGACGCTTGTAGAGATGCCGTATCAGCACCCATTCGACCAGCATTCCCAGCGCACCGGATGCGATGAAGGCCAGGATCATGGCGAGGAAGAAGTAGCCGCTGAACAGGCTCGGCAAATAGGACTGAAAGACATTCGAGGTCATCCAGGTGACGTAGGCGCCGAGGATCATGAACTCGCCATGGGCCATGTTGATGACGCCCATCTGGCCGAAGATGATGGCGAGACCCAGCGCCATCAGGACGTAGACCGAGAACAGGATCAGCCCTGCAAAACCCTGCATGACGAAGATGGAGCCAAGGTCACCAAGCGAGTAGTCGCCGAACATCGATGTCCTCCGTCGGGGATGAAGGTCCCGCGTCGCGAGCAGATTCGCGACGCGGGGGTCTTGGGCGTGGATTTGCTGTCCACGCCAGGGAGAGGCTTTGCGCTGAGGAAAGCGGCGACGAACGCCGCGTCTCGTACTGATAGCCGGTCTTACTGGTACCCCTTGGGGAACGGATCCGGCTCGACGAGATCGGCGGTCTCGTAGATCAGCTCGAACTGGCCATCGAGCTTGGCGCGTCCCACCCGGGTCTTCGACCAGAGGTGATGATTCTCGTGGATGCGCACATAGCCTTCCGGAGCGCCCTTGAACTCCACGCCGGGTGAAGCCGCGGCGATCTTGTCGACGTCGAACGAACCGGCCTTTTCCACCGTCAACTTCCACAGCCACGGGCCGAGATAGGCAGCCTGGGTGACGTCTCCGATCACCGTCTTCTCGCCCCACATCTTCTTGAATGCGGGCACGAAGGCCTTGTTGTTCGGATTGTCGAGCGACTGGAAGTACTTCATGCAGGCATAGGCGCCTGCGATGTTCTCGCCGCCGATGCCGTCGATTTCGTCCTCGGTCACCGAGATCGTCAGCAGCGCCTGCTTGGAAAGGTCGATGCCGGCGGCCTTGAGCTGCTTGTAGAACGCGACGTTGGAGCCGCCGACGACGTCGGTGAAGATCACGTCGGGCTTGGTCAGCTTGATCTTGTTGATGACCGAATTGAACTGGGTGTTGCCGAGCGGATAATACTCCTCGCCGACCACCTTGCCCTTCAGCACGTTCTCGACGTGCTTGCGCGCGATCTTGTTCGAGGTGCGCGGCCAGATGTAGTCGGAGCCGACGAAGAAGAACGACTTCGCGCCCTTTTCCTTGGCGATCCAGTTCAGACCGGCGAGAATTTGCTGGGTCGCCTCCTGTCCCGTGTAGATCACGTTCTTGGACTGCTCGAGACCTTCGTAGAAGGTCGGGTAGTAGAGCATGCCGTTGTACTGCTCCATGACCGGCAGCACCGCCTTGCGCGAGGCCGAGGTCCAGCAGCCCATGATCGCCGCGACCTTGTCGTTGACCAGCAGCTTCTTGGCTTTTTCCGCAAAGGTCGGCCAGTCGCTGGCGCCGTCTTCCTGGATGAACTTGATCTTGCGCCCGAGCACGCCGCCCATGGCGTTGATCTGCTCGATCGCAAGCTTTTCCGCCTCGATCGAACCGGTTTCGGAGATGGCCATCGTGCCGGTAGCGGAGTGTAGGATACCGACGGTCACCTCGGTGTCGGTGACCGCAAGGCCGGTGGTGTTGACGGCCGAGGTCGCGGGAGCCTGTGCGAAAGACGCCCGCGGCAGCATCGTGATGGCCGGGATGGCCGCCATTCCCATCAATAGTTTGCGCCGCAGCGGCGACATTAGGCCCTTGTTGGCTTCGTCTGACATGAGCACCCCACTTTTGTTCGAGGACACGCGATTGGTCCGATGAGGATGGCTCGAATTTGTGCACCGCAAGGATACGCAAGATCGCGTATATTGCACCGCAAAATGCCGACGTAGGCTTTTGGTACGGGAATTGCGAGGGCTCGGGTCGGTATCGGGGGTGGGTTCAGTGGCAGGGCGGCAGCGAATAGACCGCGTTAGGCGCCAGTACAACCAATGGGTCGCCAACCAGACGCTGGAAGACTACGCGCTGCGCTTCACCGCCAAGAGCGCGCGTCGTTGGTCTGCCGCCCGCGTTGCCAACACCGCAATCGGTGCAATCTCGTTCCTGGTGCTGGAGGCGATCGGCGGCACCATCACGCTCAATTACGGCGTCACCAACGCAGCCGCCGCGATCCTCGTCGTCTCTACCATCATCTTCTTCTGCGGCGTTCCGATTGCCTATTATGCAGCCAAATGCGGCATCGACATTGACCTGCTCACGCGCGGTGCCGGCTTCGGCTATATCGGCTCGACCGTCACCTCGCTGATCTACGCCTCATTCACCTTCATCTTCTTCGCAATCGAGGCGGTGATCCTGGCGACCGCGCTGGAGATGTGCCTGGGTATCCCGCGCCCGATCGGCTACCTCATCAGCGCGATCGCGATCATCCCGCTCGTGACCTACGGCATTACGCTGATCAGCCGCTTCCAGCTCTGGACGCAGCCGCTCTGGGTTGTGCTGCACATCCTGCCCTTTGCCGCGATTGCATGGGCGAGCCCGCACTCCTTCACGGAATGGCACAAATTCGCCGGCGAGCACGGCGACGTCGCTGGCCATTTCGATCTGTTGCTGTTCGGCGTCGCCTCCTCGGTGGTGTTCTCACTGGTGGCGCAGATCGGCGAGCAGGTCGACTTCCTGCGATTCCTGCCGCGCGACCGCCGCACCTCCAAGGCGTCGTGGTGGATCGCGCTGATGAGCGCGGGGCCGGGCTGGATCGTGCTCGGCGCGCTGAAACTGCTGGCCGGTTCCTTTCTCGCGTTCTTCGCGCTGAGCCACGGCGTGCCGCCAGAAGAGGCCGCCGAGCCCGCCCATATGTATCTCGTGGCGTTTCGCTACGTGCTGTCGGATCCGGACCTCGCGCTGGCGTTGACCGGCTTTTTCGTCGTGCTGTCGCAGATCAAGATCAACGTCACCAATGCCTATGCCGGCTCGATTGCCTGGTCGAATTTCTTCTCGCGCCTGACGCACAGCCATCCCGGTCGCGTGGTCTGGCTGGTGTTCAACGTGATGGTGGCGCTGCTCCTGATGGAGATCGGCGTCTACAAGGCGCTGGAGCAAACCCTGGCGCTCTACTCAAACGTCGCGATTGCCTGGGTCGGTGCGCTGGTATCCGATCTCGTCATCAACAAGCCGCTTGGGCTCCGTCCGCCGCAGATGGAATTCAAGCGGGCGCATCTCTACGACATCAATCCGGTCGGCGTTGGTGCGATGACGCTCGCGATCATCGTCTCGATCGCAGCGTTCTACGGCCTGTTCGGCCCGACCATGAAGGCGCTCGCCGCCTTCGTCGCACTGACAGTGGCGTTCGTCACCGCGCCTGTTATTGCCTGGCTCACTGACGGCAAATACTACATCGCGCGCAAGCCGAAGCGGAGCTGGGCGAATGTCGAGGCGATCCAGTGCTGCATCTGCGAGCATACGTTCGAACCGGAGGACATGAGCGCCTGCCCCGCCTATGCGGGACCGATCTGCTCGCTGTGCTGCTCGCTCGACGCCCGCTGCCACGATCTGTGCAAGCCGCACGCGCGGATCCAGGTGCAATTCTCGGAAGCGCTCGGCAAGATTCTGCCGCAGCCCATCTATCAGCGCATCAACTCGCAGTTCGGCCACTATATCGGCGTGTTCGTCGTCTCCGCCGGGCTCGTCGCGCTCGTGCTCGGACTGATTTACCTGCAAACCTCGGCAAGCGTGCATGGCGAGAACTCGCTCGTCTCCAATGTGCTCTGGAAGGTGTTCTTCTCGCTGAGCATCATCATCGGCGTGGTCGCCTGGTTGTTCGTACTGGCGCAGCAGAGCCGCCGCGCCGCGGAGGCCGAGACGCGGCGGCAGACCACGCTACTGATCCAGGAGATCGACGCCCACAAGCGCACCGACGCCGCGCTCCAGCGCGCCAAGGAGGTCGCCGAGTCCGCCAACCTCGCCAAGAGCCGTTATGTGGTGGGGCTAAGCCACGAACTGCGCTCACCCCTGAACGCCATCAGCGGCTATGCCCAGCTGCTCGAACAGGATTCGACGCTGCCCGCCAAGCCGCGCGACCAGGTCCGCGTCGTGCGCCGCAGCGCCGATCATCTCTCCGGCCTGATCGACGGCATTCTGGACATCTCCAAGATCGAGGCGGGACGGCTGTATTTGTCGCGCGACGAGGTCCGGCTGAGCGAGTTCCTCGACCAGCTCGTCGGCATGTTCCGCCTCCAGGCCGGCGCCAAGGGCATCGACTTCGTCTTCAGGCGTCCTCCGACCTTGCCGACGGTCGTCTATGCCGACGAGAAGCGGCTGCGTCAGGTCCTGATCAACCTCCTGTCCAACGCGATCAAATTCACCCGGACCGGCAGCGTGCAATTTGTCGTGCACTATCGCAGTCCCGTCGCCGAGTTCGAGGTGACCGATACCGGACCCGGCATCCGGGGCGACGATCTCGAACGCATCTTCGCGCCGTTCGAGCGCGGCGCACTCGGGGTCTCGCAACCGCAGACCGGGACGGGCCTGGGCCTCACCATCAGCCGGCTGCTCGCCGGCGTGATGGGCGGCGACATCAAGGTCACCAGCACGGTTGGCCACGGCAGCACATTTAGAGTGAAGATGCTGCTGTCGGAGGTCACCAACCCCAGGCGCACTGCGCCCGTTGAGGCGCCGGTCGCCGGCTATCACGGCGCGCGCAAGACCATCCTCGTCACCGACGACGATCCCGTACATCGCGACCTCCTGCGCGAAGTCCTGGCCCCGCTGGGCTTCATCCTGCTCAGCGCCGCCGACGGACCGGGCTGCCTGGCGCTGGCGCAGCATTGCCGGCCCGATCTGTTCCTGCTCGATATCTCGATGCCGGGCATGGACGGCTGGACTGTGGCCGAATCATTGCGCGCAAGCGGACATCACCAGGCGCGCATCCTGATGGTCTCGGCGAGCGCGCTGGAGGCCCACGGCACGCCGCTGGCACAGCCTTTCCACGACGGCTACCTGATGAAGCCGATCGACATCCCGCGGCTTCTGGAAACGATCCGCCAGCTTCTCAGGATCGAATGGCAATACGGTTCCGACGAGATCCTCGTGCCGCTCTGGCAGCCGGAAAGCGGCTCCCGGCCGCCGGTCAGGCACATCGAGGCGCTGATCGGGCTCGGCCGGATCGGCTATGTCAAGGGCATCCAGTTGAAGCTGGACGAGATCGGCAGCGAACATCCGGAGCATGCCGACTTCGTCGCGCAAATGCGATCCCTGGTCGATCGCTTCGACCTCGACCAGTACATGAGCACATTGAAGACATTGCATGCGTATGAACACTGAGCCGAAAAAGCGCGACGTCGCGTTGGTCGTCGACGATTCTCCGGAGACGCTGCGGCTGCTCACCGACGCGCTCGATGGCGCGGGGATGACGGTGATGGTCGCGCTCGACGGCGCGGCCGCAATGCGCATCGTCGAACAGATCACGCCCGACATCGTGCTGCTCGACGCCGTGATGCCCGGCATTGACGGATTCGAGACCTGCCGGCGCCTGAAGCGCGATGCGGGGTTCGCCAATATTCCCGTGATCTTCATGACGGGCCTGGCCGAAACCGAGCATATCGTGCGCGGACTTGAAGCCGGCGGCGTCGACTACGTCGCCAAGCCAATCGTGATCGAGGAGATGCTGGCGCGCATTCGCGTCCATCTCGGCAATGCGCGGCTGACCCAGAGCGCGCGTGCGGCGCTCGATGTCTCCGGACGCTTCCTGTTCGCGGTCAACCGCAAGGGAAACCTGCTCTGGGCGACCCCGCAGGCGCAGAAGCTGCTTGCCGATCACCAAGGCGCGCAGGCCGATGACGACTTCGTGCTGCCGCCATCTCTGCTGCAATGGCTGGAGCAGGCGAAAAGCAAGGGCAGCTCGAAGTCGCAGCCGGCCTCCCTGCCCGACAATGCGCAACTCCGGCTCTACTACGTCGGCGAGACCGCGCCGAACGAGTTCCTGCTGCGGCTCTCCCGGGAGGCCGGCACTGCGCTGCCGCCCGAATACACCAGCGAACTCGGCCTCACCACCCGCGAGGGCGAGGTGCTGGCGTGGCTCAGCAAAGGCAAGACCAACCGGGACATCGCGCAGATCCTGGGATTGAGCCCGCGCACCGTCGACAAGCATCTGGAGCAGATTTACGCGAAGCTTGGCGTGGAAAACAGGACGGCGGCCGCGGCCATTGCCACGAACGCGATGCGCAGGAATTCGTAACCGCGTTGGGAATGAGTTGAGACGCAGCCCGCCCAGAAAGATGGTGTCATCCCGGCGAAGGCTGGGACCCATAGCCACAAGGCAAAGTTTGGCGACGACTAGTCGTTCGGTACGACGACCATCCGCGACCGATGGATTCCGCGGTATGGGTCCCGGCCTTCGCCGGGACGACACGAGAGTTTGTGGCGGCCATTGGCCTGATTCAGCAACCCACCACAAGGCACCTCACCCATACACGAACGCCGCATCATCCAGATCCGTTTTCGGGATTTCGTCCTTCTCGGTCCAGTAATCCTGACTGTGCTGCCATTCCGGCTTGTCGCCGCGCTTGGGCAACAGGTCCATGTTGCGCATCATGTAACCGGGGTTGAAGTTTTCCGGATCGATCCAGGGCAGGATCGGCATGTTGTGGTCTTCAGGCCGCAAGCTCACCTCGACCTTCTTGCTGCCCTTCGCCTTCATATGCCTGAGCAGGCGACAGACGAAATCGGCGACGAGGTCGACGCGCAACGTCCAGCTGGCGCGGAAATAACCAAACACCCAGACCATGTTCGGCACGCCCGTGAACATCATGCCGCGATAAGTCACGGTGTCGCCGAAGGCGAGCGGCTCGCCATCGATCTCGAAGGCGATGTCGCCGAGCGCGGCGAGATTGAAGCCGGTGGCGGTGACGATGATGTCGGCTTCGAGCAGCTTGCCTGATTTGAGCTGGATGCCGTTCTCGACGAAGCATTCGATCTCGTCGGTGACGACGGAGGCCTTGCCGCTGGCAATCCCCTTGAACAGATCCGCGTCCGGCACGAACGCAATGCGCTGCCGCCACGGCCGGTAGCTCGGGGTGAAGTGCGTTTCGACGTCGTAGTCCGGCCCGAGGACCGCGCTGATCTGTCCTATCAATTCCTTTTTCACTTGCTCGGGCTTGCTCAGGCAGAGCTTCGTGAACGCATCCTGCTCGAACAGTATCTTGCGCCGCACGATCTCGTGGATCCAGGCCTCGTCGACCTGGAGCCTGCGCAGCTCCTCGGCGATCTCGATCGCATTGCGGCCGAGTCGGAAATAGGTCGGCGAACGCTGCAGCATGGTGACATGCCCACATTTGTCCGCGATGTTCGGCACCAGCGTCGCCGCGGTTGCGCCCGAGCCGATCACGACAACCTTCTTGCCCGCAAGGTCGATGTCATCCGGCCATGTCTGAGGATGGACGACGCGGCCCTTGAAGCGGTCGGCGCCCTTCCATTGCGGCGTGTAGCCCTCGGAATGGCGATAGTAACCCTGGCACATCCAAAGGAAGTTCGCGGTGAAGGTCTTGGCTTCGCTCGTGTCGGTCGTCACCGCCTCAATGGTCCAGAGATTTTGCTCGCCCGACCAGCTCGCGGAGTTGATCTTGTGCTTGTAGCGGATATGTCTGGCGATATCGTTTTCGTCGATCACCTCGTTCATGTAGGCGAGGATTTCCTCGGCGGTCGCGATCGGCGGGCCAACCCAAGGCTTGAAGCTATAGCCGAAGGTGTGGAGGTCACTGTCCGAGCGAATGCCAGGATAGCGATGCGTGGTCCACGTGCCGCCGAACGTCGCCTGGGTCTCCAGGACGACGTAGCTCGTCCCCGGAAGCTGCTTTGCGACATGATAGGCGCTGCCGATACCGGAGATCCCGGCACCGACGATCAGCACGTCGAAATGTTCTGAAGCTTGCTTGGCCGTAGCGTGACTGCGAACAGCGACATTCATTGTTGCTTCTATGCCTCGTGGCTTTTAGGCCGTCCTTGACCGGACAGCGCGTTTCCTCCGCGAAGGGCATGGTCGCTCCTCGCGCTTCCGCTGCAAAATGACATAGATCAGGTCGCGGTCAAATCACAGCGCCGCACCCCAGCTCCGCGCGGTCTGCAAGATCCAGTCGCGATAGAGCGTGAGGGGTGTAACCCCGGTCAAGCCGCCGCAGCCGGCGGCGCCGTTCGGCCCGGTCGACCAGCTAATGACACCGACAAGCACGGCACCGTTCGGTCTGTCCTCGAACACGGGGCCGCCGGAATCGCCGGTGCAGGCGCCGATTCCGTCGCGAACACCGTTGGTTAGGGGATCGACCAGCCGGATCTGCAACGTGCCGGGCTGGCCGGCGGCGACGAGTGCGGCGACGCGAATCGTGCCGCCGCTTTTTCCCTCACCGCGCACGGTGACGCCAATGCCTGCGATGGTGAAACGGCTGCCGACCTGAATTGGGATATTCGGCGAGCCAACCGGCACCGTCGATTTTCCCTTCAGTGGAATATCGAGTTGCAGCAGCGCCACGTCGGCGGTAGCGCGATGCGCCTGCATCGCCTGCATGTTGAAACTGGGATGGATCGCGACGCTCCGCACGTTCAGCAGTTGCGGCTTACCATCGGCGCCATAGTCGACGATCTTGTAGTCGGCGCCGGGCTGTACGCAATGGGCGACGGTGAGCACCAGCTTCGGCGCAATCACGCTTCCGGTGCAGAAATTGCCGCGCGACCCGACGATGGTGACGACTGCGCGTGCAACGCCATCGGCCTGCGGCGTGCCACCGCCGACAATGGCGTGAGCGGGCGTCGTGAACAGCAGCGCGGCAGCGATCAGCGTTGCGACATTCTTCATGGGAACAGATCTCGGCACTCGAATCGGCCAGGACCCGGGATTGCTTCAGGCTGGCTCTCGCCGATACCCCATGCTAGCCGTCTTGGAAAGAATGAACGAGGGCAGGACATTGGCGATCGAGGCTGTGATCTTTGATTTTGGCGGCGTGTTGACGAGCTCGCCGTTCGAGGCGTTCGCGCGATTCGAGACCGAGCGCGACCTGCCCGTCGATATCATCCGGCGCACCAATGCTGCCAACCATCTGGAAAATGCCTGGGCGAAATTCGAGCGCGCCGAGGTCGACATCGACACCTTTGACACATTGTTTGCTGCGGAATCGCTTGCACTCGGCGCGGAAGTGCGTGGCCGCGAGGTGCTGCCGCTGCTTCAGGGCGATCTGCGCCCCGAAATGGTCGAAGCCTTGAAACGCATCAAGGCGCAATTCAAGACCGGCTGCATCACCAACAATCTTCCGGCCAACGCAATCGGCAGCCTGACCGGACGCACGCTTTACGTCGCCGAAGTGATGGCGTTGTTCGACTACGTCATCGAGTCCGCCAAGATCGGACTGCGCAAGCCCGACCCGCGCATTTATCGGACGATGGTCGAGGCGCTGAAGGTCGATCCGAAGAATTGCGTCTATCTCGACGATCTCGGCGTCAATCTGAAGCCCGCGCGCGACATGGGCATGACCACAATCAAGGTGGCCAGCGGCGCTCAGGCGATCGCCGAGCTTGAGGCCGCGACGGGGTTGAAGCTGAGCTAGCGCGTCATACTCCGTCATTGCGAGCGCAGCGAAGCAATCCAGACTGTTTCCGCAGAGGGAAGCTGGATTGCTTCGCTGCGCTCGCAATGACGAGATTGGGGCGACGGTTCTCGCCAGGTGCGCTACTCCGCCGCAATTGCAACCCGCTCCGGGAACGCCGCCGCGAGCGAGGCGCGGTCGGGCTTCAACACACCGCGTTCGGTGATGAGGCCTGTGACGAGACGCGCCGGAGTCACGTCGAAAGCGTAATTCGCGACCGGCGAGCCGTCCGGCACGATGCGCACCGTCTCAAGCCTTCCATCCGCGGTACGGCCCGTCATGTCGGTGACTTCAGTGCCGCTGCGCTGCTCGATCGGAATGTCGCGAACGCCGTCATTGACGGCAAAATCGATCGTTGGAGACGGCAGCGCGACATAGAACGGCACGTTATTGTCGTGCGCGGCGAGCGCTTTCAGGTACGTGCCGATCTTGTTGCAGACATCGCCATTGGCGGCGACGCGATCAGTGCCGACGATGGCGAGATCGACCATGCCGTGCTGCATCAGGTGTCCGCCGGTATTGTCGGGGATCACGGTGTGCGGCACGCCGTGATGGCCGAGCTCCCAGGCCGTGAGCGAGGCGCCCTGGTTGCGCGGCCGCGTCTCGTCGACCCAGACATGGACTTTGATCCCGCGCTCATGCGCGAGATAGATCGGCGCCGTCGCCGTGCCCCAATCGACGGTCGCGAGCCAGCCGGCGTTGCAATGGGTCAACACGTTGACCGTCTCGCCCGGCTTCTTCTTCGCTAAGATTGCCTCGATCAGCGCCAGACCATTGCCGGCAATGGCGCGGTTGATTTCGACGTCCTGCTCGACGATCTCGTCGGCGCGTGCGTAGGCGGCTTCCGCCCGTTCCACCGGATCGATCGGCGCGAGCGTCGCGCCCATCTCGTCCAGCGCCCATTTCAGATTGATCGCAGTCGGCCGCGCCACGACAAGCGTCTCGTAGGCGCGCTTAAGTCCGGCATCGGAAGCATCCTCACGCATGGCGAGCGCCATGCCGTAAGCTGCCGTCGCGCCGATCAGCGGCGCCCCACGCACCAGCATGTCGCGGATTGCCACCGCCGCGTCGTCACACGAGGTCAGGCGCGCGACGACAAACTCGTGCGGCAGCCTGCGCTGGTCGATCGCGCCGACCGACCAGCCGTCGCGCTCGCGCCAGATGCTGCGGAAATGTTTGCCGTCGACCTTCATGGCATTCTGCCTTTCGTATCACGCTCGCAGGATACGGCCCGCCACAGCGTCGAGCTTCTTCAACAGCTCCGGATCACGCGCCTCGGGCGCGGTGATCAGCGCTGTATCGAGCGCGCAGTCCGAGCCGATCGGACACGGCTCGTGCTCGCGCGGGAAATCCTTTGCCAACCGCGCCACCAGTGCTTTCGCCTTGTCGGCGTTGGAACTCAGCACGCGGATAATGTCCTGGACGGTGACGGCGTCGTGATCGGGATGCCAGCAATCGAAATCCGTCACCATCGCGACGCTGGCGTAACAGATCTCCGCCTCGCGCGCGAGCTTCGCTTCGGGCATGTTGGTCATGCCGATCACGGAATAGCCCAGCGTCTTGTAGGTCATGCTCTCCGCGTAAGTGGAGAATTGCGGCCCTTCCATGCAGACATAGGTGCCGCCGCGCGCAATCGCGATGCCTTCGGCCTCGGCCGCCGCGGCAAGATGGATACGAAGCCGCGGCGAGACCGGATGGGCCATCGAGACATGGGCGACGCAGCCTCTGCCGAAGAACGAGCTCTCGCGCTTGTGAGTGCGGTCGACGAACTGGTCGACAAGGACGAAGGTCCCCGGCGGCATCTCCTCCTTGAAGGAGCCGCAGGCCGAGAGCGAGATCAGATCGGTGACGCCGGCGCGCTTCAGCACGTCGATATTGGCGCGGTAGTTGATGTCGGAGGGCGACAGCCGATGGCCCTTGTCGTGCCGCGGCAGGAACACGATCGGCAACCCGGCGATGGTGCCGCGCCGCAAGGGCGCCGACGGCTCGCCCCAGGGGCTCTGGATCGCCTCTTCGTGCGCGCCCGCGAGTCCCGGCAAGTCGTAAATGCCGGAGCCGCCGATGATGCCCAATACCGCCTGCGTCATGCCTGCTCCACCGTTCGCCACGTGCGACATGGTTAAGCTATGCCAGTTTTGCGGCGGTTTTGGAACGGGGGTGGTGGGTATCGATGCCGTGAGGGGCGCAAAGCGCTCGCCACACATTCGGTGTCGTCTCGGCGAAGGCCGGGACCCATACCGCAGAATCTATCAATCGCGGATGGTGTCAGTCCCAAATGACCAGTCTTCGCCAAACCACTCCCTGGGAGTATGGGTCCCGGCTTTCGCCGGGACAACGCTGCGGAGAGATTGGTGCGTCTTAACTAAGCTGCGGTCGCCAGCTTCAACTGGGCCGCCACCATCCGCTCCAGCGTCTCGACGGACTGGAAATTCTCCGGCGTGATCTCCGACTGGGGAATCGTGAAATCGAACTCGGCTTCGACGCCGAGCATCAGATTGACCATGTCCATCGAGGTCAGGCCGACGTCGACAAGCTTGGCTTGCGGCGTGACGTCAGCGGCGAGCGAATTCTGATCGAGGATGCCCTTCACCAGCTTGATGATGCGATCGCGCAATTCGGTATCGAAGGCCTGCATCGGCTAATTTCCATCTTTCTATGACGTCGGACCGGATTGCGAGCTACGATGGGCAGGGACAGCCGATCCCGCAATGGGCGGCACCATTACTTCGCGTTTCTTAGTAAACGATGACTCAGATTGACTAAAGTTAATGCCTCTTCCAAATCGCTAACGCGATCGTGGAAATCCGGGTCATGCAAAAAACCGGGCCTTAACTGTTCGTTCGGAATTGCGGTTCGTTTACCCTCTATTTCATCGACGAATTTGAATTAAATCCGTAGCCTCACCTCATAAGCAAAGATGGTCGGAAGATCGCTACACGGCATCGCGAATGATGCCGGCGATCTCGAACGACAAACCGGAGGCGGATGAGCATGAACGTGCGTGAAGCGGTTCTTACTGTCGATGAAGCGCCGACGAGCCTGCTTGAGCAGGGCCCCTCATTGATCGAACGCGCGGCTCGCACCGCCGCCGTCGCTGCCGCCGAGGCCGACGACGTCGATCGCGACGCCCGCTTCCCCCACAAGGCTTTTCAAGCCGCACGCGAGCAAAAGCTGCTCGGCGTCATGATCCCCGTCGAGTATGGCGGCTTCGGCGCCTCGATCCACGACGTCACAGACATCTGCTACACACTCGGGCGCGAGTGCGCCTCGACAGCGATGATCTATGCAATGCACCAGACCAAGGTCGCCTGCATCGTCAGGCATGGCCACGGCATTCCCTGGATGGAAACCATGATGCGCCGGGTCGCCCGCGACCAGTGGCTGCTCGCCTCTTCTACGACCGAGGGCCAGAACGGCGGCAATATCCGCGCCAGCGCCGCCGCCGTTGACAACGCCGGCGACACCGTCTCGCTGGTGCGCGATGCCACCGTGATCTCCTACGGCGCCGAGGCGGACGGCCTCGTCACCATCGCCCGCCGCGCGACCGAAGCCGCCGCCTCAGACCAGGTGCTGCTGGCGCTCGCCAAGGACGATTATTCGCTGAAGCAGACGCAGGGTTGGGAAACGCTCGGCATGCGCGGCACCTGCTCGACCGGTTTCGAGCTGAAGGTCGACTGCCCTGCCGATCGCGTCTTCCCTGAAGCCTACGACAAGATCCACGCCCAGACCATGACGCCGTTCGCACATCTGTGCTGGTCGTCGGCCTGGGCGGGCATTGCCGCCGCAGCCGTCACCCGCGCGCAGGCTTTTGTCCGCAAGGCGGCCCGCGCCTCCGGCGGCCAGATGCCCCCGGCCGCCGCCCACTTCACCGCTGCGAAAATGTCGCTGGCAAAGCTGCGGGCGTTGATATCGGCCAATCTCGACGCCTTCGCCCGTGCCGAGCATGACGAACGCGCGCTGGGCTCGCTCGACTTCCAGTCCTCGATCACGCTTTTGAAGGTGCAGGCCTCCGAGCTCGCGGTCGAGACCGTGATGCATGCGATGCGCACCACCGGCCTCTCCGGCTACCGCAACGATGGCGAGTTCACCATGGGCCGTCATCTGCGCGACGTGCTGTCGTCGCCGATCATGATCAACAATGACCGCATTCTGGCCAACGCCGCGACTGCGACCCTGATGAGCGGCATTCCGGCAAGCCTTCGGGACTAACAAGCCTCGGGACTGACGTGCCTTCAAGACTGAGAACCTTGGCGACCAACAAGAACAATTTCAGATAGCAGGAAGTCGAACATGAACATTGCTGTTCTCCCCAACTCGCCTGAGACCGCGCCGCAGGCCGCCGATCCGCTCGATCATCTCGCCGGTGCGCTGTTTCATCCCATGGGATCGGACGGCGTCTATGCGCGCACCGCGCTCTATGAGGGCATCGTCGAGCAGCTCGCCGCGCTGATCACGCGCAATCGCGAGGCCGGCACCGAGGTGATGCGCTTCCCGCCGGTGATGAGCCGCTCCCAGCTCGAGAAGTCCGGTTACCTCAAGAGCTTCCCGAACCTGCTCGGCTGCGTCTGCGGCCTGCACGGCACCGAGCGCGACATCAACGCCGCGGTGAGCCGCTTCGATGCCGGCGGCGACTGGACCAGTTCGCTGTCGCCCGCCGATCTCGTGCTGTCGCCGGCCGCCTGCTATCCCGTCTACCCGATCGCGGCGAGCCGCGGCCCGCTGCCCAAGGGCGGCTTGCGCTTCGACGTCGCCGCCGACTGCTTCCGCCGCGAGCCGTCAAAGCATCTCGACCGGCTGCAATCGTTCCGGATGCGCGAATATGTCTGCATCGGCACCCCCGACGACGTCGCGGATTTTCGCGAGCGCTGGATGGTGCGTGCGCAGGCGATCGCGACCGATCTCGGCCTGAGCTTCCGCGTCGATTATGCCAGCGATCCCTTCTTCGGGCGCGTCGGCCAGATGAAGGCGGTGAGCCAGAAGCAGCAGCAGCTCAAGTTCGAGCTCCTGATCCCGCTGCGCTCGGAAGAGCAGCCGACCGCCTGCATGAGCTTCAACTATCATCGCGAACATTTCGGCACGACCTGGGGTATCCAGGACGCCAATGGCGAGCCCGCGCACACCGGCTGCGTCGCGTTCGGCATGGATCGCTTGGCTGTCGCAATGTTCCACACCCACGGCACTGATCTTTCCGCCTGGCCCGTCAAGGTGCGGGACCTTCTGGGCATGCAGCCGCTAGCTCCGGCCGATGCTCACGTCGAAGGCTGGCGCTAAGGCAAGGGGCCGATCATTTCCACGGGCAAGACGAGCGTGATCCACACAAAAGTCCGATGCCGCGAGATCACCGAGTCCGATGTGGAAGCCATCGCGGACTTGCTGACGCGCGGCTTCGTCGGCCGCTCGCGCAATTACTGGATCCAGGGCCTGCGCCGGCAAGCCTTTCGGCCGGTGCCCGAGGGCTATCCGC
The DNA here is from genome assembly GCF_055807395.1 of Bradyrhizobium sp. Kon10. Lineage (NCBI taxonomy): Bacteria > Pseudomonadati > Pseudomonadota > Alphaproteobacteria > Hyphomicrobiales > Nitrobacteraceae > Bradyrhizobium > Bradyrhizobium sp. Kon10. The sequence continues at coordinate 251,345 of NZ_JBVVOZ010000002.1, read as the reverse complement.
GCTTCGGCTACATGCTCGACAATGACGGCACGCCGGTCGGCGTGCTGCTGCTGATCTACTCGACGCGGCAGGACGGCGAAGAGACCGCCATCCAGTGCAATTTGTCGAGCTGGTATGTCGATCCGGCTTACCGCAACTATGCGCCGCTGCTGACCAAGATCGCGCAGCGCCACAAGCACGTAACCTATCTCAACATCAGCCCGGCGGTATGGACCTGGCCGATCATCGAGATGCAGGGCTTTCGTGCCTATTGCCGCGGGCTGTTCGTCTCGGTGCCGGCGCTGTCGCGCGCACCGCGCTGGAGCAAGATCGAGGTCATCTCGCAGCACAGCAAGCAGATCGAGGGCCTCTCCGAAGCCGAGACCGAGCTATTGACGCGGCATGCGCGCTACAACTGCCTGAGTCTCGTCTGCCGCACGCCGAAGGGCACCTACCCCTTCATCCTGCAAGCGGTGCGCATCCGCCGCGGCTTCATCGCGCCGCCGGTGATGCAATTGATCTATTGCCGCAGCACAGCGGAATACGCCGCCTGCGCCGGCCGCATCGGCCGCCTGCTGCTGCGGCTCGGCAAGATCTCGGTGCTCGTCGATTCCAACGAACCAATCTCCGGCCTCGTCGGCTTTCATACCGAGCGCCGCGGCCGCAAATATTTCAAGGGCCCGCACCGCCCACGGCTGGCCGACCTCACGGATACGGAGCTGGTGCTGTACGGACCGTAGGTCAGACCGCGAGTCGGCGTCCGGACTATGTTGCGGTTGAGTTTGCCCTACCCCGCCGCAGGCAGCACCGTGTCCGGTGGCGCGCTCCACGGGCGCTCGGCGGACGCAAGCCCGATCAGGCGGCCCTGGATGTAGTCGCAGCCCCAGTCGCGCAGCATGCCGGCCGCTTCCTCGTCCTGGACCCATTCGGCAACCGTCTTGATCTCGAGCCGGCGCGCGAGATCGATCAGGGTCTGCACGAAGGCGCGATCGTCGGCCGAACGCGTGATGTTCTGCACGAAGGCGCCATCGATCTTCACCAGGTCGACGCCGAGCTTGCGCAGATTCCGGAACGAGGTGTAGCCGGCACCGAAATCATCGATGGCGATGCGACTGCCGAAATTCTTCAACCGCGTGACGAAACCGCGGACATCGTCGATATCCTGGATCGCGACGGTCTCGGTGATCTCGACGATGAGCCGCTCGGCGACACCCGGATGCGCGCGCATCAGCGATTCGATTCCCGCCCACCAGTCCGGATCCATGGTCGTGTCCGGCGAGATATTGAGGCTGAGGCGGATGTCGGGCGCAGCCGCAAGCTCGGCGACCACGAGCTCGAGCACGCGATGATCGACCAGGCGAATGAGGCCGAGCCGTTCGGCCACTGGCACGATGTCGGGCGCGAGCAGCACCTGGCCATTGCCCTGGTCCATCCGCACCAGGCATTCGTGGAACGCGCGCTCGCGCGAAGTAGCCGACACCACCGGCTCATAGGCGAGCTTGATGCGGCGCTCGTTCAGAGCGGTGACGATCTCGTCGGTGACACGAATGTTGACGCGGCGCTGCGCGTCGCGTGCGGCATCCGGACGCCATGCGGCGAACGAGCCGGCGCGCCGGCGCTTGGCGGCATCAAGCGTCTCATGGGCACGGTTGATCGCCTCGTCGGTGCTGCGGGCATATCGCGGCAGGCTGACGGCGCCGATCGAGACGGTGATGGAGACCGGGCCGGACTTGGTCGGCACCACCTCGTCGCGAATGCCGGCGAGGAAGCGCTCGGCCGCGATATTCATGTCGTCGACGGTGCAGTTCTTCAGGATCAGGCCGAACTTGTTGCCGGAGAAGCGCCCCAGCACGTCGCCGCCGCGCAGCCGTACGCGGATGCGTTTGGCAACGTCGAGGATCACGGCATCCGCGACGTCGAAGCCGAACGCGTCGTTGACGCGAGCGAGATGGTCGATACCGACCAGCATGAACGCCGCGGTCGAGCGGAAGCGGGTCGTCTCCTCGATCGCTTCGGCCAAGGCCGCGATCAGATGGGAGCGGTTGAGCTCGCCGGTCAGGGGATCGAGCCGGGCGAGCTTGGAAAGCTCCTCGTCCCGCGCATGGCGCTCGTTGTTGATGCGGACCGAGCCGATCGCGCGCACCGGGCGGCCGTCGGCGCCAGCGAACCAGCGGCCGGTCTCCTCGACCCAGACCACGGGATTGGACGCGCTCATGCGGACGCCGTACTCGACCCGGTAGGGCGTGCCGTCGGCGCCGTGCACGGCGGAGGTCTGCGCCAGCGCGGCGGTCCGCAGCGACTGCACGGGCTCGATCAGCTTGGCGAATTCGGCGCCGGTCGCAAGCCGCTCAGTGGGGATGCCCGGGAAGACGGCGCCGGCCTGCTCGCCCCAGACGATGGCGTCGCTGGCGATATCCCAGACGAACACGGCTTGGCCGAGGGCGGCCAGGATTTCGGAGGCTTGCGGCAATGCAGGGGTCAAAATCGCCTCGTTTCGGGACAGCGGGGAGTCCTGAGCCGGCACAGGATAGAGCCAGTTTAGCCCTTGACCCTAGGCAAAGTTCATAAACAATTTGGAAACCACGTTCACAGGCGGCCAGGGAACCAAACCGGGCCCGCCGGCATAGGCCTTGCGAGTACATGACACGCACCGGCGCCACCGTCCCGAAACGCGACAGGCTCCGCCGGATCAATGGTGATGGCGATGTTGAGTACTGATCGAACGGACAATTCCGAAAGCGGCACAGGCACGGCACTGGTGCCGCTGATGCCGACCTTGCAGTGGGTCCGCAAGGCCGCGCTGTCGCGCCCAGATCCGAGCTTCGTCACCCAGCTGATCGCCAATGCCGAACACCTGCCCCAGGCCGGCCGGCTGCGCCGCGCTTCTTCCCAAGATGCACAGATGGCCTATCGCGCCAAGCGCCCGCTGTCGAGCGTCACGGCGCGCACCCGGCAGGTGGCTTGAAGCTGAACTAGCGGGGCGGTTCAGGGGAGGACGGCGTGCCGTCGCCCGGCTGCAGATGCGGCGAGGGAATTTCCGGCGACGGCGCGACGCCTTGGACAGGCTTCGGCGCGGGGTGATCCATCAACACGGATTCGGCGACCGATTTCGCTGAGGACGCGGGTGCAGGCGGCACCGAGGCAGGGTCGAGCTTCGGTTCGAACATCGTATCTTCCGCGGGCGCCTCGGGCTGGCGCTTCGCCTTGCGCGGCACCGGCACAGTCTCAGCGGCGACGTAGGCGATGCGGCGGCGGGCGCGCTGGGCTATTCCGCCCAGGAAATCGGCCATCGCAAGCAGCACCAGCAGGAAATAGGTGGAGTTGCCGAATTTGGGCCACATCACGAATTCGGCGGCGGCCGCACCGAACACGATCAGCGACAGCAAGTGATCCATCAGGAATTTCGCGCCGGGCCGCGCGCCTTTGACCACTTCGAGCAGCAGCAATACCACGCCCAGCGCAAGCAGCAGATCGGCAAGCGTCACCGGCCATGTCTCGCCGGTGATCATCGGTACCTTGAACAGCACATCCGAGAAGGACACGCTGGGCATCAGGAAGGCGATGATGTTGTAGACCGCGAGCGGGATCAGAAGCAGCGGGAAACCGACCATCGGCGATGTGCCTTCTCGATCAAGATGTCCGGGCAGGACAATGCGACGGCGTAGCACCCGCTCCGCCGTCGTCACCGTCATATCTCATGGATTGGCCGAAATCAGGCAGATCCTGATCGAGGATAAGCCTGCCTGAGGAAGCCATCCTGGAAAGAGCCCTGTCTCAGGACTCTTTCTTCTTCAGGACCTGACGGCCCTTGTACATGCCGGTCTTGAGGTCGAGATGATGCGGACGACGGAGCTCGCCAGAGTCCTTGTCCTCGACATAGGTCGGCTTCTTGATGGCGTCTGCCGAGCGGCGCATGCCACGACGCGACGGCGAGGTTTTTCTTCTCGGAACGGCCATTTCAATATCCTCTAGGGATTGGTGTTGTCCGGGCATCGTCCGCGGGACGGCTCAGCACCCAAACGGGGCGAGCGAAATGCCGATCAAGGCCGGGCTTATAGAGGAAGGCTGACCGTAAAGCTAGGGTTCTGGACCGGAAAATACGCCCGAAAAGGGGCTCAAAACCCGCGATTTTCCCGCCAGCAGGTCGAAAGCCAGCTGGCCTGCGCCCTTGCCACATAGGTCCCTGCCAGCCGCCGCACGCCCGGCCCGGGAGCCCTGGCGCTCCGTTTGACCGGATTCGGCAGGATTGAGGCCAAAAGGGCCGCCTCCCGGGGAGAGAGGTTTGCGGCCGATTTGCCGAAGGCATAGGCGCTGCCCGCTTCCACCCCAAACTGGCCCTGCGGGCCGAGCTCGGCGATATTGAGGTAGATCTCCAGGATTCGCTGCTTGGGCAGCACAAGATCGAGCCACAGCGCCAGGGGGAATTCCAGCACCTTGCGGACGAAATCCCGCCCCTGCCAGAGGAACAGGTTTTTCGCGACCTGCTGGGTGATCGTGGAGGCGCCGCGGAACGGCGTTCCGTCCTCCTGCGCGTCGTCGATCGCCTCGCGCAGCGCGCCCCAGTCGATGCCGTGATGCTTGCAGAAATGAGCGTCCTCGGCCGCCACCACCGCGCGCGGCAAATAGGGCGACATCGCCGCGAGATCGATCCATTCCCGCTGCATCGGTGCACCGCGCAGGCTGCGCCAGGCCATCAGCGTCGAAACCGGGTGACCAGTGCGGTAGAACGGCGCGATCACATACGGCGCCAGGACTGCGACCGCGAGCATCAGCAGCAGGATTTTGACGATGCGCAAATCGACCTTTCCGGCGCAAAATGAAACGCGGCCACGAGCTTGGCCATTAAGTCTGTGATAATTCTGGCCTTTTCCAGCGCTTTTTAGGCCTTCCAAACGATTGACTGGGGCGGGCGCATAAAGGATTGTCCCGCCGAATTTTGGTTCTGGAGCCTTTCTTGATGACCGGCACGACCCCGTCCGATTTCGCCAAACGTCTGGACAAGACCGCCGATGACACCGAAGCCCTGCTCGGGCGACTCCTGGCGGACGACATTCTGCCCGATGAGATCGCACGGCCCAAGCGGCTGATGGACGCAATGCGCTATTCGAGCCTGAACGGCGGCAAGCGGCTGCGGCCGTTCCTCGTGGTCGAGAGCGCGGCCGTGTTCGGCGTGCCCCGCGAGGCCGCGCTGCTGGCCGGTGCCGCGCTCGAATGCATCCACTGCTATTCGTTGATCCATGACGATCTGCCGGCGATGGACAATTCCGACCTGCGCCGCGGCCGCCCCACGCTGCACAAGAAGACCGATGATGCGACCGCCATCCTCGCGGGCGACGGCCTGCTGACGCTCGCCTTCGACATCATCACCCGCGACGAGATCCATCGCGATGCCACTGTGCGGCTGCTCCTGACGCGCGCGCTGGCGCGTTGCGCCGGCATCGGCGGCATGGTCGGCGGCCAGATGCTCGATCTCGCGGGCGAAGGTCGCTTTGGCGGCAACGAACCGATCGATGTCGCCCGTATTCAGCAGATGAAGACCGGCGCGCTGCTGCGCTATGGCTGCATCGCCGGCGCAATCCTCGGCCAGGCGTCGCAAAAGGAATATCAGGCGCTCGACGATTACGGCCGCGCGCTCGGCGAGGCCTTCCAGATCGCCGACGATCTGCTCGACGTCGAGGGCGATGCGGAAGCGCTCGGCAAGCCCTCCGGCCAGGACGCCGCGATGGGCAAGACCACCTTCGTCACCCAGCTCGGTATCGAGGGCGCCAGGCAGCGCGTGCGCGACCTGCTCGCGCGGGCCGACAGCGCCGTGTCGATCTTCGGCGATCGTGCAGCCGTGCTGCAAGCCGCCGCGCGCTTCGTCGCCGAGCGGAAGAACTAATCGCACGATGGCGGGCGACAAGAAAGAAGACCCCGCCCTCGCCCGCTTCCGCCAGATGTCGCGCCCGATGCGGCTGATCTACGCGCGGCCGCGCACCTTCATCTCCCTCGCTGCCGGCATTCTGGTCTGCCTGCTCGTGCCGGGCTCGCACCGGCTGGTGACGCGGCTACTGTTCGGCTGGGATGCGCTGATCGCGGTCTATCTCGTGCTGGTCTACACGATGATGCTGTGCAACGACCACCAGCACATCCGCCGCGCGGCCGCGATGCAGGACGATGGCCGTTTCGTGATCCTGCTGGTGACGGCGATCGGCGCCTTCGCCAGCATTGCCGCGATCGTCTCGGAGCTCGGTGTCCATCGCGGCGCTGCGGAGCTGACCATCGCCATCACCACCATCGCGCTGTCCTGGGCCGCCGTGCACACAATCTTCGCGCTGCATTACGCCCATGACTATTACCGGCACCCGCCGGGCGGCTTGCAGTTCCCGAGCGGCGACAAGGAAGACCATGCCGATTATTGGGACTTCGTCTATTTCTCGTTCGTGATCGGCATGACCGCGCAGGTCTCCGACGTCGGCATCACTGACAAGACCATCCGCCGTACCGCCACCGCGCACGGCATCGTGTCCTTCATCTACAACACGGCGCTGCTGGCGCTGACGGTGAACATCGCGGCGAGCGCGATCGCGACATGATCCCAACGGCATTGTCCCGGCTTCACCAGGACAATGTCGCGGGAAGCAGCTCTTCAGTTGCAGACCTCGGCGTTGGCATCATTGTGAGGGCCGCCGCCGCCGCGATAGACGAGATGGCAGCCGGGCTTGACCGGACGGCAGATGAGATCGTTGCAAAAAATCTGACCACCGCCGCCCGAGGCGCGACCGGCGCCGGCGGCAGCGATGCCGCCCGCCGTTCCCGCGGCCGCGCCACCGGCCTGAGGACGCTGCCGTGCGGGACGGTCGTCGCTGTCGTCACGCTTGGCGGTCGCAGGCTTGGCGGATGCAGGCTTGGCCGGTTTGGCGGCACGCTGCTTCTCGCATGCATTGTCGTCATTCAGCACATAGCCGTCGCCGCAGACGATCTTGCTGCATTTGTCGCCATCGACCTTGAAGCCGTGATCGCACACCAGCGGACAGACGCGCGACGGCCGGGACTTGACCGTGTCGAGCGCATCCGTGCTCGCCACCTTCACGTCGAGCTTGGTGCCGGCATAGCGGTTGAACTGCGACAGCGACCGCTGCGAGGACGTATTCCAGTTGCCGTCAGCCTGACCTGAGAAACAGCCGACGCGGCCGAGCTCGGTCTGCACCGATCGGCTGAGATCGGCCGGCGTGGCGGCCGGCGTCAGTGAGGCGACATTGGTCCCGGCGGGGCTTGCCGTGCTGGCGGGCGTAGCGCTCGGCGCCGAGGCGGCGAGATTGACGCGCTGCTGCTCGGCGGCGGCAGCCTGCTGCTGCGCCTGCTCCTTGGCCTTCTGCGCGGCAAGCTGGGCCTGCTCGGCCGCCTTGGCGTCCGCCGCAGCTTTGGCCTGCGCGTCCTTCTGTGCGCCAACGGTAGCGAGACGATCGCGCTCGGCCTCCGCCTGCTTCGCCCTCTCGATCGCGGCCGCATGCGCCTGCTCGGCCTGGATCTTGTCGAGCTGCAATTTGGCGAGGTTCGCGTAGAAGCCATCCGGATGCTGGGCCAGGAAGGCTTCCCAGGCCGGCTTGTTGCCGACCTGGAGCGCGAGCTCATAGTCGCGGCGCATGTCGGCCTGCGGATTCGTCGCGGGCGTGGGCGCCGCCGCCGCCGCGGCCACGCCCTTGACCGGCACCAGCGGCACGTCTTCGCCGCCAAGCGAGCCATAGACGAACGGCTCCTGCTTGTTGCCGGTGGATTTGAGCACATCGTCTCGCACGAAGCCAAAGGCACGGCGGACGTCGAGGCCGGGCGTGGTCAAATGCTTCGACAGCGCGATCGTGAACGGGCTGTTGGCGCCGTCGCCGTCCTGCGCGGTAAAGCCGGCCTTGGCCGAATAGGCAATCAGCGTGTTGGAGCTGGTCGGCTCGATTTGGGCGAGACCGCGGCCGATGCCGCGCGAAGCAAGCGTGCGCTTCATGGTCCTGCCGAACGGATTGTCGCGACAGGCATCCAGGATCACCAGGCGAAGCTGCTTCGCCGGCTCGACCGCGACCAGAACGCGGTCGAGCGAGAGTGCTTCATCATAGACATCGGTGTCGCGCTCGAGCTTGGCATCGACCGGGATCAGATAGTTGGAGCCTTCGACCTCGATGCCATGGCCCGCGTAATAGACGACGGCGATATCGGCATCGCGGGTGGAATCGGCGAAGTCCCTCAGCGCGCGCCGCGTCTCGAGCGCGGATAAATCGTGACGGGAATCGACGACGTCGAAGCCGGCATCCTTCAGCGTTTTCGCCATCACCGCCCCGTCATTGACGGGATTGGTGAGTGAGGGCGCGTGCTGATAGGCCGAGTTGGCCAGCACCAGCGCGACGCGTTTTCCGGCAAAGGCGGGCGCGGCGCCGAACATCAGTGCGACGGCGAGAAGAAGCGGGCAAAGCCTGAACAAATTGCGCATGACACGACTTCCAAAAATCCGGGGCAGTTCACACCCTCAGGGATAGCCTTAGCAAGATCGAATGCTTGCGCTTGTGATGGAGGTCACGAACACAGCGCCGGCGACCTAGGAACCCTTTTTGTTAGTCACGCCAGAGCGTTGGCGGTTCGCCGCCAAATGCCCTCGGGCCAAGTTCCCTAGCCATCCGCGACCTGCCCCCGATATTGCGGCAGATTGTCCGTGATCTCGTGCCATGGCGCCTTGGAGCCGACGAAAATATGGGCGGTCGGGCGGATCGTGGGGGCGTCGACCAGGGTTCCCATGGCGACGTGGGCCCATTTTCCTTGGCGGACCCGGGAATAAAGCAGCGAGCCACAGCGGGCGCAGTGCGCGTCGTGGGTCGTGTCGTCCCCGAAAATCATCCGCTGGTCCTTGCCCCTGACGATGCGGAGCTTGCTGTGCTCGATGCCGGCGAACGGCTTGAAGGCGGAACCCGTGGTCCGGCGGCAGTTCGAGCAGTGACAATTCAGCGCGTAAGAGAACGCGTCCGCGACCTCATAGCGAACGGCGCGGCAGTAGCATTCGCCGGCAAGTATCCGAGCGTTCGAATGTTCTGATCCGGTCATCACCGTGCCCTCACGTCAGTCGGCGCAGACACCCATAGCGCAATTTGACGTGTACGACTAAGTTCGCGTCAAGCCACATTCAGAGGGATGATCCATGAGCCAGAACCGTTCGAGCGTCGAAGCCGTGGTGCAATCCTATTTTGACGGGCTGTACGAGGGTGACGCCGAAAAGCTCGGCGCCATCTTCCATCCCTCCGCCGATTTGCGTTGGGTCGATAAGGGCGAATTGCAGGTGCTGACCGTACCCGACTGGCTCGACCGCGTGCGCAAGCGGGCCTCGGCCAAGGCCGAAGGCAAGCCGCGCGAGGATTTCATCGTCACCATAGATCGTTCGGATGACAAGACCGCCTTCATCAAAGTCAAATGCCAGCTGCCGCCGCGTTTCTTCACTGACTATCTGGTCGCGATGAAGCTGGCAGATGGCTGGCAGATCGTGTCCAAATCGTATCGGTATGATCTAAAGGAGTGAGGGCGCGCGACCTTCGCTGCCCGAAATCGGGCGCACTCGCCCGCCATTCTCCGTCATTGCGAGCGTAGCGAAGCAATCCAGAATCTCTCCGTAGAGGCGGACTGGATTGCTTCGCTGCGCTCGCAATGACGACGCGGATAATGCGTAAGTTGCAACCCCACCTCCGTCACGCCCAAAAGGTCCCCATGCATCTTGACCGCCGTTCCCTGCTCGCCTCGCTTTGCTGGATGGCCGCCGGCCCCGTTCTCGCCGCCGACGCCTCACCGGAACTTGAAGCTTACGAACGCGACAGCGGCGGGCGGATCGGGGTCTATGCGGAGAATCTCGCCACGGGCGCCAAGCTCGCCTGGCGTGCCGACGAGCGGTTCGTCATGTGTTCGACATTCAAGGCCTCGCTTGCGGCCTGCGTGCTGGCGCGGGTCGACCGCGGCGAGGAACAGCTGGCGGAAATGATCCCCTACGGCCAGGCTGACCTGCTCGATTACGCGCCCGTCGCAAAGCAGAATCTCTCCGCCGGTGCGATGTCGGTCTTGGACATGTGCAAGGCGGCCGTCGAGCTCAGCGACAACAGCTGCGCCAATTTGCTCCTGGCGCGGATCGGCGGGCCCGCCACGCTGACCGCATTCTGGCGTACGCTCGGAGACACCACCTCGCGACTCGACCACAACGAGCCCGAGCTCAACCGCTCGCCGCCCGGCGATCCCCATGACACCACCACGCCGGCCGCGATGGCTGGCAATCTGCGCCGCCTGGTGCTTGGCGAGAGCCTGTCGCCGGCGTCGCGAGCCCAGCTCACCGACTGGATCGTCAATTGCAAGACCGGTGCCAACCGGCTCCGCGCAGGCCTGCCCGCAGGCTGGAAGATCGGCGACAAGACCGGCAACAACGGCAAGGACGCCTCCGGCGATATCGCGCTGGCGTGGCCCAGGCCGGACACGCCGATTGTGATCGCAGCCTATACCCAGGGCGGCTCGCCGAGTGCTGCGCAGATCGAAACCGTGTTCGCAAGCATCGGGCGCATGGTGAGCGAGCGGCTCGCCTGACATTGACCTGTCGGTCGCTTCCGGGCGAAGACAGGCCATGATCGAAGCGAAATTTCAGACCTTTCTCATCCTGCTTGCGGTGTTGGCAGGCACGGCGGTCGCGGCACGCCGCTTCAACGTCGCGCCGGCCATTCTCCTGATGCTGGCCGGCATTGGCCTCGCCTTCGTGCCGGGCATGCCGCCGGTCGAGTTGCCGCCGGAACTCGTGCTGCTGATGGTGCTGCCGCCGCTGATCTACTCCGCGAGCGTCGCGATGAGCTGGCGCGAATTCAAGAACAACCTTCGTCCGATCGTGCTGCTCGCGGTCGGCGCGGTGATCTTCACCGCGGCGATGGTGGCCACCGCCACCCACTATTTGATCGGCCTGCCCTGGACCATCGGCTTCCTGTTGGGGGCCATCGTCGCGCCGCCCGACGTGGTGGCGCCGCTCGCGATCGCACGACGGCTGCATATGCCGCGACGGATCCTGGTCGTGCTCGAGGGCGAGGGGCTGGCCAACGATGCCACTGCGCTGATTGTCTACCGCTTTGCCCTCGCCGCGACCATGGTCGGCCATTTCTCGCTGCCGATTGCGGCCGGCGAGTTCTCGCTCATCGTCGCCGGCGAGATTGCGTTCGGCATCGGCATCGGCTGGCTCTCCCTGCGCGCCCGCAAATGGGCTCACGATCCGCAGGTCGAGCTCACGCTGTCGCTGATCACCCCTTACATCTCCTACTGGCTGCCCGAACATTTCGGCGGCTCCGGCGTGATCGCTACCGTCGCCTGCGGCCTCTATGTGAGCTGGAACGGCCCGCTGTGGATATCCTCGTCGACGCGGCTGCAAGGCATCTTCTTCTGGGACCTCATCATCTACCTCATCGAGGGCCTGCTGTTCCTGCTCACCGGCTTCCAGATGCGGGCGCTCTACGAGAAGTCGAAGGCGTTTCCGCTTCACGACATCATGACCGCCACCGCCGTGGTCGTGGCGATCGTCGTCATCGCACGCTTTGCCTGGCTCTATCCCGCGACCTATCTGCCGCGGATGGCGAGCAGGTCACTGCGCGAGCGCGATCCGTCGCCGCCGTGGCAATGGGTGTTCGCGCTGGCCTTCACCGGCGTGCGCGGCGCGGTGTCGCTCGCAGCCGCACTGGCACTGCCATTCACCTTGCCGGGCGGCGACGCCTTTCCCTATCGCGACCTGATCCTGTTCGTCGCCTTTGGCGTCATCTTCATCACGCTGGTCGGCGTCGGCCTCACGCTGCCGCCGGTCGTGCGCTGGCTCGGCGTCGCAGACGCCGGCCGCAACGAGCATATTGCCGAGCACGAGGCGGAGATCGCAGCGCGCCGCCAGGCGCTCGACGCTGCGTTGAAATCGCTCGATGCATTGACCGAGAGGAAGGATGTCTCCGATGAGGTGGTGCGGCTGTTGCACGCGCGCCACGAAATCCGCGCCAACCAGCTTCCGGACTCGCTCGACCCGGGCCACCATGATGTTTCCGCCGCCGGCACCGCATTGACCCGCGAACTGATCGAAGCCGAACGCAAATTCATCCACGACCTCTTGCGCGACGGCAAGATCACTGACGAAACGCGGCGCCGGATCGAGCGCGATCTGGACCTGGAGGAAGCGGGTTTGGCGAACAGGGAATATCGGGCAGGGCCGCTGTAACCCTCCGTCGTCCCGGACAAGCGCGCGAGTCAGGGCGACAATGGTGGATAGAGGAGGCATTGCTGCCTCGTCATTGCGAGCGCAGCGAAGCAATCCAGACTGCCTCCACGGGAAAACTCTGGGTCGCTTCGCTGCGCTCGCGATGACGATTATTGAAGCGGCGGGGCAAACTACCGCCTGTCGCAAAAATTCTTCATCGCCGCGGTCACGGCTGTCGCGATCAGCTCCTGCCGCTCCGGCGAGTTCATCGCCATTTCCTCGTCGCGGTTGATGATGGAGCCGGCTTCCAGCAGCACCGCGGCGCTGTTGGTTTGCGACAGCACGACGAGCCCGTCATAGCGGTAGACGCCGACATCCTTGTCGAGCAGTTGGTGCCGGTAGCGGCCCATCATCGGCAGGGTGTATTGGCTGGCATATTGCAGGCCAAGGTCCTTCAGCTCCTTGCCGAGCAGCCGGGCGAAGGCGAGGCTCGTGCCGAAGTGCGGATTGCGCTCGGACACGAACAGCGAATGGCCGCGAAAGCGGTCGCTGAAGTAGCTCTTGGCACCCTCGAACTCCCATGCCTCGAGCATCTTGTCCGGCACGGAATCGTGGTGGATCGACAGGAAAAAATCGGCATGGGCAGCGTTGGCGGTGCCGACGCGCTTGAGCAGGCTCGCCCTCGCCTTGCCTTCAGTCACAAGCAGCCGCGTCGCGGCAAAGCCCGCCGACTTCAATGTCTCTCCGATGAGCCGGGCCAGGTGCAGGTTGAAGCCGAACTCGACATCGTTGCGCGCGCTCGTCGCTCCCTGCGATTCCGAGGTGTGACCGACATCGAGGATGATCCGGAACTTGCGCGGCTCGCACCTCTCCGGGGCGGACGGCTTTGGCCTGGCTTTCGCGACCTTGCGGGCCGGTGCGGCGCGGCGCGCATCGGTCGGTGCGAGCAGCAGCGTCATGAGCGATGCCATGAGAATTGCGACGAGGCCCCGCGCCCGCGACAAGCCCTACTCCGCCGCTGCAATTCGCGGGCGGCCGACAAAGCCCGAGACGTCGCCGAAGCGCTCCAGCATCACCGCCGGCAGGTCCTTGGCCTTGCTGGTGACGCAGGCGCCCGAGCGCACGGCGTAACGGTCCTGATGCGCGGCCTGCGGCGGCGGCTCGCCCTGCTGCAGCGCGCGCGCCAGATCCATCACGACTTTCCGGAAATGCATGATCCCGAGGTCGGTCGGACCGAGATGCTCGCGGCTGCGGTCGGCGATCGGGCCCTGGCTGTCCTGCACGGCGGCGTCCTGCTCGGAAACGCCCTTGATGCCGGTGTAGCTCCTGGTCTTCTGGAGCTTGCGGTCGATCAGATAGTCGTTGCCCTTGTGGCGCAGCGGCAGGTAATTGTCGTCCACTTCCGCGATCACGCCATTGCCGCGGTCATAGGCGTCGCGTTCTGCTTGCGTCAGCGGCCGTTCCGGATTCCAGGCATAGGTGTAGATCCAGGACTTGGTGTCGGTCACAGGCACGAAGGTCTGGCCAAAGATGCTCTCGCCCGGCATCGCGCTCGGCGCATAGGCGTGAAATGGCACCAGGAACTGCGCGATGCGCCAGTAGATGTTGTCGCTGCCGGTCAGGCGCCCGCCCGCGATGGTCAGCCCCGCGTCGTGCGCGGCGATCTTGATCACCGGACGCGGATCTTCGGCGATCCAGCGCATGTGGTCACTCGACATCCGAGCCATCGGATTCACAAAATGCTTCTTGATGTCCAGGATCTCGTTCTCCTCCTTGTCGAAGGAAAGGTGCGCAAAGGTGAAATGCGCAGTGTCGATCGAGCCCTCCAGCGCCTGCACCCAGTTGCAGTCCTGCCATTTCTTGCTGACGTAGCGGTGCGAGGCCGGCAGCAGCGCCATTTCAAGATCGGGCAGCTCGGGCATCGTCCCGGCCGGACCCATATAGGCCCAGATCATCTCGCCCCATTCGCGCACCGGATAGGATTTGATACGGATGAGGTCTTTTGCGTTGAGATCGGGATAGGAGGTCGGCATGTCGACACACCGACCGTCAGTGTCGAACTTCCAGCCGTGATAAACGCAGCGGATGCCGCATTCCTCATTGCGCCCGAGCCAGAGATTGGCGCCGCGATGCGGGCAGTATTGGTCGATCACACCGACCACGCCGCGGGAATCACGGAATGCGAGCAGCTCTTCGCCAAGCACGACGATCTTCTTGGGTTCGCCGTCGGGCTCCGGCAATTCTTCGGAGAGCAGAACGGGTATCCAGAAGCGGCGCAAAAATTCGCCCATGCCCGTTCCCGGGCCTGACTCGGTCAGGAACTTATTGTCCTCGGCGCGGAGCATGGCGGATCCTCCCGATTTGTTTTTCGGGAAGATTGGCGCGAGAGCGCGAGGACGTCAACGCAAGAAGCGGGGACTAAACCGGCCGTTCCCCCTTCACCGTCACCCGTGTCCCTGATCGCGTGTGCGGCCAGTAATCCCACATCGCGCGGTGCTGGGTGCAGCGATTGTCCCAGAACGCGATGGCGTTCTCGGTCCAGCGGAAACGGCACTGGAACAGCGGATTTTCCGCGTGCTGGTAGAGATAGGCCAGCATCGCGTCGCTCTCGTCGCGAGGGATGCCGTTGATGTGGCGGGTGAAACCGCGATTGACGTAGAGCGCCTTCTTGCCCGTGACCGGATGCGTGCGCACTACCGGATGCTCGGCATGCGGATAGGACGGACGGTCGGCGACGCCGTAGTTCGCATACAGCCCGCGATAGATCGGCTCGCCGTCATGCAGTGCGGTCAATCCATCGAGATAGGCCTTCATCCGATCCGACAGCGCTTCATAGGCCGCGTACATGTTGGCGAACAGCGTGTCGCCGCCGCGCGGCGGGCATTGCTTGATGTAGAGGATCGAGCCCATCGGCGGATCGAGGTCGCAGGAGACGTCGGAATGCCAGCCCTCGCCGTTGGCGCGCGGCGAGTTCGCATCCGCGTAGATCTTCATCAACGCCGGGTCTTCATCCTCATGCGGCGCGGCGGGATGGAAATGCAGCTCGCCGAACTTGCGGCCGAACGCCAGATGCTGCTGCGGCGTGATGTGCTGATCGCGGAAGAAGATCACAAGGTTTTCGGCGAGCGCGCGGTGGACCTCGTCCATCTGCCGGTTGGAGCGTGCATCGTCCGAGACGAGCCTGCCGATGTCGACGCCGGAGATCTCCGCGCCGATGATGGGCGTGAGCTTTTCGACCGCGATGGTTTCATACGGCGCACCGTCATCCGCCATGTGGCGATAGCGCGGGCCCTGCTTGCCACCGAGTGAGCTCATGGCGTGTCTCCCGATCGTTTTGATTGGGAGACATCGTAGCGCGCGGTGACAGATACGCAATCTGCGCCGCAAACTCAGCTCGTCGTCCCGGACAAGCGCAAGCGCAGATCCGGGACCCATAACCACAGGATTCGGTTTGGCGAAGACTCGGAGTGGCAGCCCTGGCGTAACCACACACTCCTGTGGTTATGGATCCCGGATCGGCGCGCGCTTTTTGGCGCGCTTGTCCGGGACGACGGCGGAGTGAGGGCGCGAGCGGAGTTAAATCACTCCGCAGCCGTCACCGACGCCTTGCTGCCCGCACCATACTTCTGGTCGATGTAGTCGATCACCAGCGCCTTGAAGTCGGCGGAGATGGTCGGACCACGCAGCGTGCGGAACTTCTTGCCATCGACGAAGACGGGCGCGGCCGGGGCTTCGCCAGTGCCGGGCAGAGAGATGCCGATATTGGCGTGCTTGGACTCGCCGGGGCCGTTGACGATGCAGCCCATCACCGCGACGTTGAGCTCTTCGACGCCCGGATATTTCGTCTTCCAATTCGGCATCTCGTCGCGGATGAAGCCCTGGATCGAGCTGGCCAGCTCCTGGAACGTGGTCGAGGTGGTGCGGCCACAGCCCGGGCAGGCCGCGACCAGCGGCACGAAGGTGCGGAAGCCCATAGTCTGCAGCAGCTCCTGGGCAACCTGCACCTCGCGGGTGCGGTCGCCGCCGGGTTCCGGCGTCAGCGAGATGCGGATGGTGTCGCCGATACCTTGCTGCAAGAGAATGCCGAGTGCTGCCGAAGAGGCCACGATGCCCTTGGTGCCCATGCCGGCTTCGGTGAGGCCGAGATGGATGGCGTAATCCGAGCGAGCCGCGAGATCCTGGTAGACCGCGATCAGATCCTGCACGGCCGAGACCTTGGCCGAAAGGATGATGCGGTCCTTGGGCATGCCGAGCTCCTCGGCACGCGCGGCCGAGAGCAATGCCGACTGCACCATGGCCTCGCGCGTCACCGCGCGCACGTCGCGCGGATCGGGCGACGCGGCGTTCTCGTCCATCAGCTTGGTGAGCAGCTCCTGGTCGAGCGAACCCCAATTGGCGCCGATGCGCACCGGCTTGTTGTTCTTGTTGGCGATCTCGATGATGTCGGCGAACTGGGTGTCGCGCTTGTCCTTGAAACCGACATTGCCGGGATTGATGCGATATTTGGCCAGCGCTTCGGCGCAGGCCGGATAGGCCGCGAGCAGCTTGTGGCCGATATAGTGGAAGTCGCCGATCAAGGGCGTCGTGATGCCGCGCTTGAGCAGGCCGTCACGGATGTGCGGGACGGCGGCGGCGGCCTCCTCACGGTCCACGGTGATGCGGACCATTTCGGAGCCGGCGCGCGCGAGCGCCGCGACCTGGGCGATGGTGCCGTCGATATCGGCGGTGTCGGTATTGGTCATCGACTGGACCACGATCGGCGCACCGCCGCCGACAAGGACGCCGCCGACCTTGACCTGGGTGGTGTGATGCCGCGGCGCCGGGCCCGCGATGTCGGAATCGATGGTGTTTTCGAGCTTGTTCATGGGGTCCAAATATCAGGTTTTGGTGACGTTCAGCAATGCATCGCGTGGTGCCGCAGCCGTTGAGCTCGGACGGTTAACCAGGAAAAGTCCAGCAATTACAAGGACCGCGGCAGCCCCGAACGCCAGGCTCAGGCTGTCGTGCATGATGAAATAGCTACCCACCACGCCAAACAAAGGGGTGATGAAGGTAAAAGCGGACAATTTGCTGGCCGAGTAGGTCTTCACCAACGCGAACCAAAGCGTGAACGTGGTTCCAACCACCCAGATCGCCTGGAAGGCCATCAGGCCGAACGATAGCGCCGACGGCGTGTGGGTGATGGATTCCCCGAACAGCCAGGCGGCCGTGCCCAGGATCGGGATCGAGGTCGCGACCTGATAGCCGAGCGCCTTCTCCGGCGCGGCGAAGCGCAGTCGTGTGCCCTTGGCGATAAGCGTGGTGCCCGCCCACAATGAAGCGCCAGCGACGATCAAGAGATCACCGAACAGGACATGCGAGTCCACATTGGCCTGCGGCACGCCGATGGCGAGGGCAACGCCGGCAAAGCTCACGGCCAGCCCCAGCCATTGCGTACCGCCGAGCCGCTCGCCCAGCACCTGATAGGAGCCGAGCGCGACGAAGAACGGTGCGGTGTAGAGAAACACCACCGCGCGCGAGGCGGAGGTGAGGCGCAGGCCCTGGAAGATCAGCACGAATTCGATCCCGAACATCAGGCCGGCGATCAGGCCTGGTTTCCAGGTCCCGTCGCGTTCGAAGAAATTGACGCCACGCAGCGTGCCGACGATGAAAAGCACCGGCAACGCACCCATCGACCGGATCATCGCCTGAAGCATCGGCGGGATGTCGGGCAGAACGAATTTCACCGCGATCTGATTGAAGCCCCAGGTCAGGCACAGCATGAGCATCAAGGCGATGGCGCCGGCACTCAGGGGACGCCCGGCGGATTGTGTGGCTTGAGGTGAGGACATGTCTTCCCGAAATCCGGCTTCGCGCCGTTGTTGCTTCAAGACGTCTTCTGACAATGGGTGCAGGTGCCCGTGATCTCGACCACGGACAATTTCGGCGCAAAGCCTGACGCGCGCGCCGCGAGGTTAAGGTCTTGCGCAAAGGACGCGGACGGGATCTCGCCGACGAGGCCGCAATGCTCGCAAATCAGAAACGCGACCGCGGAGGTCGCGTCGTGGTCATGGGCGGCGCAGGCGAGATAGGCGTTGCGGCTTTCGATGCGGTGCACGAGACCGTTCGTCATCAAGAAATCGAGCGCGCGATAGACCGTGATCGGCGCCGGCCGCGGCATCGATTTGGCCAATTCGTCGATCACTTCATAGGCCCCGAGCGGGCGATGGCTGGAGAGCAACGCCGCCAACACCTGGCGGCGAATTGGCGTGAATTTCTGCGCCCGCTGCTCGCAAACCGCCTCGGCATGCGACAGCGCGTCCGCGGTGCAGCGGCCGTGATCGTGGTCGGGGGTCGGAAATGCCGGCTTTGCGAGGGTCATCTGGCTCGCCTTCTAGCATTTCGGGTCGGGAACCCAAAGTCCCACCGGTGGCCGGCTGCCAGCCATGCTTTTGCGGCGGGACAGCCTCCCGTTAACCCGCCATGAAATAATCATAAGCTTGCTTATTATATTCAAGCTCATTGGAGACAAAGCACATGACCCGCGGGTCCGTCGACCAGAACTTCCTGTTCACGCTCGGTGAGCTCTACCGCCTCCTGCGGGTCTATGCCGACAAGGAGGCGTCGCGCTTCGGCATCACCCGCGCGCAGTGGGCCGTGCTCGCCAAGGTCGAGCGCAGCGAGGGCATGAAACAGTCGGAACTCGCCGAACTTCTCGAGATGCAGCCGATCACGCTGACGCGCCTGATTGACAAGCTCTGCGACAATGACTGGATCGAACGCCGCAGCGATGCCACGGACCGCCGCGTCAAGCGCCTCCATCTGAGGAAGGCCGGACGGCAGCTGCTTGGCAAGATGAGCGGATTGAAATCCGAACTCACGGCGAACGCGCTCGAAAGCATCAATCCGGCGGACGCCCATCGCCTTCTCACTCAACTCGAAACCATCAAGGAAAACGTGCGTAACGCGATCCAGACGTCGGGAGCGGAGCAAGCGCGTAAGGAGCAACGCTATGGCTGATCAGGTCCTCAAGTTCCAGCCCGAGCAGAAGATCGACAGCGGCAAGCCGGCCAAGAAGGCCGGCACCGACCCGCGCCGCCGCGTGGTTGCGGGCCTGCGGCGCTATCGCCGCTTCCTGCTGATGGTCGTGCTGCCGATCGTGGTCGCCATCGCCGGCTTCACCTTCTATCTCAATGGCGGCCGCTATGTCGGTACCGACGACGCCTATGTCGGCGCGCAGAAGGTGCTGGTGACACCTGACATCTCCGGCAAGATCGAGAAGGTCGTCGTCAAAGAGGGCCAGATCGTCAAGCAGGGCGATGAGCTGTTTGAGATCGATCCCGTGCCGTTCCGCCTCGCGGTCGACGAGGCCAAGGCCCAGCTCATGCAGGCGCAGTCCACCTATGACAATCTCCGCGCCAACATCAAGATCTACGGCCAGATGCTCGATCTCGCGCAGCAGGGCATGGACTTGAAGCAACGCGACGTCGAGCGCAAGCAGGCGCTGGTCAAGAACAACTTCGGCTCGCAGCTCGATCTCGACAACGCATCGAACGCGCTGGTCACCGCAGGCGCGCAGGCGCAGTTCATCAAGCAGCAGCTCTCCAATGCCAAGATGCAACTGCTCGGCGATCCCGAGCTGCCGCTCGAGCGGTTTCCACCCTACGCGCAAGCCAAGGCCAAGCTCGACGAGGCCCAGCGCAATCTCGACCACACCGTGCTTCGCGCGCCGATGGCCGGCGTCGCAACGCAAGTCGAGCAGATCCAGCTCGGCCGTTTCGTTGCGGCCGGCACGCCTGTGTTCTCCATCATCGACGTCGCCCATCCCTGGGTCGACGCCAATCCAAAGGAAAGCGATCTCACCTACGTCACCGCTGGCCAGCCCGTCACGCTCGAGGTCGATGCGTTCCCGAACCATGTCTTCAAGGGCAAGATCGGCTCGCTCTCACCCGGCACCGGCGCACAGTTCGCCATTCTGCCGCCGCAGAACGCCACCGGCAATTTCGTCAAGGTGGTGCAGCGCGTGCCGGTCCGGATCTATTTCGACGAGACCGACAATTACGTGAGGAAGCTGAAGGCCGGTATGAGCGTCTATGCCACGATCGACACCGGCCACCAGCGCTCGCTCGCCAGCCTGTTCGGATTGTCCGCGACCGCGAATCAAGACAAGGACTGATCGGATGTCCGGTCCCAATGCCAGCCTGATGGTCCCCGGCCTGCGCCGGAACATGGTGACGATCTGCGCCATGACCGCGACCATCATGCAGGCGCTGGACACCACGATCGCCAACGTCGCGCTACCCTACATGCAGGGCACGCTGTCGGCCTCGCAGGACCAGATCAACTGGGTGCTGACCTCCTACATCGTCGCTGCCGCGATCATGACGGCGCCGGTGGGCTGGATCTCCAACCGCTTCGGCCGCAAGCGCATCTTCATCATCTGCGCCGGCGGTTTCACCCTTACCTCCGTGCTGTGCGGCCTCGCGCAGGACATCAACCAGATGGTGCTGTTCCGGCTGCTGCAAGGCGTGTTCGGCGCGGCACTGGTACCGCTGTCGCAGTCGGTCATGCTCGACTATTACACGCTCCAGGAACGCGCCAAGGCGATGTCGATCTGGGGCATGGGCGTGATGATGGGGCCGATCATGGGCCCTTCGCTCGGCGCCTGGCTGACCGAGACCTATTCCTGGCATTGGGTGTTCTTCGTCAATTTGCCGTTCGGCGCGATCACCGTCCTTGGGCTCTCCATCTTCATGGACGAAACCAAGCAGGACACCAGCCTCAAATTCGACTGGTTCGGCTTCGGCGCGCTGGCGATCGGGATTGGCGCGCTGCAGCTCGCGCTCGACCGCGGCGAGCAGCTCGACTGGTTTGAATCGGCCGAGATCCTGACCGAGTTCGCCGTCGCGGCGGTCGCCTTCTATTATTTCTTCGCACACTCCTTCACGACCTCGCGGCCGTTCATCCAGTTCGCGCTGTTCCGCGATCGCAACTTTGTCACCGGCTGCATTTTCATGACGGTGATGGGGCTCGTGCTGTACTCCACCATGGCGCTGGCCTCGCCCTACCTTCAGAACGTCATTGGATATCCCATCATGACCGCGGGCGGGCTGCTCGCCAGTCGCGGCTTCGGGACTTTCTTCGCCATGATGATGGTCGGCCGTATCATGCGCTACATCGAGGCGCGCACGCTGATCATCTGCGGCCTGACGCTGACGGCGGCGTCGCTATTCCGGATGACCGGCTGGACCGACCAGACCCAGGTGCCGGAAATCGTGGTCGTCAGCGTCATCCAGGGCTTTGGCTTCGGCCTGGTCTTCGTGCCGCTCTCGACCGTGGCGTTCATGACGTTGCCGAACCATTTGCGCACCGACGGCACCTCGATGCTGACGCTGTTGCGCAACGTCGCGAGCTCGGTCGGCATCTCCATCGTCATCGCCCAGCTCACCCAGGGCACGCGCAGGACCTACGCCATCCTGTCCGAGCACATCAACCCGTTCAATCACGCGCTGCAGATGCCGGATGTAAGCGGCATGATCAATCTATCCACCGACGCCGGCCGCGCCATGGCCGACAGGCTCGTTGGCCTCCAGGCGCAAATCATCGCGTTCGCACGCGACTATCAGCTCGTAATGTTCTTCATCCTCTGCACCATCCCGCTGGCGCTGATGATCGGCTCGAGCAAGGCCATGCTGCGCAAGCAGTCGGCGGCGCCGGAACATGCGGTGATGGAGTAGACGCTTTCGTCGTCCCGGCGAAGGCCGGGACCCATACCGCGAGGTCTATCGGTCCCCCGCGGTGTCGGTCCGAACGGAGATCACTACGAGTCTTCGCCAAACCACTCCCTGTGGCTATGGGTCCCGGCCTTCGCCGGGACGACACTGAATTTCTAGAACCATCACCCCAAAATCTCCTCGCAGCCGAGATCCTCGACCGCCATCATCACCCGCTCCAGATTGTTCCACCAGATCACCGGTGGGATGTTGATGCTCCATTGCCAGATCGGCTTGGTGATGTGCCAGAGCACGGACCAGCGATAATCCTGATCGAGTGCGCCGCGCGTGTAGCCGCTGACACCATTCGCGATCAGCGTCGCATGGTAGTGGTTGAGCAGAAGGCGCTCGAGAGCCTGCCGGCGTTCCGGATACCATTGCATCGCCATCATGTAGGCGAGGTCGTTGGTGGGCACATCGATGCCCCACAGATCGAAATCGAAGATGCGCACGGTGTCGACGACACCGGCACGGGGCAGCATGAAATTCCAGGTGTGAGCGTCGCCATGGGCGATGCTGACGCGGCGGCGCGAATGATAACGTTGGGACAGTCGGGCCGACTGCTCGACGAGGCGGCGGTAGAGGATGCGCCGCTCCTCGCTGAGGCGATCGCCGAGCTGATCGGCGAAGCGGTCATAATGGCCGGCGAAGGTCTCCATTTGCCTTGCGCTGTCTTCGGTGCTCTCCCAGGTGCCGACGGTCTCGCCGAGGCTCGCATGGTCCCACCAGGCCGCGTGCCAGCGGGCGAGCGCGGTCACGATTGCCATCATCTGTTCGCGCGATGGCGGCAGCGGCCAAGCGGTCGCGATCTCATGGCTGTCGGTGAGGTCTTCAAGCAGGAGATGCCAGGCGAGGCTCTCCTCGTCGAAATTCCCGTCGAAGCAGCGCGGCACCAACTGCGCCGGCATTTTGGGTGCAAGCTGGGTGTAGTAGGCCACCTCGTGTCGGCCGGCGTTCGCCAGCGGCTTGGCGAAAGCCGCATGCGGCGTCTTGAGGATCAGAGATTGCGGCGCGCCGGCGGACTCCCCGACATAGCGTAGCCCGAGCCGGGTGATGTGCGACAGGACCGTGTCGCGCTCATGCAGCACCTTCACCTCGCGGACCGCGCCGCGATCCAGCACACCGGCTTTGCGCAGCGCAGCCGTCAGGGCTGCTGGCTCAGTGACCGCAGGCAGTTGTGGAGGTGTCATGCAGGGCGCCCCGATTCCCGCGCGCATTCTGCACGATCACGCAAGCAAGCGCCAGCGGCAGGCGCCTCGCCGGCTAAGCCGCAGCCGTGGAGTCGCGCACCGTCCGGACCACGACCGACCGCAGGGATTCAAGATTCGCGGCCATGCCGGCAATCGCTTGCCTGACTTCCGCGGCGCGCTCGTTCACCGCGGCAGCGTCGCGGCTGACGTTAGCGATCTTGGCCGAGACCTCCTCCGCGGCGGAGGCCGATTCGGAAATCGACCGCGCGATCTCCCGCGTCGCGGCGTCCTGCTCTTCCATTGCGGCGGCAACCGAGGTCGCCACGCCGTCGATCTCGACGATGTGGCCTCCCATCGTCTCGACGGAATCGACCGCGGCCTGCGTCGAGGCCTGGATCTCGGCGATCAGGCGCGCGATCTCCTCGGTGGATTTGGCAGTCTGGTCGGACAACGATTTCACTTCGGCTGCGACCACCGCAAAGCCGCGGCCGGCGTCGCCGGCGCGCGCCGCCTCGATCGTGGCGTTGAGCGCCAAAAGGTTGGTCTGGCCTGCGATACCGCCGATCAGGTCGGTGACCTCGGCGATCTTCTTGACCGATCCGGCCAGCGCCTGAATGGTCGATCGCGCCTGCTCACGACCGGCGACCGCCGATTTGGTGGCCGTGCTGGTCCGCGCGACCTGGGTTGCGATCTCGCGGATAGAAGCGCTCAACTCTTCGGCCGCCGCCGAGACGGTCTGCGAGCTGCCGAGAGCCTGGTTGGAGGCCGCGGCAACTGCCTGCGACTCCGCGGAGAGCGATCGGGCGATGTCGGACAGGCCAGAGGCGGCCCGCTCAACCCCTTGCGTCGCCGCACTCGCGGTGTCGACCGACCGGCCGGTCTCGCGCTCGACGGTCTCGGCCATCTGGTGCAGGGCACCGCGCTTGGCCAGCGCCGCTTCCTGCTCCTTGCGCAGCTGCTCCTCGCGAAGACGGGAATTCTCGAGCGCGGCCTGCTTGAACACCAGCAGCGCGCTCGCCATCGAGCCGACCTCGTCTCGGCGGTGCGCGAAAGGAATGTCGGTGGCGAGATCGCCGGTCGCGAGCGTTTGCATGCTACCCGTCATGCGCACGATCGGGCGCATCACGCCGAGGGCGACGCCGAGCAGGCCCGCCGCAATGAAGGCGAGGACGGCGGCGGAGACGCCGAGGAGGATATAAAGCATGGAGCTGTCGCGGTCCGCGGCGAGCTTCTCCATGTCGGCATTCTGCTTGTTGGCGCTCTCGACGATGGCGTCGATGACGGCGCGATGCGCCGTATAGGCATTCTTGAGCTGCGCATAGGCGCGCTCGGAAGCGCCGCTGTCCCTGGCCTTGAGAGCCGGCAGGAGCTGGTCGGAAAGCAGCTTCCAGAACTTCTGCACCTCGGCATCGGATTTCGACACCAGCGCAGCCTTGAGGTCGGCCGAGAGGCTCGAGCTCGTCCAGAACGCCTTGCGCTCGTCGTAATCCTTGCGGAGCTGGACCAGACGCTCGCTGTGTGCAGCGAGTTGGTCGGGCTCGCGCATCGCGAGCGTGGCTTCGAGATAGGCCTCGATCACATATTCCGGCGGCGGCAGGATGTCGGCGACGAGGTCGTTGCCGAGCTTGATGTCGGAATAGAGCGGACCGCCGACCTTGAGCTCTTTCAAGGCGTAGAGGCTGGTCGAGACCACGGCGGTAAAACCGATGGCGAGAACGATCCCAAACGCGACGATCGCGGAGGACAACGACAGGCGAATTTTCATGGACGATCCGGGCCCCGCGTCAGATTTCCCGGTGATGCTAGATCGTTGCGGTAAATACGGACTTGCCTCGCGACAACATTCGTCGCGTGGAAACACCGCTAAACTACGGGAATGAGACGTTGAGCGATCGGTTTTGAGTCAGCGAGACTGACGCATAGACGTGATGCAGGATCAGTTCAGGGCCGATGCAGGCGACAACGGGCGCCATTGCGCTGGATAAAGAACGCGTGCCGGCGACTCGATATCGCCGGCATGCGCTGCATCACACGTCGAAGAACACCGTCTCCTTGTCGCCCTGCAAGTGCAGGTCGAGGCGATAGACCGGCTTGCCGGCCTCGCGCGTCGCGATGATGGTGGCGCGGCGATCGGCGGGCACCAGCGCCAGCACGGGATCGGCGGCGTTGCCGGCCTCGTCGCTGAAATGGATGCGGGTATAGAGATGCCGCAGCATGCCGCGCCCGAACACCGCAAGGACGATGTGCGGCGCCTGCGGCTTGCCATCGGGATCCGGCACCGCGCCGGGCTTGATGGTCTCGAAGGCATAGTGGCCATCCTTGTCGGTGCCGCTGCGAGCGAAGCCGCGGAAGCTGGCGTTCGGTAGCGCGCGCTTGTCCTGCGGATCGGCGTAGCGGCCCTGGGCATCCGCCTGCCAGATCTCCAGCATGGCGTCCGGCACGGCGACGCCGTCGCCGTCGAACACGCGGCCTTCGATGCGAACGCGATCGCCGGAGACGTCAGGCGTCAGCGTCGAGTTGGTGAACGCGTCGTTCCAGGCGTACTCGCCGTTCGGCGTCAGGCCATATTTGAAGAACGGACCGACGGTCTGCGATGGTGTGATCCCGTTGTCCTTCACGTTGTCCTCCACGTTCTCCTGCACGTTACCTGGTCTCCATGGGGGTGGCGTTCTTGCCGCGCAGCACAACGTCGAAGCGATAGCACAGCGCCCATTCGGGCTTGGTGTTCTCGAGATCGAACGACGACACCATCCGCATCCGCGCCTTCTCGTCCGGCACCGAGTTGAAGATCGGATCGAACGGGAACAAGGGATCGCCCGGGAAATACATCTGCGTCACCAGCCGCGTGACGAAGGAATAGCCAAACACCGAAAGATGGATGTGGGCCGGCCGCCAAGCGTTGTGATGATTGCCCCAGGGGTAAGCGCCGGGTTTGATGGTGACGAAGCGGTAGTAACCCGAGGCATCGCTTTGCGTGCGGCCCGCCCCGGTGAAGTTCGGATCGAGCGGCGCCGGATGCTGGTCGCGGACATGGACGTAGCGACCGCAGGCATTGGCCTGCCAGATCTCGACCAGCGAGTTCGGCACGCCGCGGCCGTCCTCGTCGCGGACATGGCCGTGCACGATGATGCGCTCGCCGAGCGGCTCGCCGCTGTGCTGGGTGGTGAGGTCATTGTCGCCCTCGCGCACGGTCTCATGACCGTAGACCGGACCGGTCAGTTCCGACAGCGTGTGGCGCATCGGGATCAACGGCTTGTGCGGCGCGCGCTTGATTGAGCTCTTGTATTCGGGCGACAGCGGCAGCGGATGTGCTTTGTTGCTGTCGACGGGATAGATGAATGTCATTTGGCGAACTCCTCCCCGGCCATATTTTGGTCCAGCCGGTCAACACTTCCGCCAATCATTATAGAATATAACTAATCTAGGGAAGTGAGTTTAGCAGGCCTCTAGCGTGCCCGGCATCCCGCATGGACACCTTATTTGATGGGCGGCCTTGGCAGCACGGCCTCTCCGGCCTCGAGCCGATAGGTGTGGTCGAGCGAATACCAGGGCGTCGAAACGTCCGGCGCGGTTGGATGTGCCGTCGCATGGCGCACGAACTTGCCGATCAGCGCTTGTGTCACGCCGAACTGCACGTCGCTGTCGATATGGGGGTCATTGGGATCGTAGACCTGCGAGATCAGCACCTTGAATCCCGGCTTGAAGATCAGGGCGTGCAGATGCGCGGGGCGATAGGGGTGCCGACTTTGCGCCTTCAGCAGTCGGCCGACGGCACCGTCGGTTGGAATGGGGTAGCCGACCATCATCACCGAGCGAAAGGCGAAGCGCCCGTCGGCATCGGTCGTGAACTTGCCGCGCAGGTTCATGTCGGCCTGCTCGGGGTCCTGGTTCTCATAGAGCCCGACCGGCGAGGCGTGCCAGACATCGACCTCGGCACCGGCGACGGGGCGGCCGTCTTTGTCCATGACACGGCCGCTGACGAACAGCGGCGCGCCAGGCGTTTCGGAGCGGACGATCGATCCGCCATTCTCCACCCGCGGCGAGTTCAGCCGCCAGAAAGGTCCGAGCAGCGACTGATCTGTTTCGGTATTGCCTTGATCGCCGTTGTTGAGCAAGCAGACCAACGGCGAGACGCCGAGCGAACCCGCCATCAGCACAACTTCGTTATGGGTATCGGTGGTCAGCTTGCCGAGTTCGGCGATAACAGCGGTAGCGTCGCGGAATTCCTTCTCGGTCAGGCGTACGTCGCGGACGAAGCCGTGCAGATGCTTGACCAGCGAGATCATGATCTGCCGCATCCGCGGATCGGACGTCCGCTCCATCACGGCCAGAGCGGCGGCCGTGACGTCCTGCTCGCGCTCGATGATCATGGCGCTCTCTCCCCCTGTCGTTCCGGGGCAGCCCGACAGGGCTGAACCGGGAATCTCGAGATCCCGGATTCCGCGCTAACGAGCGGCTCCGGGATGACGAGACGCTGCGCGTCTCGTCAATTCAGCTTCTCGATCGCAACGGCCACACCCTGGCCGACGCCGACGCACATGGTGGCGAGCGCGAGCTTGCCACCGCGCTTTTCCATGCCGTGGACCGCGGTGAGCGCCAGGCGCGCGCCGCTCATGCCGAGCGGATGGCCCAGCGCGATGGCACCACCATGCGGATTGACGAAATCCGCATCATCGGCGACGCCGAGTTGGCGCATGCAGGCGATGCCCTGCGAGGCGAAGGCTTCATTGAGCTCGATCAGGTCGAAATCGCTGATCTTCTTGCCGAGACGCTCCATCAGCTTGCGGGTCGCCGGCACCGGGCCGATGCCCATGATGCGCGGCGGCACGCCGGCCGAGGCAAGCCCGAGGATGCGCGCGCGGGGCGTAAGACCATGCTTCTTCACCGCGGCTTCCGACGCCAGGATCATCGCGGCCGCGCCGTCATTGACGCCCGAGGCGTTGCCGGCGGTGACCGTGCCGGGATTGCGCACGATCGGCTTCAGTTTCGTGAGGGCTTCCAGCGTGGTCTCGGGGCGCGGATGCTCGTCCTTGTCCACAATGGTCGGACCGACCTTGCCGCCGGGAATGGTGATCGGAATGATCTCTTCGGCGAAATAACCAGCCGCGATCGCGGCGCCCGCGCGCTGCTGCGAGCGAATGGCGAAGGCATCCTGGTCGGCGCGAGAGACCTGGAATTCCTCGGCGACATTCTCGCCCGTCTCCGGCATGGCGTCGACGCCGTATTGCGCCTTCAGGAGCGGATTGATGAAACGCCAGCCGATGGTGGTGTCAAAGATCTCGGCCGAGCGTGAAAACGCTTCCTGCGCCTTGCCCATCACGAAGGGCGCGCGCGTCATGGATTCGACGCCGCCGGCAATCGCAAGCTCGATCTCGCCGGAGCGGATGGCACGGCCGGCCGCACCGACCGCGTCGAGACCGGAGGCGCAGAGCCGGTTCAGGGTCTGGCCGGGAACCGAATCCGGCAGCCCCGCGAGCAGCAGCGCCATGCGCGCGACGTTGCGATTGTCCTCGCCGGCCTGGTTGGCGCAGCCGAAGAAGACCTCGTCGACCTGCGCCCAGTCGAGGTTCGGGTGCTTGGCCATCAGCGCCTTGATCGGAGCAGCGGCGAGGTCGTCGGCGCGCACCTTGGCAAGGGAGCCGCCGAAACGGCCGATCGGGGTCCGCACGGCATCGCAGATAAAGACGTCACGCATGGCTGTTCTCCCAAAATGCCGCGGTCCGGCCAAAATTCTTCAATGTCGTCGGAGTTTTAGGAGGGCGCCCGCGGCAGGTCAATTGACGGTTTCGCGTGCGATTTGCACGGGCCCGCCGACTGCAGCGCATGCCGCGGTGCGGACAACGTGGAAAACCTCCCCTGCCCGGCCAAACCGATAGGAGCACCGGAGGAAATTTTGTAGGTTGCGCCGCCCATGACGATGCAACAGCCGATTTCCGTACCGCCGCCCGACGAAGCGCCCGCCCCGCAGGCCGAAGCCGCTGCGCGCGTCACGCCGATGATGGAACAATATCTGGAGATCAAGGCCGCGCATCCGGGCCTGCTGCTGTTCTATCGGATGGGCGATTTTTACGAGCTGTTCTTCGAGGACGCCGAGATCGCCTCCAAAACCTTGGGCATCGTGCTGACCAAGCGCGGCAAGCATCAGGGCGCGGATATCCCGATGTGCGGCGTGCCGGTCGAGCGCTCCGAGGATTATCTGCATCGCCTCATCAGCGCCGGCCACCGCGTGGCGGTGTGCGAGCAGACCGAGGATCCCGCCGCCGCCAAGGCGCGCGGCAACAAGAGCGTGGTGCGCCGCGGCGTGGTGCGGCTGGTGACG
The DNA here is from genome assembly GCF_055807395.1 of Bradyrhizobium sp. Kon10. Lineage (NCBI taxonomy): Bacteria > Pseudomonadati > Pseudomonadota > Alphaproteobacteria > Hyphomicrobiales > Nitrobacteraceae > Bradyrhizobium > Bradyrhizobium sp. Kon10. Next base: position 221,903 of record NZ_JBVVOZ010000002.1, on the reverse strand, counting down.
CCGGGCACGCTGACCGAGGACACGCTGCTCGATGCGCGCGCCAACAACTATCTGCTGGCGATCGCGCGCGCCCGTTCCTCCTCAGGCGGCGACCGCTTTGGCCTTGCCTGGATCGACATCTCGACCGCCGAATTCGTCGTGCTGGAATGCAACGGCGCCGAGCTCGCCGCGACGCTGGCACGCATCAACCCGAACGAGGCGATCGTCGCCGACGCGCTCTACAATGACAGCGAGCTCGGCCCGACGTTGCGCGAGCTACCGGCGCTGACGCCGCTGACCCGCGACGTCTTCGACGGCGCCACTGCCGAGAAGCGCCTCTGCGACTATTTCGCGGTCGCGACCATGGACGGGCTCGCGCAGTTGACCCGCCTCGAAGCAACCGCGGCCGCCGCGGCCGTCACTTATGTCGATCGCACCCAGGTCGGCAAGCATCCACCGCTGTCGCCGCCCGCGCGCGAGACCTCGGGCGCGACCATGGCGATCGACCCCGCCACGCGCGCCAATCTTGAACTGACGCGGACACTCGCAGGCGAACGCCGCGGCTCGCTGCTCGATGCGATCGACTGCACGGTGACATCGGCCGGCTCGCGCCTGCTGGCGCAACGTCTGGCGGCACCGTTGACCGACGCGGCGGCGATTGCGCGACGGCTCGACGCGGTCAGCGCCTTCGTTGCAGACTCGGCGGCGCGCGAGGACATTCGCAGCATCCTGCGCGGCGCGCCCGACCTGTCGCGCGCGCTGGCGCGGCTCTCGGTCGGCCGCGGCGGCCCGCGCGACCTTGCCGCTCTTCGCGACGGCATCCTCGCCGCCGACCAGGCGCTGGCACGGCTTGGCGAGCTGGATCAGCCGCCGCACGAAATCGCCGCGGTGACGGCGGCACTGCAGCGTCCCTCGCGGGAACTCGCGGTGGAATTTGCCAGTGCGCTCGACGAACAACTCCCGCTGATCAAGCGCGATGGCGGCTTCGTGCGCCAGGGCTACGAGCCCGCGCTCGACGAAACGCGCAACCTGCGCGACGCCTCGCGGCTGGTGGTCGCATCGATGCAGGCCCGCTACGCCGACAGCACGGGCGTGAAGGGCCTCAAGATCCGTCACAACAACGTGCTCGGCTATTTCGTCGAGGTCACCGCGCAACACGGCGACAAGCTGATGTCGCCGCCGCTGAACGCGACCTTCATCCATCGCCAGACGCTGGCGGGTCAGGTGCGGTTCACCACCTCCGAGCTTGGCGAGATCGAGGCCAAGATCGCCAATGCCGGCGACCGCGCGCTCGGACTCGAGCTCGAGATTTTTGAGCGGCTTGCCGTCAAGGCGCTGGCGGTCAGCGACGATTTGCGCGCTGCCGCGCATGCTTTCGCGCTGCTCGATGTCGCAACGGCACTGGCAAAACTCGCCGTCGACGAGAATTATGTAAGGCCCGAAGTCGACGACTCGCTCGGCTTTGCGATCGAGGCCGGCCGCCATCCCGTGGTCGAGCAGGCATTGAAGCGCAATGGCGAACCGTTCATTGCCAACGCCTCCGACCTCTCACCGGCGCCGGGGCAAAAGTCCGGCCAGCTTTGGTTGATTACCGGTCCGAACATGGCCGGTAAATCGACCTTCCTGCGCCAGAACGCGCTGATTGCGTTGCTGGCGCAGATCGGCTCTTTCGTGCCGGCCTCGCGCGCGCGGATCGGCGTCATCGACCGGCTGTTTTCGCGCGTCGGCGCCGCCGACGACCTCGCCCGCGGACGCTCGACCTTCATGGTGGAGATGGTCGAGACCGCTGCGATCCTCAATCAGGCCGGCGAGCGCGCGCTCGTGATCCTCGACGAGATCGGGCGCGGCACGGCCACCTTCGACGGCCTTTCGATCGCCTGGGCCGCAATCGAGCATCTGCACGAAAGCAACCGCTGCCGCACTCTGTTCGCCACGCATTACCATGAACTCACCGCGCTGTCCGCCAAGCTGCCACGCATGTTCAACGCCACGGTGCGGGTGAAGGAATGGCAGGGCAATGTCGTGTTCCTGCACGAGGTGCTGCCTGGCTCGGCCGACCGCTCCTACGGCATCCAGGTCGCCAAGCTTGCAGGCCTGCCGCCGGCCGTGATCGCACGCGCGAAATCCGTGCTGGCAAAATTAGAGGCGCAGGACCGCGGCCAGACCGCGCGCGCACTCGCCGACGATCTGCCGTTGTTCGCCGTGCCTTCGCGCGCCGCCGCGGAACGCGCGCCGCCGAGCGAGGCCGAACTGCTAATCGAGGCCGTGAAGGCGCTGCATCCGGACGAGATGTCGCCACGCGAGGCGCTCGATGCGCTGTATGCGTTGAAGGCAAAACTGCCGAAACAATGACGGTGCGCAGGGTGGGCAAAGCGCAGCGTGCCCACCACGCAATACGGCGTTCACGGAGAGATGGTGGGCACGGCGCGCAAAGTGCGCGCGCCTTTGCCCACCCCAGGGTTCTGCCGTTCTTGCCTACGCCCTCGCCGCAATCGCGGCCGCTTCGGCTGCCGCGCGCTGCATGCTGGTCGACATCTCGTTCGTCACCGTGCTCTGCTCCTCGATTGCGGCGGCGGTCGAGGTCACATATTCGCTGACATTGTTGATCGCCTGCTTGATCGAACCGAGCGCGCTGACGACGTCGCCGGAGATGCCGTTAAGGCTGCCGATCTCCGCGCCGATCTTGTCGGTGGCCTGCTTGGCCTGGTTGGCGAGGCTCTTCACCTCCGAGGCGACCACCGCGAAACCGCGACCGGCTTCCCCCGCGCGCGCCGATTCGATCGTGGCGTTGAGTGCCAGCAGGTTGATCTGTCCGGTGATGTTGTTGATCAGCTCGACGATGCCGCTCATCGCCTGCGCGGCTTCGGTAAGGCGCTGCGCCTGGGCGTCTGCGGTGGCGACCTGGTCCACCGCGCTCATCGCGGTCTCGCGCGATTTGGTCATCGCTTCGGAAATCTCCCGCACCGAGGCATTCAATTCCTCCGAACCGGCGGCGACCGATTCCATCATGCCGCGGACGCGTTCGTTGCCCATGCGGACCAGCACTTGCTTGGTGGTGTCGGTCGCATATTTCACGACCTTGAACGGCTTGCCATTGAGGTCGAGGATCGGGTTGTAGGAGGCCTGGATGTAGATCTCCTTGCCGCCCTTGCCGATGCGCTTGTATTCGGCCGCCTGATACTGACCGCGGTTGAGCGCGGCCCAGAACTCGCTATAGGCCGTCCCCTCGCGCTCCGACGGCTCGACGAACATGCTGTGATGCTTGCCCTGGACCTCGGCCAGCGAATAGCCGAGCGCGCCGAGGAAGTTCGGGTTCGCGGTGAGGATGGTGCCGTCCATGTTGAACTCGATCACGGCCTGGGCCTTGTCGATCGCCGCGATCTGGCCGGCGAGATCGGCGTTCTTCAGCTTCTCCGCCGTAACGTCGGTGGCGAACTTGAGGACGCCGAACGGCTTGCCGTTCTCGTCGAGCAGCGGATTGTAGGAGGCGAGAATCCAGACCTCGCGGCCGCGCTTGCCGATGCGTTTGAACTCGCCGGCCTGGTATTCGCCGCGGTTGAGCTTGGCCCAGAACTCGCGATAGGCCGCGCCGTCGCGCTCGGCCTGGGGCACGAACAGGCTGTGATGCTTACCCTGGATCTCGGTCAGCGAATAGCCGAGCGCGTTGCAGAAATTCTCGTTGGCGGTGACAACGGTGCCGTCGAGCTTGAACTCGATCACGGCCTGGGCCCGGCTGATGGCGGCGATCTTCGACGCGTCCGTCATGCTCCGGATCCTCTTCTCGGTGATGTCGGTTGCAATCTTTGCGACCATCACCGTCTTGCCGTCGCCGTCGAGCACCGGATTGTAGGATGCTTCGATCCAGACCTCACGGCCGCCCTTCGCGATCCGCTTGAACTCGCGCGCCTGATACTCGCCACGGTTCAATGCAGCCCAGAACGCCTTGTACTCGGCGCTGTCGCGCTGATCGGTCGGCATGAACATGGCATGCTTCTTTCCCTTGATCTCGTCGAGGGAGTAGCCGAGAGCGTTCAAGAAATTCTGGTTGGCGTTCAGGATCGTGCCATCAATGGCAAACTCGATCATGGCCTGCGAGCGGCCGATGGCTGCGAGCTTAGCATCCGCATCGTTGCGGGACTTGAGACCAAACATCAACGAATCTCCAAGTTTCAAATAGGCCGATAGCACATGCTCATCGGGAATCTGCGCGGCAACGCGTGCCGAATTCCAATCGACAACTCCCGCGGGCAAAATTCGCACTGATGAAACCCGAGACGGGTACGCAAGATAGTTCGGACCGGGAAAACTCGAATAAAGTTCTAACGGATTTTTAGGGATCGGCAGACACAAACGGGCAACTTAGCGCTGCACGAACGTCCGCTTGCACGCGGCCGCGGCGATCTCGTTATTTGAAATGAGATTTGTCATTCAACGTGTTGCCGCGATGCGCGCGCTGTTGGCGCGAGCAGGTTTCGCCGGAGATGCCGTTCGCGAGTCGGTATCGCGCATATCCGTAGTGTCACGGTGCTTGCCGCGCCTTGCGCATTGCAGGCAGCCCAAGCCCCCATAGCGTCAGATTCCAGACCACGCAGGTGCTGAGGGCCACAGACAAACCAATGGCAGAGCCGAACGACGCCGCCCCAACGTGCAGCACCGCGATTGCCATGCCGAATCCGAGCAGGCCCCAAGCGGAATTGGCGAGCACGGCGGCAGTCGGCGGACCGCCGATGCGCGGATGCAGGATCACCATGATACTGGTGAAGACGACCGGGTACAGCGCGATAATGCCGCTGATGCGGGGACCGACCCAGCCCGAGGTCGAAACGACGATGGCGACAAGCGTTGCGACCAGCGCGGCCCGCATCGGAATGTCATACCAGCGGCGGGTCACGGGCGGCATCTTCACGTGGCGATAGCGCGCGAGCAGCGGAATACAGATGCCGAACGCGACCAGATTGGCGGCGAGCCCTGCGGTGAGCGGCCAATCGAACTGGCGGATGATCGAGGCGAGCACGATCCAGACTGCGACAGCGCTTCCGCAACTCATGGCAAGGCTGCGCCGCTGGGCCAGCACGACATAGGTCAGGCACATGAAGATCGTCGCGGCATTGACCGGCAGGCTCGACAGCGCGCCTCGCGCGATGAAGGCAGCGTCATGGTCGAGCGCGAGAAAGACATAGGAGGGACCGGCCGAGACCGGGAGGGTCGCCACCAGCGCGCCGATCGCCGGGCCGGAGCGCTCCGTGATGATCGACGCCGACACCACGAAAGCCGCCGCGATGGCCATGCGCAGAAGGAGGAAAAGGATGAAGTGGAGCTCGAGGGACATTTTTTTCTTCGTCGTCCTGGACAAGCGAACGAAGTGAGCGCCGATCCAGGACCCATAACCACAGGCTTCGCTGTGTTGGAGGGTCGTAGTCGCCGGTCTCGCAACACAATCGGCGTTGGGGGGGTAATTGGTCCTGGCTTTCGCCAGGACGACACCGATTGTTGGACTGCGGTCCGCGCCTCACATCCGCTGCATCGACACCGAGACCTTCGGGCCGTTCTTGATGGTCTGGTAGACCACGCAATAGCGCTCCGTGAGCTTGAGCAGCAGATCGAGCTTGTCCTGCGGCGCATCGGTATCGACCTCGAAGCGCAGCCGGATCTCGGCGAAGCCAACCGGGGTCTCCTTGTCGACGCCGAGCGTGCCGCGGAAATCGAGATCGCCTTCGGCGTAGACATTGCCGGTCTTGAGCGGCACCTCGATCGCGGTCGCGACCGATTTCAGCGTGACACCGGCACAGGCAACCAGCGCCTCCAGCAGCATGTCGCCGGAACAAAGCTCGAGGCCGGAGCCGCCGGTCGCCGGATGCAGGCCAGCCATCGCGATGGCCCGTCCGGTCTCGACCTTGCAGGCGATGCCTTCGCTGTCGATCGAGCCCTTGGCCTTCAGCGTGATCATCGCGGTCTTGGGATCGGTCTTGTAACGCTCCTTGATCGGAGCCTGCATCTGGCGCAGTTCAGCGGCGTCCATCTTGTTCTCTCCCGGAAATTATCCCTCGATGTACCGGCTCAGAGAGACGTTGTCACCACCACATGGCCTGACCGGGACCCTGGGTTGCGTCACGGTCGGGCACGTTGCGGTCGAGCGAACGGTCGAGTGACGTCAGCACGCTGCGCTTGAAATTCTCGAACAGCGGCGAATTGCGATCGCGGGGCCGCCCCAGATTGATGTCGATCTGGTCGAACAACCGGCCCGGCCGAGGCCGCATCACCAGCACGCGATCGGCCAGCACCACCGCCTCGTCGACATCATGCGTGACCAGAACCAACGTCGGCCGCGTATCGGCCCAGAGGTCGAGCAGATGATCCTGGAGGTCGCGGCGGGTGAAGGCATCGAGCGCGGAGAACGGTTCGTCGAGCAGCAGCACCTCCGGCTGCGGCACCAGTGCGCGTGCGATCGCAACACGCTGGGCCTGCCCGCCGGAGAGTTCGCGCGGCCAGGCTTGCGCCTTGTCGGCGAGCCCGACGCGGGCCAGCGCGCGCGCCACTTTCTCGCGCCGTTCAGTCGAAGGCAGGTCGGCGAGGCCGAAGCCGATATTGTCGGCAACGCTGAGCCAGGGCAAAAGCCGCGGCTCCTGGAAAATGATACCGATCTTGGCGTGCGGCGCGGCGATCCTCTCGTTGTCGAGCGTCACCGTACCCGAACTTGCGCGATCGAGGCCGGCGACGGCGCGCAGCAGCGTGGACTTGCCGCACCCGGAGCCGCCGATGATGGCGACGATCTCACCTTGCCTGATCTGTGAGGAGAAGCGCGCCAGCGCCTGCACGCCGTTGGGATAGGTCTTGCTGACCCGGTCGAGCGCGAGCATCGCTCAGGTCCCCTTCGCGCGGCCGAAGGCATCCTGCCAACGGAGGAAGGGTGCTGCCGCAAGCTCGATCAGCCAGTCCGTGAGCTTGCCGAGGATCGCGAAGATCACGATCGCGGCGAGGATCTGCGCCGGCTTGCCGAGCTGCTGGCCGTCGAGCAGGAGATAGCCGAGGCCCTCGGAGGCACCGATCAATTCGGCCGCCACCACGAACATCCAGCCCAGTCCCAGGCCGACTCGCAGGGAGACAACATAGGCCGGCAGCACGGCGGGCAGCAGGATGCGGCGGATCATCGCGGGCCCGGACAGGCGAAACGTGCGGCCGACTTCGACGATTTTGCGATCGACGCTGAGGATCGCGCCCATCACGCCGAGATACACCGGGAAGAACACGCCGGCCGCAATCAGCGCGATCTTCGACGTCTCGAAGATGCCGAGCCACAGAATGAACAGCGGCACCCAGGCGAGCGAGGGGATCGCGCGCAGCGCCTGCACGGTCGGATCAAGCAGCCGTCGCGCCAGCGACCAATAGCCGGAGACGGCGCCGAGCACCGTGCCTGCCAGGACGCCGAACGCAAAGCCAAGACCGACGCGCCACAGCGTCGCGGCGATGTGGCGGATCAGCTCCCCAGAGCGGGCGAGATCGGCGATGGTGGCGAAGACGCGCGATGGCGGCGGCACCAGCCGGCCATTGGACCAGCCGAGCCGGACCACGAGTTCCCAGCCGAGCGCCAGCGTCAGCGGCAACAGCAGTCCCAGCATCGGTCGCGCATAGCGTGACAGCCGCGAGGGCGCGCCCGAGTTCTCGGCCGGTTCCGAGGATTGCTGCAGGACTGGCGCGTCGGAGCTCATGGCCGGTAGGAAGCGCGTCTTATCAGGGAATGCAAGGGCGCGCCGGCGATCTCCGCCGCCGTCCCGGACAAGCGCAGCGAAGCGGAGCGTCGATCCGGGACCCATAGCCACAGGGAGATGTGGATACGGGGACTCGGAGTGACCGCCTTTTCGCCAAACTACTCCCTGGGAGTATGGGTCCCGGCCTTCGCCGGGACGACACCTAATTTGCCGCGCGATTGCCGAACTAATTCGTCGGCAGCGGCACCTGGTCGTCGATCAAGGCATCCAGCGTCGCCTTCACATCGACCTTGGCGTCGACGACGCCGGCCTGCTGCAAGGCGAGGCCCGCGGCGAGGATCGACTCGCGCTGCGGCGCGCCGATGCGGCTGTGGGTGAGCTCGGTGCGCTCCTTGAGCTGCTTGTCGACGACGGCGTCGGGCAGCTTGGTCACGGCGATGAAGGTCTTCTTGAGATCATCGTAATTCGCCAGCGAATATTTTCGCGCGTCCTCGTAGGTCGCAAGCACGCGGCGGACGATATCCGGATAGTCCTTCAGGAACTGCTCGCGCACATTGAGGATGCCCCAGGTGTTGGCGTCGGCGTTGCGGTAGAACAGCTTTGCGCCCTCTTCGACCTCGGCCTGCGCCATCATCGGATCGAGACCGGCCCAGGCATCGACGTCGCCGCGGATCAGCGCGGTCTTGCCGTCGGCGTGCTGGAGCAGCACCGGCGTGATGTCCTTCTCGGTCAGGCCGGCGCCGAGCAGCGCGCGCACCAGGAAGATGTGCGGATCGGTGCCGCGCGTCACCGCGACGCGCTTGCCCTTAAGGTCTGCGACGCTTGCGATCTTGGAATCCCTGCCGGTAACCAGCGCGGTCCATTCGGGACGCGAATAGACATAGATCGACTTGATCGGGTTGCCGTTGATGCGCGCGACCAGCGCCGCCGAGCCTGCGGTCGAGCCGAAATCGATCGAACCGGCGTTGAGGAATTCGAGCGCCTTGTTGGAGCCGGCAGACTGCACCCAGGTGATGGTGATGCCGTCCTTGGCGAACTCCTTCTCCAGCAGCCCCTTCTGCTTCAGGACCAGCGACACCGGGTTGTAGGTCGCCCAGTCGATGCGGATCTCCTTCAGCGGCTCCGCCGCCCGTCCCGCAGGGGCCACAGCGAGCGCCACCGCTCCCGCCAGCAGAATGCGTCGTGAAATCTTGATCATGCCCAGACCCTCCAAAACTTCATTGTTTTTCAATGAGTTATGTCTAGAGGTCAACGAGAAAATCCCACCCTTGAAAGCGCACCGCCTGAGAACAACTTTGCCCAAAGCCGGGCTTTCGAGCATGGAACGACTATTGCCAGAGAATGGCGGGTGACAGCGCCTGTCGCCTCTTATATCCGGTGAGACATGGACAGCGTCACGACTGAGCACAAGCGAGAGGTGGATGATCGCTTCGACACGTCGCGGATCACCGCCGCGGTCGATGCGCTTGCCGGAAAGCATCAAGGGCGCGAGGACGCGTTCCGCACGGCCATGGCGCAACTGCTCAAGGCCGAACTGATGGCCTCGCGCGAGGCGGCGCAGGCGATCCTGCTCAAAGATCGTCACGGCCGGCGCTGCGCCGAGCGGCTGTGTCATGTGCAGGACGAGATCATCCGCATTCTATATTCGGCGGCGACCCGTCACCTCTATCGCTCACCGATCCCGAGCGGCGCCGAACGGATGGCGGTGGTCGCGACTGGCGGCTATGGCCGCGGCCTGATGGCACCGGAATCCGACATCGATCTCCTGTTCATCCTGCCCTACAAACAGACCGCCTGGGGCGAGCAGGTCGCTGAAGCGATCCTCTATTGCCTCTGGGATATGGGGCTGAAGGTCGGTCACGCCACGCGCTCGGTCGATGAATCGATCCGGCAGGCGCGCGGCGACATGACCATCCGCACCGCGATCCTGGAGACGCGCTTTCTCACCGGCGATCAACCGCTCTATGACGAGCTGGTCGCGCGTTTCGACAAGGAAGTGGTGCAGGGCACCGCGTCCGAGTTCGTCACCGCAAAGCTCGCCGAGCGCGAGGAGCGGCATCGCCGCGGCGGCCAGTCGCGCTATCTGGTCGAACCCAACGTCAAGGACGGCAAGGGCGCCTTGCGCGACCTGCACACGCTGTTCTGGATCGCGAAATACGTCTACCGCGTCCGCGACACCGACGAGCTGGCCGAGCGCGGCGTGTTCGACGCACAGGAATACCGCACCTTCCGCCGCTGCGCCGATTTCCTCTGGTCGGTGCGCTGCAATCTGCATTTCTATTCCGGCCGCGCCGAAGAACGCCTGTCATTCGACCTGCAGCGCGAGATCGCGGTCCGGCTCGGCTACACCTCGCATCCCGGCATGCAGGATGTCGAGCGCTTCATGAAACACTACTTCCTGGTCGCCAAGGAAGTCGGCAACCTCACCGCCATTCTCTGCGCCAAGCTCGAGGACCAGCAGGCCAAGCCCGCGCCGGTCTTGAGCCGGATGATGGCGCGGCTGCGTCCCACCGCCGCGAAGCGCCGCGTGCCCGATAGCGACGACTTCATCGTCGACAACAACCGCATCAACATCGGCGCGCCCGACGTGTTCAAGCACGATCCGGTCAATCTGATCCGCATCTTTCGTCTCGCGCAGAAGAACAACCTCGCCTTCCATCCGGATGCGATGCGCAGCGTGACGCGCTCGCTCGCCCTGATCAACGCCCAGCTTCGCGAGAACCCCGAGGCCAACCGGCTGTTCATGGAGATCCTGACCTCCGACAACGCCGAGATCGTGCTGCGGCGGATGAACGAGACCGGCGTGCTCGGCCATTTCATCCGCGCCTTCGGCAAGATCGTCTCGATGATGCAGTTCAACATGTATCATCACTACACCGTCGACGAGCATTTGATCCGCTGCGTCGGCTTCCTGCAGGACATCGAGCGCGGCGGCAACGAGGAGTTCACGCTTGCGAGCGATCTGATGCGCAAGATCCGACCCGAGCACCGTTCGGTGATCTACATCGTGACGCTGCTGCACGACATCGCCAAGGGCCGGCCTGAGGATCATTCGATCGCCGGCGCCAAGGTGGCGCGACGGCTCTGTCCGCGGCTCGGCTTCAGCGCGGCCGACACCGAGCTCGTGGCCTGGCTGATCGAGGAGCATCTGACGATGTCGACGGTCGCGCAGTCGCGCGACCTGTCCGATCGCAAGACCATCGAGAATTTCGCCGCCGTGGTGCAGTCGGTCGAGCAGATGAAGCTGCTGACGATTCTGACCACCGCCGATATTCGCGGCGTCGGCCCCGGCGTGTGGAACGGCTGGAAGGCGCAGCTCCTGCGCTCTCTGTATTACGAGACCGAGCCGGTCTTGACCGGCGGCTTCTCGGAAGTCGACCGGGGAAAACGCCTGGTGGCCGCGCACGCCGAATTCCGCATGGCCTTTGCCGAATGGCCGAGCGACGAACTCGATGCCTATATCGGCCGGCACTATCCAGCCTACTGGCTCAAGGTCGAATTGCCGCGAAAGATCCGCCACGCCCGCTTCGTGCGATCGAGCGAGCAGGCCGGCCATAAGCTCGCGATCAATGTCGGCTTCGACGAGGTGCGCGGCGTCACCGAGCTGACGATCTTCGCGGCCGACCATCCCTGGCTACTTTCGATCATTGCAGGCGCCTGCGCCTCGGCCGGCGCCAACATCGTCGATGCGCAGATCTACACCACGACCGACGGCCGCGCGCTCGACACGATCTCGATCTCCCGCGAGTACGACCGCGACGAGGACGAGGGCCGCCGCGCCACCCGCATCGGCGAGATGATCGAGGACGTACTCGAAGGCAAGCTGCGCCTCCCCGAGGTGGTGGCGCGACGTACCGTGCGCAGCAAGGCACGGCCCTTCGTGATCGAGCCGGAAGTGACCATCAACAACCAATGGTCCGATCGCTACACCGTGATCGAGATGTCCGGCCTCGACCGTCCCGGCCTGCTCTATGAGCTCACCACCGCGATCTCGAAGCTCAACCTCAACATTGCGTCGGCGCATGTCGCGACCTTCGGCGAACGCGCCCGCGACGTGTTTTACGTCACCGACCTGCTCGGCGCGCAGATCAACGCGCCGACGCGACAGGCCGCGATCAAGAGCGCGCTGACCCACGTGATGGCGGGTGAGAAGGTGGTTGCGCCGGCGGCGTGACGACCGCGTTGGGCACGACGCCTTCAAACCTCCACCCCCTCGTGCCGCAGCAGCCAGCGCTTGCGCTCCAGACCGCCGCCATATTTCACCAGCGAACCATTTGCACCGATCAGGCGATGGCAAGGCAGCACGACGCTGATCGGATTGGAGCCGTTGGCATGGCCGACGGCGCGAACCGCCTTGGGCATGTCGAGCCTCGCGGCGAGCGCGCCATAGCTCAGTGTGGTGCCGGCGGGGATTCGCGCAAGCGCGGTCCAGACCTTTTGCTGGAAGGGTGTCCCGGCGACACGCCATGGGATCGACGAGAGCTGCGCAAGGTCGCCCGCGAAGTAATCTGATAGCGCCGCCTTCATCGCGGCGGGCGCGGCTCGCTGGCGCAGATCCACCGGGCCGCACTGCAGCCGCAGCAACTCGCGCATCCGGTGCTCGTAGTCCTCCCAGTCAAGCGCGCGCAGCGCGCCGTCGGCATCGGTGACGAGCAACGCGGTCCCGATCGGCGTGGCCAGCCGATCAAGGCCAAAGCTCTCTGACGGACGCGCTGATCGATCGGCCATTGCCACACCATTGCGTTGAAACACACGTCGCACTTGCCATGGCGGCCGTGCTACCGTCCACCCGAAAGCTGATGCTTTTGGGGGAGCTCAACTTGAGTCTGATCGCCAATGTCCTGGTGGCGCTGGTCGCCGCACTGCACGCCTATTTCCTGGTCCTGGAGATGTTTCTCTGGGACAAGCCGCTGGGATTGAAGACATTCCGCAACACGCCGGAGAAGGCCGAGATCACGAAAGTGCTGGCCGGCAACCAGGGGCTCTATAATGGCTTCCTCGCCGCCGGCCTGGTCTGGGGCTTGTTGCATGGCAATCCGGCCTTCGCGTTCCAGATCAAGGCGTTCTTCCTGATCTGCGTGATCGTAGCCGGCGCTTATGGCGCGGCGACCGTCAGCACACGCATCCTGATCGTGCAGGCAGCGCCGGCCGCGATTGCGCTGCTTGCACTTCTCCTGACCTGAAACACTACCGGGCCGCGCAGCGATCCTAGCGCTGCGCCCACCCTTCCTCCACACGGCCCGGAAATTCCGTGAGGAGGAAACGGCACCGCGCCGTTCCCACCGTCCACGGTTAACCGCTACCAAAAGCCAGCATGCGCCGACCTTGCGTTGCACAAACGGTTCCTCCACTATCCGCAGCGAGCGATGGCGCAACAGGACCATCGACGAGACCAAAGGGAGATAAATGCAGATGAGGAACGGGCTTTTGCATCTGGTCACGGGGACCGCGCTCGCGTTGGCGCTGTCGGTTTCGTCAGCCAGTGCCCAGAAGAAATACGACCCCGGCGCCAGCGATACCGAGATCAAGATCGGCCAGACCAATCCGTTCAGCGGGCCCGCCTCTGCCTACGCCACCATCGGCAAGACGCAGGCCGCCTACATGAAGATGATCAACGATCAGGGCGGCGTGAATGGCCGCAAGATCAACCTGGTGCAGTATGACGACGCCTACAGCCCGCCTAAAGCGGTCGAGCAGGTCCGCAAGCTGGTCGAGAGCGATGAGGTGCTGCTGACCTTCCAGCTTCTCGGCACGCCGTCGAACGCGGCTGTGCAGAAATATCTGAACGCCAAGAAGGTGCCGCAGCTGTTCGCCGCCACGGGCGCCTCCAAATTCACCGATCCCAAGAACTTCCCGTGGACGATGGGGTTCAATCCCAACTACTTCGTCGAAGGCCGTATCTACGGCCAGTACATCATCAAGAACTACCCAGCCGCCAAGATCGGAATCCTTTATCAGAACGACGACCTCGGCAAAGACTATCTGAACGGCATCAAGGCCGGCCTCGGCGACAAGGCCTCCAGCATGATCGTGGCGGAGGCTTCCTACGAGGTGTCGGATCCAACCGTCGATTCTCAGGTTCTCAGGATCAAGGATGCCGGCGCGGACCTGTTCTTCAGCGCGACGACGCCGAAGCAGGCCGCGCAGGCGATCAAGAAGATCGCCGAGCTCGGCTGGCATCCGGTGCAGATCCTCGACATCAATGCTACGTCAGTCGGCGCTGTGATGAAGCCCGCGGGGCTCGAAGCTTCCAAGGGCGTGATCAGCGTCAACTATGGCAAGGATCCTCTCGACCCGACATGGAAGGACGATCCGGGCATGAAGAAGTATTTCGAGTTCATGGCGAAGTACTATCCTGAGGGCGACAAGGACTCGAGCTTCAACAGCTACGGCTATTCGACTTCGCAGTTGATGATCTACGTGCTCCAGAAGTGCGGCGACAATCTGACCCGCGAGAACGTCATGAATGTAGCGACCCACCTGAAGAATGTTGAGCTCGATTTGTCGCTGCCCGGCATTGTCGCCAACACCACGCCGGACGACTATCGCGTCAACAAGCAGCTTCAGATGATGAAGTTCAACGGCGAACGCTGGGAGCTGTTCGGCCCGATCCTGGAGGATGCGGGTCCGGCGGGTTAGTTATCGAACACAACTGCCTCAACGACGTCATGCCCGGGCTTGTCCCGGGCATCTACGTTCTTGGAGAGACAAAGCAAGGCGTGGATGGCCGGGTCAGGCCCGGCCATGACGGTGGCGAGAGAATCGCCACACACCATTCAACTTGGTACCTCGCCGAAGTTCTTGCCCACCGGTAGCACCGCGTGCCGGATCAGCCGCGAATCCTCCACCGCGGCCTGGCGATGCTTCACCGCTTCGCGATAGACGGGGTCGCGGATCATCTCGACGAAGGCGGCGACGCTTGGGTATTCGGCGATGAAGCAATGGTCCCAGCGCTCGGTTTCGGGGCCGATCAGCATCAGCTCGAATTTGCCCTGCCAGATAATGCGGCCGCCCAGCCGCTCGAACACCGGGCCGCTCTCGCGGCCATAGACGGCATAGGCTTCCGCGCCGCTGGCCTTGCGGCCGTCCGGATAGGCGGCCTGTTTGCGCAGCCGCACCAGATTGAGCATCTGGATCGGACCCGGGCGGTCGTTGTCCCGGAATTGCGCGAAAATCTCCTTGGTCGGATCGATGTGGCCCATGCGAGTTCCCTCTGCTTTTCTGCCGGAAATCCTAGCTCCGTCACCAGGCCAGCGAAACTGCGGCGGATGAATGCCGCACCTCCTAATCGCGCGTTAAGCTCTGGGTAACCGGGCCTTAAACAGCCCCCGCTAGCGTGCGGCGGGGCGGGCTGACCGGGCGTTTTCGTATGGGGTTGGGAAAGAAAAAGGGTAGCGGACGGAAGGAGCCGCTATTCGGCTTGCCCGCAGCGCTCGCCGATCTGCGCCTGACGGTGGCGGACCGTATCCCCAATGCCGACGACAAGCCGAAAAAGTCGGCGAAATCATCCGCCAAGCGCAACAACGAGAATTCCAGCGACGAGCCGCCGCGCGAGCGCAAGGCGCCGGCCAGCCGCAGCGGCGCCAGGCGCCGATCGAAGTCGCGCATCGGCGCCCGCCTTGGCCGCCTCGTCTACTGGGGCGCGGTGCTGAGTCTGTGGGGCGTGATCGCCGTGGTCGGCGTCGTGGTCTGGGTCGGCGCCCATCTGCCGCCGATCCAGTCGCTGGAAATCCCCCAGCGCCCGCCGACGATTCAGATCGTCGGCATGGACGGCAGCATGCTGGCGCAGCGCGGCGAGATGGCCGGCGCGAACGTGTCGCTGAAGGATCTGCCGCCGTACTTGCCGAAGGCGTTCATTGCGATCGAGGACCGCCGCTTCTATTCGCATTTCGGCATCGACCCGATCGGTATCTTGCGCGCGGCGGTGACGAACGTGCTGCATCACGGCGTTTCGCAGGGCGGCTCGACGCTGACGCAGCAGCTCGCGAAAAACCTGTTCCTGACGCAGGAGCGCACCATGGCGCGCAAGCTGCAGGAGGCCGAGCTCGCGATCTGGCTGGAGCGCAAGCATTCCAAGAACGAGATCCTGGAGCTCTATCTCAACCGCGTCTATTTCGGCTCCGGCGCCTATGGCGTCGAGGCCGCGGCACAACGCTATTTCGGCAAGTCGGCGAAGAACGTGACGATCGCCGAAGCCGCCATGCTGGCCGGCCTGGTCAAATCGCCCTCGCGGCTGGCGCCGAATCGCAATCCGGAAGGCGCGGAAGCGCGCGCGCAAATCGTGCTGGCGGCGATGGCGGACGCAAAGTTCATCACCGACGCGCAGGCGCAGGCCTCGATCGGCCATCCCTCCTACAATGTGAAACCGGTCGGCGCCGGCACCATCAACTACGTCGCCGACTGGATCGGCGAGGTGCTGGACGATCTGGTCGGCCAGATCGACCAGAGCATCACGGTCGAGACCACGATCGATCCAAAACTCCAAAGCGTGGCGGAAGCCGCCATCATCGACGAGCTTGCGGCAAAGAGCGTCAAGTTCAATGTCAGCCAGGGCGCGCTGGTGGCGATGACGCCCGACGGCGCCGTGCGCGCCATGGTGGGAGGGCGGAACTATGCCGAGAGCCAGTACAACCGCGCCGTGACCGCCAAGCGCCAGCCGGGCTCCTCGTTCAAGCCGTTCGTCTACCTGACCGCGCTCGAGCAGGGCCTGACGCCCGACACCGTCCGCCAGGATGCGCCGATCGAGGTCAAGGGCTGGAAGCCCGAGAACTACACGCACGAATATTTTGGCGCGGTGACGCTGACCCAGGCGCTGGCGATGTCGCTCAATACGGTTGCCATTCGCCTTGGGCTCGAGGTCGGACCGAAGAACGTGGTGCGCACCGCGCACCGGCTCGGCATCTCCTCGAAGCTCGAGCCCAATGCCTCGATCGCGCTCGGCACCTCGGAGGTCTCCGTCGTCGAGCTGGTCGGCGCCTATGCACCGTTCGCCAATGGCGGCTTCGCGGTGGTGCCGCATGTGGTGACGCGGATCAAGACGCTCGACGGCAAGCTGCTGTACATGCGCCAGGCGGACGAACGTAACCAGGTCATCGAGCCCCGCTACGTGGCAATGA
The DNA here is from genome assembly GCF_055807395.1 of Bradyrhizobium sp. Kon10. NCBI lineage: Bacteria > Pseudomonadati > Pseudomonadota > Alphaproteobacteria > Hyphomicrobiales > Nitrobacteraceae > Bradyrhizobium > Bradyrhizobium sp. Kon10. The sequence goes on along the minus strand of NZ_JBVVOZ010000002.1, from coordinate 205,102 downwards.
TGAACACGATGATGCGGGAGACGTTGATCTCCGGCACCGCCAAGAAGGCCGAGATCCCGGGCTGGCCGGCGGCCGGCAAGACCGGAACCAGCCAGGATTACCGCGACGCCTGGTTCATCGGCTACACCGCCAACCTCGTCACCGGCGTCTGGCTCGGCAACGACGACAACTCGCCGACCAAGAAGGCAACCGGCGGCGGCCTGCCGGTGGAAGTCTGGTCGCGCTTCATGAAGACCGCGCACGAGGGCGTGCCGGTGGCAGCATTACCGAACTCGCAAGCCGGCTGGGGCGTGTCGAACCTCGCGCAGGCCGCCTCGCAGGTGTCGCCGCCAACAGCGGCAGCGCCCGCACCGGCCAGCAACAGCGGCTATCGCCTTCCCCCCACGCGTGCCAATGCGCGGCCGGAAGCGGCGGCGGGGCTCGATGGCTGGCTGATGGACCGGCTGTTTGGCGGGAACAGATAGCTTCGGCCTGAGGTCTCCGTGACCCCCAAGTAGAAAAACTTGAAAACAACCCCATGCACAGTAGGCGGTGATTGCTGGAGCGATGCGCGGCGGGTTGCCTGAAACCTCTGATGCGACAGGGCAAATCGAGCGCGCCGCGCGATCGTCGCGGCGAGTGAGGTGACTCGCGCGAAACGGGAAAAACGTTGCCTCACCTTGCTGTCGTCCCGGCGAAGCCCGGGACCCATACCGCGTGATTTATCGGTCGCGGAAGCTGGGCGTACCGAACGCCTGGTCTTCGTCAAACGACGCCCTATGGCTATTGGGTCCCGGCCTTCGCCGGGACGACAAGAGAGTGAGAGCCCAGCCTAATCCTCGACCCCGTACCGGTGCAGGTCGTTGCCGTATGTATCGAGCCATTTCTTGGCGCGCTCCATCGACGGGCAGACTTTTCCGCACACCCGCCAGAACCGCGCCGAGTGGTTCATCTCGACGAGATGGGCGACTTCGTGCGCGGCGAGGTAGTCGAGCACGTAGGGCGGTGCGAGGATCAGGCGCCAGGAGAACGACAGCGAGCCCGCCGAGGTGCACGAGCCCCAGCGGCTGGACTGATCACGGATCGACAGCCGCTTGACCTTGACGCCGAGCTCGCCGGCATAGGCCTCGGCCGAGCGCTGAAGATCGTGACGCGCTTCGCGCTTGAGGAAGTCATGGACGCGGCGGTCGGCATGTTCGACGCCGCCGGCGACGCAGATGATGCGTTCGCCGCTATCGCGCACCTCGGTCCACACCGTGCCGCGCTGGCCCGCGCGATGCACGATGCGATGGGGAACGCCGCGAAGCGGTATCACTGTGCCAGGCTGGAACGGCGCGGCCTTCGGCAAACGGCCGAGACGTGCGGCGATCCACGCGCCATGACGCTGCGCGAAGTCCTTTGCCTCGGCGAGCGTGCCGCGCGGCGGCATGGTGAGGATGGCTTCGCGATCGCTCGGATGAATTCTGAGCGTGTAACGGCGCGCCCGACGATGGCGGCGCAATCTGATCGCGAAATATTGCGATCCGTGGGTGATCAGGAGGGTCTTCGGTTCGTGGGGCCGACGGTAGAGGAGCGCGCGAGTGGCCATGTCTGTCAGTCCGGGGGGCAGGAGTTCGCCCGGATTCTGCCATAACCACCGCCAGGGAAAGCGCTCGGCGCAAAAACAAATCATTTGCCCAATATACAGCGGTCTGGTGCCCGGGAGGCCCTACAGACTGGGGTTGGAACCCCGATTTTTCGCCCCCGCCGGACGCATGCGACACCCCCAAGTGCTGAGGCGCGACTCACTCCTATAAAGCTACCTAAATACCGCGAATCTGGCGGGAACCGGAGCCCTCTCAGCGGCTCCGGGACGTCGCAATTTGCAGCGGGAAAGCCGAAATACGTGGTTATTCGGCCGCGAGAGCCTGCGTTGCGTTCGGATTCGCGGCCGAGACCATGAAATCATGAATGCGCGGCACGATTTCCGACTTGAAACGCGATCCGTTGAACACGCCGTAATGTCCGACGCCCTTCTGGACGTAATGAACACGGCGATGATCCGGAATCGAACTGCACAAGGCGTGCGTCGCTTCGGTCTGGCCGAGGCCGGAGATGTCGTCGTTCTCGCCTTCGACCGTCATCAATGCGACGCGCGTGACCTTGGAGGGATCGACGCGTGTTCCACGATGGGTCATCTCGCCCTTCGGCAGCGAATGCTTCACGAACACGGTGTCGACGGTCTGCAGATAATACTCGGCCGAGAGATCCATCACCGCGAGATATTCGTCGTAGAAGTCGCGATGCTTGTCGACAAGGTCGCCATCGCCCTTCACCAGATTGGCGAACAGCTGCTTGTGGGCATCCATGTGCCGGTCGAGATTCATGCTGATGAAGCCGTTGAGCTGCAAGAAGCCCGGGTAGACGTCGCGCATCATGCCCGGATGCGGGAATGGCACCTTGGTGATGACGTGATTGCGGAACCAGTCGATGCCGCGCTCCTGGGCGAGGTTGTTCACCCCGGTCGGATTGCGGCGGGTGTCGATCGGGCCGCCCATCAGCGTCATCGAGGTCGGCACGAACGGATCGCGCCGCGCTTCCATGATCGACACCGCGGCGACGACGGGCACCGAGGGCTGGCACACCGCCATCACATGGGTGTTGCCGCCGAGGACATGCAGCATCTCGATGACGTAATCGATGTAGTCGTCGAGATCGAAGCGGCCTTCGCTGAGCGGCACCATGCGGGCGTCGGCCCAATCGGTGATGTAGACCTCGTGCGCCGGCAGGAACGCTTCAACGGTGCCGCGCAGCAGCGTCGCGTAATGGCCGGACATCGGAGCGACGATCAGCACGCGCGGTTGCGGGCTGCGCAGCGGACGCGCGAACTTGCGCTCGAAGTAGAGCAGCCGGCAGAACGGCTTTTCCCAGACCGGACGGACCTCGACCGGAACGCGGATGCCGTTGACCTCGGTGTCATCGAGACCCCATTCCGGCTTGCCATAGCGGCGCGTGGTGCGCTCGAACAATTCGCAGGCCGCGGCGACCGACTTGCCGATTTCAGTGCGCGCCCAGGGATTCAGCGGATTCTGAAACAACAGCTTGGTCGCGTCGGTGACGGCGCGCGCCGGATTGAGAGAGGCCTGCGCCATCTCGTACATCCAGTACATCGGCGTGGTCAGGACCGGACTGCCTTCGCTCGCCAAAGGCGGTGCGCCGCCAAACTCACCAATAGGCATGATCAAATTCCTCTTCGCATCGCAGCATACTGCCGAATGCGTAATATTGCGTCAATGCATGGTTCCGTACATCTACGTGTCGCAGACGGTTAAACCAGCCTGAATCCACGGGAAAGTGAAGCTATTCGCCGCCGGACAGCAGCGAGCCGTTTTTCTTGGCGCTGCGCAAAAGGGCAAGGAATGCCCCAAACGAAGCAACCAGCAGCACCGCGTTGATGGCCAACGCATCCAGCATCAGATCGGTCCTGAAGGTTTGCTCGATCAGCAGCGCTCTCATGCCCTCGAACACGTAAGTCGGCGGCAACGACCAGGCAACATATTGCAGCCAGTCCGGCAGGACGCTGGCGGGATAGTAGACGCAGGCAAGCGGCAGGATCGCGAACATCAAGGTCCAGACGATGCTCTCGGCTCCCAGGCCGTTTCGCAGCACCAGCCCCGAGACGAAGATGCCGACCGACCAGCTGGTGAAGATCAGGTTGCAGAAGAAGGCGATCATCGGCAGGCCGAGGCTGTAGACATTGAAGTGAAACAGGAACAGCGCCAGCAGCGTCATCGGGATGATTCCGATCGCAAGCCGGATCAGGCTCATAATCATGAGCGACAGCAGAAACTCGATCGGCCTCAACGGGCTCATCATGAGATTGCCGATGTTGCGCGCCCACATCTCCTCGAGGAACGAGATGGAGAAGCCGAGCTGCCCGCGGAACAGGATGTCCCACAGGATGACCGCGCCGATCAGCGTGCCGCCGGCGCGCGCGAAGAAATTGGCGTTCTGCGCGATGTAGAGCTGGAGGAATCCCCAGGTGATGACCTGGAGCGCCGGCCAGTACAGCAGCTCGAGCAGCCGCGGCCAGGACGACATCAAGAGATACCAGTACCGCAGGATCATCGCGCCGATGCGTTGCGTGGAGATGCCGGGGAGGAGGGACAGTTCACTCATGGCCGCGCCGCGTAGCCCGGATGGAGCGTGTAGCCCGGATGGAGCGCAGCGCAATCCGGGAATCGTGCCCCAAGCGACGAGGCCCCGGATTACGCTGCGCTCCATCCGGGCTACGGCCAAAACATAGGGGCCCGCTCATCTTGCCGCCTCCTGCGCGCCATTCACCCGGCCCCGCGCGACGTCCAGGAATACCTCCTCCAGTGTGGTGCGGTTGTAGCGGGCCATGATGGCCCCGGGCGTGTCGTCGTCCTCGACCCGGCCGCGCTTCATGATGATGACGCGGTCGCAGAGCCGCTCGACCTCGAGCATGTTGTGCGAGGCCAGCAGGATGGTGGCATTGTGCGCCTTGCGATAGGTCTCCAGATGCGCCCGCACCCAATCGGCCGTATCAGGATCGAGCGAGGCAGTCGGCTCGTCCAGCAGCAACAGCTCGGGCTGGTTGATCAGCGCCTTGGCGAGCGCGACGCGGGTCTTCTGCCCCGCGGACAGCTTGCCATTGGCGCGGTCGATGAACTCGGTGAGGTCGAGATCGTCGGCCAGTTTCGCGATGCGGTCGGCGAGGTGCTTCACCGCATACAGCTTGCCGAAGATGGTGAGGTTCTGCCGCACGGTGAGCCGCATCGGCATGTCGACATAGGGGCTCTCGAAGTTCATCCGCCCCAGCACGGCGGCGCTCTCCTCCGGCATCCGATGCCCGAGCACCCGCACGCGGCCGGAGGTCGGCAGCACCAGGCCCATGATCATCGCGATGGTGGTGGTCTTGCCGGCGCCGTTGCCGCCGAGGAGGCCGGTGATGCTGCCGCGGGGAAGCGAGAAAGAGATGCCGTCAACCGCGCGGGTCTGCTTGTAGACCTTGACGAGGCGGTCGACCTCTATTGCCGCAGACGAAATGCCATCCGCGACAGTCGGCCAACTTGAAGCGTTGTCGTTCCCGGTCATGCTAGGCGTTCTTCCGCCATTGCGCGACCGAGTGCAAGGCTTGAATGTAACAGGTTTGTAACCAGAGCGAATGCGCGCGCCAGCGTGTTTGTGAGCGGGCGCACGCACCGCTAGATTGGCTGAGATGACCGAGACTGCCGCTTCCGACTTCCGTCACACGCAGCGCCACATCCGCCTGGATACCATCCTGCGGCTGCGCTGGCTCGCGGTGCTGGGCCAGCTCGCCGCGATCTTCATCGTGGCGCAGGGGCTCGAGTTCAACGTCGAGATCGTCCCCTGCGTTAGCATCATCGGCCTGTCGGCGGCGCTCAATCTGGCGCTGCAGACCGTCGCCAACCCGATGGGGCGGCTGGAGCCGATCCAGGCGGCCGGACTGCTGGCGCTGAACATCGTGGAACTGGCCGGGCTGCTGTTCTTCACCGGCGGATTGCAGAACCCGTTCTCGTTCCTGTTCCTCGCACCCGTGCTGATCTCGGCGACCGTGCTGCCCGCTCGCCTCACCTTCGGCCTTGGTCTGCTGGCTGTCGCCTGTGCCTCCATCCTGTTCGTTTTCCATCTGCCGCTGCCGTGGGATTCCGATGATCCGCTGGTGCTGCCGCCGATCTATCTCGTCGGAGTCTGGCTCTCGATCGTGCTTGCGATCGGCGTCACCAGCCTCTACTCGTTCCAGGTGACCGAGGAGGCGCGCAAGCTTGCGGACGCGCTGGCCGCGACCGAGCTGGTGCTGACGCGCGAGCAGCATCTGACCCAGCTCGACGGGCTCGCCGCGGCCGCCGCGCACGAGCTCGGCACGCCGCTTGCGACCATCTTCTTGATCTCGCGCGAGCTGGAAAAGACGGTGAAGGAGCCCGTCTTTGCCGCCGATCTGAAGACCCTGCGCGAGCAGACGCAGCGCTGCCGCGACATCTTGAGCAAGATCACCCAGCTCTCCTCCAGCGGCGCGCCGTTCGACCGCATGAAATTGTCGGAACTCATCGAAGAAGTGGTGGCGCCACACCGCGATTTCGGCGTCGACATTAAGGTGCGGATCGCGATTGCCGCCGTGGCCGAGCCGGTCGGCTCGCGCAATCCGGCCATCCTCTACGGCGTCGGCAACATCGTCGAGAACGCGGTCGATTTCGCCCGCACCACTGTGGAAGTGAACGCGTGGTGGAACAACGACACGATCGAGATCGTGATCTCCGACGACGGCCCCGGCATTCCGCCCGATCTGATCAAACGGATTGGCGAGCCCTATCTGTCGCGGCGGCGGACCCAGGAGGCCGGCGGTGGCCTGGGACTCGGCGTGTTCATCGCGCGCACGCTGCTCGAACGCACCGGGGCCAAGGTCTCGTTTACCAACCGAACCTTCCCGGACCACGGTGCAGTGGTCCAGATCGCATGGCCGCGCCAGCGTTTTGAGGCTATCGAGACTTTCGACGAAACAATAGGATAGACCGCGACCTTGCGTCGCACCGAAGCGGCGATCGGCGATTGGCGGCCTTGTATTGAGGGCCTTGGCACCGCCGCTTTGCGAGGCCATATGTAGACGCGCTGGAGAGAGGACAAAATCTTGACCGCCATCGCCGAATTCAACGAACAGACCGACCGCTCGCTTCTCATCGTGGAGGACGACAAGCCGTTTCTGGAGCGCTTGTCGCGCGCCATGGAAACGCGCGGCTTCGCGGTGACGTCGTGTGACAGCGTCTCGGATGGTCTGGCTCAGATCGGCAAGTCCGCACCGGCCTTCGCAGTGGTCGATTTGCGGCTCGGCGACGGCAATGGCCTCGATGTCGTCTCGGCGCTGAAGAAGAAGCGCCCCGAAGCCCGCGCCATCGTGCTGACCGGCTATGGCAACATCGCCACCGCGGTGACCGCGGTGAAGATGGGGGCGATCGATTATCTCTCGAAGCCGGCGGACGCCGACGACGTCGTCGCCGCGCTGCTCTCGACCGGCGGAGACAAGTCCGAGCTGCCGGCGAATCCGATGTCGGCCGACCGCGTGCGCTGGGAGCACATCCAGCGCATCTACGAGATGTGCAACCGCAACGTCTCGGAAACAGCGCGCAGGCTGAACATGCACCGGCGCACGTTGCAGCGGATTCTCGCGAAGCGAGCACCGCGCTGATGCTCACGGCTACCGTGCCCCGGACGCTGCGCAGCACGAAGTGATGCGCTGCTGAGCCGGGGCCCATGCCTCAGCTCGAATCGCCGCGTGCTGGGTCCCGGCTCTGCGCAGCAACGCTGAAGCGTTGCAGCGCGTCCGGGACGCGAGACCGGGCTATTCCCAAAATTCCGCGTGTCCTTGCGGATCGACCAGCCGGTTGATGCGCAACGCCGCTGCCATCGCGAAGCGCACGGTCATCTGCTTGCGCGTCGCCGCAGCGAGCTTGTGCTCGGGTGCCTCGCAGTGCAGATGCGCGCCGTAGGCGTCCGCGACGATCAAGCCGGTGTCTTGCGGAAAGATCTCGCACGGCAAATCCTGCGTAAACGCAAAGAACAGCCGGTCGCAATGCGCGCGGTATTCCTGCCATTTCTGATCCGCGCGGAGATCCTCGACCGACGACTTGATCTCGACGATCCAGATCTCGCCGCGTTCGTTCAGCGCCACCAGATCGGCGCGCCGTCCCGACGGCAGCGGCAATTCGCTGATGCAGGAGAACCCGAGCGAACGCAGCAGCCGCGCCGTGCCACGCGCGATCGCCAGCGCCGTCTCGGACTGGCGGCGGTCCGGCGGCGGCACGAGCGTGATGTTGCGGGCGGGGTTGTCCATGCGGGGAGATTAGCCGATTCCTCCGTTGTCGTCCTGGCGAAAGCCACGACCCATTACCCCAAGAGGTCGCTGTCGCACGAGCTGATAACCACCAGTCCTCGTCAAACTGTGCCCTGTGGTAATGGGTCCTGGATCTGCGCTTCGCTTGTCCAGGACGACGGCGGACGGAACCTCCCCTTCCCAACGCACTTATCACGCAGCCGCCGCCCCGGGCGGACCCATCGAGGCCGCTCGCGCATGATCGACGATCTCTGGTACAAGAACGCCATCATCTATTGCCTCTCCGTCGGCACCTATATGGATGCCAACGGCGACGGCATCGGCGATTTCAAGGGCCTGTTGCGGCGTCTGGATTATCTGCACGGGCTCGGTATCACCACGATCTGGCTGATGCCGTTCCAGACCTCGCCGGGACGCGACGATGGCTACGACGTCGCCGATTATTACAGCGTCGATGCCCGCTACGGCACGCTCGGCGATTTCGTCGAATTCACCCATGGCTGCGAGCAGCGCGGCATTCGCGTCATCATCGATCTCGTCGTCAACCACACGTCGGACCAGCATCCCTGGTTCAAGGCGGCGCGGAGCGACAGGAATTCGCCCTATCGCGATTGGTATGTCTGGTCCGACAAGAAGCCGGCCAACGCCAACCAGGGCATGGTGTTTCCCGGCGTTCAGAAATCGACCTGGACGCGCGACAAGGAAGCCGGCGCCTGGTACTTCCACCGCTTCTACGATTTTCAGCCGGATCTCAACACGTCGAACCCGCGCGTCCAGGCCGAGATCCTCAAGATCATGGGATTCTGGATCCAGCTCGGCGTCTCCGGCTTTCGGATGGACGCCGTACCTTTCGTCATCGCGACCAAGGGCGCCAAGGTCAAGAAGCCGGCCGAGCAGTACGACATGCTGCGTACGTTTCGTGAATTCCTGCAATGGCGGCAGGGCGACGCCATCATCCTCGCCGAGGCCAACGTGCTGCCCAAGACGGACATGGAATATTTCGGACGCGATGCCGACCGCATGCACATGATGTTCAACTTCCAGGTCAACCAGCATCTGTTCTATGCGCTGGCCTCGTCCGATTCCCGTCCGCTGGCGCAGGCGCTGAAGGCGACCAAGCCGCGGCCGGCCTCGGCGCAATGGGGGCTGTTCCTGCGCAATCACGACGAGCTCGATCTCGGCCGGCTGACCGAGACGCAGCGCGACCGCGTGTTCCAATGCTTCGGCCCCGACAAGGACATGCAGCTCTATAACCGCGGCATCCGCCGCCGTCTGGCGCCGATGCTGGGTGGCGACCGCCGGCGGCTGGAGCTCGCCTATAGCCTGATGTGCACGCTGCCGGGGACGCCGGTGATCCGCTATGGCGACGAGATCGCGATGGGCGATGATCTTTCGCTGCCGGAGCGCAACTGCGCGCGCACGCCGATGCAATGGTCGACGGAGCCGAACGGCGGATTCACCATCAGCGACACGCCGGCCTTGCCCGTCATCAGCGAGGGGCCCTACGGCTTCGAGCACGTCAACGTCGCCAAGCAGCGCCGCGATCCGAACTCAATGCTGAACTGGACCGAGCGCATCATCCGCATGCGCAAGGAAGTGCCCGAGATCGGCTGGGGCGATTTCACGATCATCCGGACGCGAGACCCCGCGGTCTTGATCATCCGCTACGACTGGCGCAACAATTCGGTGCTGTTCGTGCACAATCTCGACGAGAAGCCGCGCGAGACCGCGTTTTCGGTGCAGCTGCCCGGCGATGTCGGCGAGCATCTCATCAACCTGCTCGCGGAAAACCACAGCCATGCCGACAAGCGCGGCCAGCATCGCGTGGTGCTGGAGCCCTATGGCTATCGCTGGTACCGCGTCGGCGGGCTGGATTATCTGCTGAAGCGGAGTGAGATCGAGACACGGTAGTTTTGCTCCGCCGTTTCCACAATCGTCATTGCGAGCGCAGCGAAGCAATCCGGAGTCTTTCCGGGGAGGTAGTCTGGATTGCTTCGCTGCGCTCGCAATGACGGGGAGATGGTGTCGGCCATCCTCCTCTGCCGTCGCTATGGATCTGGCGGCGCAACCACCACGCCCTCATTGCCGCGCAGATCCAGCACACCCTCGACCTTCTCGCCCTCGCGATCCAGAAACGTCGACAGCAAGATCTCGCTGCCGAAGCGGATCGAGCTGGTGGTGACGGCGATCGGTTCGGGGCCGAGATTGAGCACTACGATCACCGCTTTGCCTTCGGCTTCTCGGCGGTAGATCAGCAAATCGCCTTGCGCCGCGATTGGATGATAGTCGCCCGCCACCAGCGGCGGACAGGCCTTCCGGAACGCGATCAGGCGCTTGTACAGAGTGAGGATCGAACGCGCGTCGGCGTCGAGATTGACGACGTTTTCATGGACATGATCCCCCGGCAGCGGCAGCCACGGCTTGACCTCCGAGAAGCCGGCGAAGCGCGACGAGTCCCATTGCATCGGCGTGCGGCAACCGTCGCGGCCGACGCCGATGCCGGGGACGTTCTTCTCGAAGGGGTCGCGGACGTCCTCGGGCGCGATCGCCAGCTGATGCATGCCGATCTCATCGCCGTAATAGAGCGTCGGCGTGCCGCGCAGCGTCAGCAGCAGCATCGCGGCAATGCGGGCCTGCTCCGGCCCGACGCGGCTCGCCACCCGCGGACGGTCGTGGTTGCCGAGCACCCAGTTCGGCCAGGCACCTTTCGGCAGCGCCTGCTCGTAATCTTCGATGATCTTCTCGATCGCGCGCGCGCTCCAGAACGTCGACAGCAGCGCGAAATTGAACGGCATCTGCGCGCCGGTGAGATCGTTGCCGTAATAGGCCATCAGCCGGTGCAGCGGCAGATAGATCTCGCCGATCAGCACGCGCGCACCGTAGGAATCGACGACGCGCCGCATCTCGGCGATGACGTCATGCACCTCCGGCTGGTCAGTGGAATATTGCGTCAGGATTTTTTCGTTGGGCGGCCGGCCCTCGACATAATGCGGGTTTGGCGGATTGTCGCGGAATTCGGCGTCCTTGATCAGGTGCCAGATCACGTCGACGCGAAACCCGTCAACGCCCTTCTCGAGCCAGAACCGCATCACGTCGTAGATCGCCGCGCGCACGTCCGGATTTCGCCAGTTGAGATCCGGCTGCTGGGCCAAGAATGCGTGGTAGTAATATTGCCCCGTGGTGTCGTCGAATTGCCACGCGCTGCCGCCGAACTCGGACAGCCAGTTGTTCGGAGCGCCGCCGTCGGGCTTGGGATCGCGCCAGATATACCAATCACGTTTCGGATTGTCGCGCGATGAGCGGCTCTCGACGAACCAGGGATGCTGGTCGGAGGTGTGGTTGGGCACGAGATCGAGGATCAGCTTCAACCCGTTGTCATGCGCGGCCGCAAGCAGCATGTCGAAATCCGCCATCGTGCCGAACAGAGGCTCGATACCGCTATAGTCCGAGATGTCGTAGCCGAAATCGGCCATCGGCGAGGGGAAGATCGGCGACAGCCAGATCGCGTCGACGCCGAGTGATTTCACATAAGGCAGCCGCCGCAAAATGCCGGCGAGATCGCCGACGCCGTCACTATTTGAGTCCTGAAACGAGCGCGGATAGATCTGATAGAAGATGCCGTCGCGCCACCAGTTCTCGCCGCGTTGAGCCATGCCGGAAAACCCATCCAAGAAACTGCCCCTCGCGCGGGAGAACGCGACAGCAACGCCCCAGTTCAAATCAGCAGGCGAAATGGGACGGTCGTGTGACGGCCAGCACCGCTGTTCCCGCGCCACGGCACGAATCTTTTGCTTGGCCATAGGCCAAAAATCGGCATTGTGGCGCCATGACCGAGCAAAATGACACCCAAGATAATACTCAGGACTCCTCGCAGGCCAAAGCCGGCGCGATCATCGTTCCCGTGACGCTGTTCGAGCAGAACTGCACCATCATCTGGGACGAGCCCGGCAAGAAGGCCGTGGTGATAGATCCCGGCGGGGACGTGCCGAAGATCCTGGAGGCGATCAAGCAGACCGGCGTCACCGTGGAAAAAATCTGGCTGACTCATGGCCATATCGACCATGTCGGCGGCGCCGCCGAATTGCGTGATGCGCTGAAGGTGCCGATCGAGGGGCCGCATATCGCGGACAAGTTCCTGCTCGACAATGTCGTGGAGAGCGGCTCGCGCTTCGGCATGACCGGCGTGCGCAACTTTGCGCCGGACCGCTGGCTCGAAGAGGGCGACACCGTCTCGATCGGCGGCCTGCAGTTCGATATCTTGCATTGCCCCGGCCACTCGCCCGGCAGCGTGGTGTTCTACAACAAGGACATGCGTTTCGCCCATGTCGGCGACGTCCTGTTCGCAGGCTCCGTCGGGCGCACCGACCTGCCCGGCGGCAGTCATGCGACGCTGATCAATTCGATCAAGGCCAAGCTGCTGCCGCTTGGCGACGATGTCGGCTTCATCTGCGGCCATGGCGCGGGCTCGAGCATCGGCCAGGAACGGATGACCAATCCGTTCATCACCGGCGAGATGTGAGCGCCTATTCCGCCGCATCCGCGAACGCCGCGGGTCCGCCCAAATTGCGTTCGCCCCATTCGCGGATCGCGGCGAGACGCCGGTTGATACAGCGCCACAAACTCAACTGTCGTCCCGGACAAAGCGTAAGCGCAGATCCGGAACGACGAAGAGCTACTTCATCAACCCCGCGGCGGTCAGCGCCCGCGTGATGACTGCGCCGAGATCGAAGCCGCGCGATTGCTCCGGCTTCGGCCCGGCCGGCTTGTCGGCGACGGCCGTGCGGATCGAGCGGGCGAGATGCGGGGCGGGCGACATTTTCGGCGCCGGCGCGGCGGCAGGCCTTGGCTCCGGCTTGGTCTTCGCGTCCGGAATCCAGCCGGTCAGGCCGAAGAATTTCGCGATGTGATAGGACGAGGAGATGCCCGCCTCGATCAGAAACGCACCCTCCACACCGTAGCGCTGATCGTTGTCGGCGATGCCGAGCGGCGTGCCGTGTGCCATGTCGGCAATGTTGTAGAACTCGACCAGCGTCTCGCCGTCCTTGTTCCACCAGGCCTGGCGCGGATAGCCGTCGACATTGGTCTCGGCCATTGGCACGGCGGGCAGGTCGTGCAGGTCGAGCCATTGTTTGACGATCTCGTTGGCGTTGCCGGGATTGACGGTGCGGTCGGCGCTGCCATGCCACACCGACATTTTCGGCCAGGGCCCGCGATGGGGCGAGGCGTTGCGCACGAGATCGCCGAGCTCGTGCGCCGGCCGCACCGGCGAATGAAACATGCCATCCAGTGCCTCGCGCAGGTTCGAGGCGATGCCGTAGGGCAGCCCCGCGATCACAGCGCCGGCCGCAAACACGTCCGGATAGGTCGCAAGCATCACCGACGTCATGGCGCCGCCGGCCGAGAGACCGGTGACGAAGACGCGCCGCGGGTCGATGCGGTGGGCTTCGGCCATGTGCGCGACCATCTCGCGGATCGAGCGCGCCTCGCCGCTGTCGCGCGCGATGTCCTCGGCGTTGAACCAGTTGAAACAGGTGTTGGCGTTATTGGAACGCTGCTGCTCGGGCATCAACAGCGCAAAGCCGTAATGCCGCGCCAGCGTCGACCATCCCGCGCCGAGGTCGTAGCCCGCCGCGGTCTGGCCGCAGCCATGCAAGACAACGACGAGCGCGCGCGGCTTCTGCAATTGTGTCGGCACGAATGCGAGCATGCGCAGGTTGCCGGGGTTTTCGCCGAAGTCCGTGACTTCTTGCAGCGGACTGGATGATGCAGCGCTCAGTCCGAACTCGGGAAAGCGCAGACCGTCCAGCTTCGGCAGACGTCTCAACAGTTCGACATTTCTGGTTAACGACAACGAAAGCTCCTGGCAGGCGACTTCAACGTCACCCAGACCAGATAGTTGCTGCAGCGCAAAATAAAAAGTGTGTGTGCTGTCAATCAGCGGAATATTCACGGGAAATCCGCCCGCGTTAACCGCAATGCCTCAACTTCGTGCAGCGGCGCGACACATCCACGCCGGAAATGCGCGCAGATCATGATTAATGTCACAAACGGCGCGAGCGAGACGACGATGCCTGCGCGCGATGATTGCAAGGCTTCGACCGCAAAGAACACCGTGCCGATTGCGGCCACTCCGGCCGCATTGCCGATTCTATGCCAGATTGTCACGTGACTTTGGGGCGCGCAGATGAGTCCGGGACAGCCGAAAATCCTGCTGAGCGAGGGATCGAGCCTGTCCGCGCGCGAAGCCATCACGGCGCTGGGACTTGCCGGCCACCGGGTCGCGCTGATGTCGAGCGATCCGCTCTGCCTCGGGCGCTTCTCCCGCTTCGTGACGCGCGTCCACGCGGCGCCTGCCGCAGGTGCCGATCCCGATCGCTATCTCGCGGCGGTGCTCGATGTCATCAAGACCAACGCGATCGACGCCGTGCTTCCGGTCCATGAGCAGGCCTATCTGTTCGCGGCGGCGCGGAAGCAATTCCCGACCAATGTCGGCCTGGCTCTCGCGGACTTTGCAGCCTTCGAGCAGGTCCAGAGCAAGGCCGCGTTTGCGAGCCTGCTGACGCGGCTCGGCGTGCCGCAACCTCGAACCGAACTCATCCGTTCCGCCGACGACCTTGCCGGAGCGAGCGGCTATCCGTTCTTCGTCAAGGCCGCGTTCGGAACGGCGAGCGTAGGCGTCTGGCACGTAAAGGACGAGCGGCAACGCGACATGCTCGTGCAACGTCTTGAACAGGACAACGCCATCGGCAGCGGCCTCCTGATGCAGCAGGCAATCGCCGGCGCACTGGAGCGAACGCAGGCGATCTTCGACCGCGGACGTCTCGTCGTATCTATCGCCAGGTTCTGGAAGGGCCGGGCGGCGGGGACGTGCTCAAACAGAGCGTGGTCGACGGCGACGTGCGCGCGATCGTCGAGACGATCGGCCGCGCGCTCGATTGGCACGGCGCGCTGTCGTTCGACTACATCCGCGAAGCTGCGTCCGGCACGCCCTATTTCATCGATGCGAATCCGCGGCTCGTCGAGCCGATGAACGCCTGGCTCTCCGGCGTCGACCTGCCCGGCGCATTGTTGCAGGTCTCGCTCGGCCAGAACCCACCGGCACAGGCGCCCGGAAAGGCCGGAATCGTGACCCGGCTAGGCATCATGGGGCTGCTCGACGCCGCCCAGCGGCGGAAGCGCCGTCGGGATGTCCTCAGCGAACTTGCGCAACTCGCGACCGGTTCAGGCCGCTATCGCGGCGCGCGGGAGGAGCTGGTTCCGATACGGTCGGATCCCTGGGTCGCCGTGCCGCTGGCCGTCGTCACCGGCCGACTGTTGTGGGATCCTGCGAATGCCGCACGTGTGTCCGCGTCGACAGTGGCGGCGTACAGCCTGACGCCGGAATCCGTGCGCCGACTGCATGCGTGGCAACAATCGCCATAAGCCTGTCACACACCATCGCGCATGCCTGCATTCCGCTACGCGGGACATCGTGCGATTGCGTTCGCGGGCCTCAGCACGTAGCCTCGCGGCTCCAACAAACAAAAAATCCAAGCGGAGAAACGCCATGGCGCGCCTGAAGTTCGGAGCTTTCCTTGCCCCGCATCACCCCATCGGGGAGCATCCGATGCTTCAGTTCCGGCGCGATCTCGACCTGGTCGAGCAGCTCGATGCGCTTGGTTACGACGAGTTCTGGTGCGGCGAGCATCATTCCTCCGGCTGGGAGACGATCGCGTCGCCCGAGATGTTCTTGGCCGCCGCCGGCGAGCGCACCAAGCGCATCAAGCTCGGCACCGGCGTGGTGTCGCTGCCCTATCACCATCCCTACAACGTTGCCCAGCGCATGGTGCAGCTCGATCACATGACCGGCGGCCGCGCCATCTTCGGCTCCGGACCCGGCGCGCTTGCCTCCGACGCGCACACGCTCGGCATCGACCCGATGACGCAGCGCGACCGCCAGGACGAGGCGATCGGCATCATCCGCCGCCTCTTCAACGGCGAGCGCGTCACCGCCAGGAGCGACTGGTTCACCATGAACGACGCCGCGCTCCAGATCCTGCCGTTGCAGGAGGAAATGCCGTTCGTCGTGGCCTCGCAAATCTCGCCATCCGGCATGACGCTCGCCGGCAAATACGGCATCGGCATCATCTCGCTGGGCTCGATGACGACGCAGGGCCTGATGTCGCTGCAGCAGCAATGGCAATTCGCCGAGGACGCGGCCAAGAAGCACGGCACCAGGGTCGATCGCGCGAACTGGCGCGTGCTGCTGACCTGGCATGTCGCCGAAACCCGCGAGCAGGCCCGCCGCGAGGCCGGCGCCGGCCTGATGCGCTGGCACAATGAATATAACGTCGGCACGCTGCAACGGCCGGGCCTCACCGCGTTCGCATCGCCCGATGAGGCCGTCGACAAGACCGCTTTCGTCGACGGTGCGGCCTCCGTCATCGGCACGCCGGACGATCTCGTCAAGATGATCAAGAAAGTCATGCAGGTGTCGGGCGGCGTCGGCGCTGTCATCGGCTTCGTGCACGACTGGGCCAATCCGGAGAACACGCGCCGGAGCTGGGACATGGTCGCACGCTATGTCGTGCCGGAGATCAACGGCTACATCGACGCACTTCGCAAGTCGCAAAAATTCGTGATCGAGAACCGCGCGATCTTCGAACGCGCGGGACAGGCCGTGATGGCCAAGATCATGGAGAACGAGAAGGCGGCCGAGGCGCTGAAGGTGACCGGTCCCGGCCGCGTTGCGATTCCGGCGGTCAACGCGCCTGATCTGCAGAAGGAAGCGGCGAAGCGGTAAGCCCTATCACCGCCACGCTTGTAACGAGGATCATAAGCAGGGGGTATCGGCCTGTGCTATGCTGACCTGGTCAGCCCGGCTGAGGCCGCAATGATGCCGAGGCGCGAGATTTCTGTTCGGACGTCCAACCGGAGCAATCGTCATGTCGATGCAGAATGTGGCCTCGCCTGCGCTCAGCTTCACGCCGCCCAAGCGCAACGAGCTGACGCACATCCCCGGCGACGAGGGCTGGCCGATCATCGGCAAGACTTTTCAAGTGCTGGCCGACCCAAAGGGGCACATTGAAAAGAGCGGCGCCAAATACGGCCCGGTCTACCGCACCCATCTGTTCGGCGAGACCAATGTCGTGCTGCTCGGGCCCGAAGCCAACGAGCTCGTGCTGTTCGACCAGCAGAAGCTGTTTTCCTCGACCCATGGCTGGAACAAGGTGCTCGGTCTGCTGTTTCCGCGCGGGTTGATGCTGCTCGATTTCGACGAGCACCGGCTGCACCGCAAGGCGCTCTCGGTCGCGTTCAAGTCCGGGCCGATGAAGTCCTATCTC
Source organism: Bradyrhizobium sp. Kon10 (assembly GCF_055807395.1). Taxonomy (NCBI): domain Bacteria; kingdom Pseudomonadati; phylum Pseudomonadota; class Alphaproteobacteria; order Hyphomicrobiales; family Nitrobacteraceae; genus Bradyrhizobium; species Bradyrhizobium sp. Kon10. The sequence goes on along the minus strand of NZ_JBVVOZ010000002.1, from coordinate 187,951 downwards.
AGCGACCTCGACCGCGGCATCGCCGCGAGGGTGGTCCAATGGAAAACGGCTCCCGGCAAGATGCAGCTTTATCCGGCGATGAAGCAGCTCACGCTCGACCTCGCCGCGAAGTCGTTCCTCGGTGCCGATATCGGGCCTGAGGTCGACGAGATCAACCGCGCCTTTATCGACATGGTCGCTGCCGCCGTCACCCCGATCCGCCGTCCGCTGCCGGGCACGCAGATGGCGCGCGGCGTGAATGGGCGCAAGCGCATCGTCGCCTATTTCCGCGAGCAGATCCCGCTCCGCCGCGCCAGGGAAGGCGGTGAGGACCTGTTTTCGCAGCTCTGCCATGCCACCCATGAGGACGGCGCGCTGCTCTCCGAGCAAGACATCATCGACCACATGAGTTTCCTGATGATGGCGGCGCACGACACGCTGACCTCGTCGCTGACGTCCTTTGTCGGCGAGCTCGCCGCCAATCCGGACTGGCAGAACAAGCTGCGCGCGGAGGTTCTTGCACTCGGGCTGGCCGCGGATGCACCGACCAGTTTTGACGATCTCGACAAGATGCCGCTGTCGGAGATGGCGTTCAAGGAGGCGCTGCGGATCAAGCCGCCGGTGCCGTCGATGCCGCGCCGCGCGATGCGTGACTTCAGCTTCAAGGGCTTCACGATTCCCGCCGGCACCGCGATCGGCGTCAATCCGCTCTATACGCATCACATGAAGGATATCTGGCCGGAGCCGGATCGCTTCGATCCCTCGCGCTTCACCGAGGACGCCCAGCGCAACCGCCACCGCTTCGCCTGGGTGCCGTTCGGCGGCGGCGCGCATATGTGCCTCGGCCTGCACTTCGCCTACATGCAGGCAAAGTGCTTCGCGCGGCACTTCCTGCAGAATATCGAGGTGTCGCTCGAGCCGGGTTACAAGCCGGACTGGCAGATGTGGCCGATCCCGAAGCCGCGAGATGGTTTGTGGGTGACGGTGAAGGCGGTGTAACCCCAGTCGTCATTGCGAGCGAAGCGAAGCAATCAAGACTGCCTCTGCGGAAACAGCCTGGATTGCTTCGTCGCAAGGGCTCCTCGCAATGACGAAAACTACCCGGCCCCCTGATCGAACGCCTTGCGCAGCGCGACATAGCCCTGTTGCTGCTGGCTCCAGTTGCGGCCGCCCGTCATGGCGCCGTCGATGACGAGATCGTGGCCGTTGATGAAGCTCGATTCGTCGCTCGCCAGGAACAATGCGGCCTGCGCGATGTCGTCGGGAAGACCTGCACGCGGAATCGGCTGCGCGCTCTTGTAGACTTCGCGCATGACGGCCGGGGTCTTTTCGGCGGCTTCGGTCGACAGTCCCAGCGCCTTGCCGAAAATGCCGGTGGCGATCGCGCCGGGCGAGATCGAGTTGACGCGGACGTTGGACTCGCCAAGCTCCATCGCCACGCATTTGGTCAAATGAATCACCGCGGCCTTGGCCGCGCCGTAGACCATCGAGGAGGAGAACCCGGCGAGGCGGCCGGCGATGCTGCCATTGTTGATGATGCTGCCTGACCCCTGCTTCTTCATGATGGGCGCGGCGTGCTTCATGCCGAGCATGACGCTGCGCACCAGCGTTGCCATCGCGACGTCGAAGCGTTCGACCTCGAGGCCTTCGATGCCGCCGGTCTGGGCCGGGCCGCCGGCATTGTTGAACAGGCAATCGATCCTGCCGAATTTCTCCACCGCGAGCGCGATCAGCGCCTGCATCTGCCCTTCGACGGTCACATCCGTCTGGCGGAAGACACAGGAGGCGCCGAGCTGCTTCGCCAGCGCCTCGCCTTCTGGTATACGCCGCCCCGCGATCACAATTTTGGCACCTTCGGCAACGAAGACTTCTGCGGTGCGCAATCCGATCCCGCTCGTCGCACCCGTGATCACCGCAACCTTGCCGTCCAGCCTGCCCATGGAATGTTCCTGTTTTCGAACGATTTGATGCCAAAAGGCCGACGCCGATCAATGACGGAGCCGCGGCAGTCACTATCCCTGCCGGCTCGCGACAAGGCAAGCTTTGCTTGTGCGGGCGGCATGCGTAACATCTTCACCTGCCACTCGAGTTTCGAACGCACATGGCAACCGGGCTGCGCATGGGGAAGCTGATCGAGGAATTCCGCAAGAGCTGGCAAGGCCTGGCTACGCCGTCGCTCGGCCTGAGCATGGTCTTTGCGTTAGCCTGCGTGCTGCTCGCGACGCTGGCGCGCTGGGGCCTCGCGCATGTGCGCCCCGACGTCTACTTCACGCCGTATTTTCCGGCCGTGTTCTTCGCCGCCGCGTTCGGGGGCTTGCGGATCGGCGTCATCACGGCGCTGGTCGGCGGCGTGCTCGGCGTGGCCCTGAATTTCGGTGACGCCTTTGCCGATCGCGCGCGGTTCGCGCTGCTGGCGCTCTATTGGGGCGTTTGTGCGCTGACGATCTGGGGCGTCGAGCACTATCGCACGATGCTGGCGGAGCAGCGCCGGATCTCCAGGCGCCTGATCGAGGAAGAGGACTATCGCAAGCTGCTGGTCGACGAACTCCAGCACCGGCTGAAGAACAAGCTGTCGACCGTGCACGCCGTGCTGCACCAGGTGCTGCACGATCAGCCGCAGGTCTGGGCCCGAATCGACCCGCGGCTGCGCTCGCTGGCGGCCACCGACGATTTGATCTCGCGGATCGACAAGGCCGGCTGCGATATCCGCGATCTCCTGATCTCGGAGCTCGGCCCTTACGGCCACGTCCGCTTTACTCTCAACGGCGACCGGCTGTTCCTGCCGCCGAAGCTCGCGGTGACGCTGTCACTGATGTTCCACGAGCTCGCGACCAACGCCGGCAAGTACGGCGCGTTCTCAGCGCCGCGGGGGCTGTTGCAGGTCTCATGGACCGTCAGCGACGACCGTCTGGCCATCACCTGGGACGAAACCGAAGGGCCGAGCATCGATCAGGTGTCTGCGCCGGGCTTCGGCACCAAGCTGCTGAAGTCGGCGCTATCCGCCTTCGACGGCAAGGCCGAGATCTCCTACCTGAAGACCGGGCTGCATTGCATCATGCAATGCCGCATCCCCAGGAGCGAATAAAGGTGATGACAATCGGTCGCTCGGTTCACCTCTCCCCAGCGGGGAGCGGTCGGATTGCTCCTGGCGATGCGAAGCATCGTCCAGAGCAATCCGGGTGAGGGGCCGCAGCGTTCGGTGAGACTGTAACCCCTCACCCGGATCGCATCTTTCGATGCGATCCGACCTCTCCCTACGGGAGAGGTGTCGACTACGGCTCGCATCGATTCAACCAAAAGAGAACCGCGCGCCTCGCTTACGCTTTCCCAGGCGCCGTTGACCCTCTGTTAATGACGATCGGTGGCGCGCCTCGCATTGCGGCACAACACCCCCGTATTTCTTCGGACCCCTTAACCAAAGCTAAGAGGGAACCGCGCAACATCGCGTCCATTGCAAAAAGCGCGCTGAAACAACAAGATTCATGAATTCTATGAACGACAGCAAATATTCCGGCGCGAGCGAGGCTGAACTCGCATTCCTCAAGGACATCGTTAAATTGCTGCCGACCGGCCTGACCGTGCAGGACGCGCAGGGCGAGCTTCTTCTGATCAACGACACCGCGGCGAGCCAGCTCGGCATGGACGGCCGCTGTCCGTCGCCCGATCTCGCGCAGCGACGCGATGCCTGTCAGCGGGCGCTCAAGGCGGGCCAGGCTGTCGTCACCGAGGAGGCGCTCCACGACGGCCCCACGCGCCAGGTGCTGCTCACCACCCACCGTCCGGTCCGCCTCGCCGGCCGCGATCTGCTGATCTCGACCTCCGCAGACATCACCGAGCAGAAGAATTTCGAGGACCAGCTGTTCCGCTCCGCCTATTTCGACGAGCTGACCGGGCTGCCATCGCGGCGCGTGATCGAACATCGCGCCAGCGGCCTGCTGGCACGCGACGGCGAGCGGTTCGCACTGGCCTTCCTCGACGTCGACAATTTCAAGCACATCAACGACTATTACGGCCATACGGTCGGCGATGCGCTGCTGGTCGAGCTCTCCAAGCGCTTGGCGCGGGATCTGCGCGAATCCGACATGCTGTCGCGCATCTCCGGCGACGAATTCCTGCTGCTGATCTCGCCGATCCAGAGCCAGGAGCAAGTTGCCGAATTCATGCAATCGACGCTGGAACGCCTGACCGCGCCGTTCTTCATCGACAATTCGGAGGTCTTCGCCTCCACCTCCGTCGGCGTCAGCCTTTATCCCGACCATGGCCGCAGCTTCGAGACGCTGCGCCAGAACGCCGACATCGCGATGTACCGCATCAAGAACAACGGCAAGGGTTCGGCGGCCTTCTTCGATTCCGGCATGGAGCGCGAGGCGCTGGCGCGGATGAAGATCGAACAGTCGCTGCGGCTCGCCATTCTCGAAAAACGCTTCTGTTGCGCGTTCCAGTCCAAGGTCGACATCAGGACCCAGGCCGTGAAGGGCGTCGAGGCGCTGGTGCGCCTGCGCGACGACGAAGGCGTCATCCAGGCTCCCGGCTCTTTCATCAATCTTGCGGTCGAGCTCGGGCTAATCGACGAGCTCACCCACCTCGTGCTCGCCGAGATCGTCAAGTCGATCGACCCAATCAACGACACCTTTGGTGTCGAAGCGACCATCAGCATCAACGTCGCCGCCAAGCAGGCCGGCAACCCGGAATTCATGCGTACGTTTGCACAGGCGCTCGAAGACACCGGCTTTCCCCAGCGTTTCATGATCGAGGTGACCGAGGACGCCTTCGTCGCCAAGAACCACTTCCAGGCGGAAATCCTGCCGATGTTCCGCAAGCTCGGGGTCGGCATCTCCATTGACGATTTCGGCACCGGCTATTCCTCGCTCTCGGCGCTCGCCGACATCACCGCCGACGAAATCAAGATCGACCGCTCCTTCATCTGCGATATCCATAAGCGCCCGCGCAACCAGGGCATCTTGCGCGCGATCGAGTCGCTGAGCGAGGCGCTCGGCATGACCGTGATCGCCGAGGGCATCGAATCCTACGAGGAGCTCGCCTACCTCCAGGCCGCAACCAAGATCCGTTATGCGCAGGGCTATTATTTCGCCCGGCCGATTTTCCTGGAAGAGCTGAAGCTCGCCGCGCCCGTTTCCAGCGAGGCGCGGGTCAGCGTCGCCAGCCGCCCGATACAGCAGAACCGGCAGGGCTATTCGCGCGCACACGGCTACCGGCGGTAACCGCCCTCCTCGCTCGGGTCACCTCGGGCGCGTGCTGAAGGCGATCCGCGAGAACCGTCTATTTCTTCCCGACCGGCGTGGTCGGGCGGCTGCGCAACGGCGGCGGCGACAAGCGCGCCTCGCATTAGGCGGCTATTCATGATGCGGCGCAGCGTTCGTCACGAACGCTGTGCAGGCGCGACGTATTTCAGGCGTCGCTGCACAGGGGCCCCACAGCGTGCGGGATTAATGCTTAGGTAACTGGCTTTCCTAAGCTTTGCGCCATTTGTGCGGTGTATTCCTGTCGCTCCAGGGAGGGGGGAATGCGCCAGGTCTTTGCAGGGATTACAGCCAGAATGTCCCTAGCCGCCAAGAACGGCTGGGACGCAGCCGCGCGGCGTGGCCCCGTGCTGTGGCTGACCTTGAGCGGCGCCTTGCTGGTCGCCGGTATCTTTGCCGCGACCGTCGTGACCGTCGGTGAGTTTCGCGAGCACGCGCTCGTCAATAGCGAGCGCGAGCTGGAAAACACAGTCCTGCTGCTGACCCGGCATTTCGACCAGCAATTCGAAGATTCCGAGGCCGTCGCCGCCGATGTGATCGCGCAAATGAACCTGCCGGAGATCACCTCGCCCGAGATGTTCCACGAGCGCATGTCGAGCGCAGAAGCGCGTCGCATGCTCACGAACAAGATCAGCGCCGTGAATTATCTCGGGGACATCGCGATCTACGACGCCAACGGCGACATCATCAACTGGTCGCGAAACGAACCGCTGCCGAAGATCAATATCTCGTCCCGCGCTTATTTTCAAACCTTCAGGTCCGACCCCCAGTCCGGGCCGGTGCTGCTGGAGACCGTGCGCAGCTTTCTGATCGGCAAATGGACCACCGTGGTCGCACACCGGCTGACGAACCCGGCGGGCGAACTGCTCGGCATCATGGTGCGCCGGATCGATCCCGAAAGTTACCAGAAGTTCTTCTCGTCCGTCGCGCTCGGAAAGGGCGCGGCGATCTCGCTGCTCGATCGCGACGGCACCATGCTGGCGCGTCACCCGCGGGCGGACGCGTTGATCGGCAGGAGCTACGCCAACGGACCGTTGCTGCAAGCGATCGTTGCCAAAGGTGGCCGGCAGACAGTGCGGATCGAGAACAGCCCGATCGATGGCGTAGGGCGGCTCGGCGCAGGGGCCCAGCTGGCGCATTTTCCAATTCTGATCATGGCGACCAACACCATTGATATGGCGCTGGCGGACTGGCGCGAGCAGACCAGGCTCATGGTGACCGCCGCCACGGTCTCGGCCACGATCATCGCGCTCATTCTCTGGCTGATCATCCGCCAGATCAGCCGGCAGAACCGGGATACGCAAGCGCGGATCGAATCGGAGCGGCAGCGGCTCGATACGGCCCTGAACAACATGTCGCAGGGGCTGATCCTGTACGACGCCGCCGGATACATCGTCACCTGCAACCGCCGCTATGCCGACATGTTCGGCCTGTCCAGCGACGTCATCAAGCCCGGCTGCCACATTCTTGAGGCGATGCATCACCGCAAGGAGCGCGGGGCATTCGCTGGCGACGTCAAGGCGTTTTGCGCCGACGTCATGAGGGTCGTGGCCGAAGGCACGGTCTCCACAAGGCTGCACGAGCTGCCGAACGGCCGCGCCTTCCAGGTCATCAACACCCCGCTCGCGCAGGGCGGATGGGTTGCCACCATCGAAGAGATCACCGAACGGCGTAACCTGGAGCAGGAGCGCGACCGCAACTACACGTTCCTGCGGGAGATCATCGACCACATCCCCTCGCAGATCACCGTGAAGGACGCCCGCACGCGGCAATATCTCCTGGTCAATCGGATTGCCGAGGACGCCTTGGGGAATTCGAACGAAACGATGGTAGGAAAGACGGCCGACGATATCCTGTCCAAACCGGATGCCGAGATCGTCGCTCGCGATGATGACGCCCTGTTGCAATCGCCCGATCGACTGACGCTCAAGGAGCAAACCTGGAAGACCAGGACCGAAGGTCAGCGCTATACCATCTCGAAGCGCATCGGCATCCGCGATCAGGCCGGCGAGCCGCGCTACATCATCAATGTCATCGAGGATGTCACGGAACGGCGAAAGGCCGACGAGAAGATCGCGCATATGGCGCACTATGATGCGCTGACCGACTTGCCGAACCGTACGCTATTCCGCGAACAGATCGAACGGGAGCTGGCAAAAGTCGCCGGCGGCGAGGAGTTCGCGCTGCTCTATATCGACGTCGACGAGTTCAAGGGCATCAACGATTCGCTCGGCCACCATGTCGGCGACGAGCTCTTGAAGGCGATCGCGGGCCGCATCCGCGCCTGCCTCAAGCCGGGCGACCTAATCGCGCGACTCGGCGGCGATGAATTCGCGGTCATCCAGACCAAAGTCGAATCCTCTACCGAGGTGCTGTCATTCGTGACCCGGATCCACGAGGCGATCCGCCGGCCCTATCACTGTCTCGGTCACCAGCTCTCGACCGACGTCAGCATCGGGATCGCGCTGGCGCCACAGGACGGCACCGATCTCGATCAGCTCATCAAGAACGCCGACCTTGCGATGTATGGCGCCAAGGCGGGCGGACGCCGCACCTATCGCTTCTTCGTGCCCGCGATGGACGCGAGCGCGAAGGCGCGCCTGACCATGGAGCAGGATCTGCGTCAGGCCATGGTGGATGGAGGCTTCGAGATCCACTACCAGCCGCTGGTCGATCTGCGCACCAACACCGTCTCCGGCTGCGAGGCGCTGCTGCGCTGGCGCCATCCCGAACGCGGCATGATCTCGCCGGCCGAATTCATTCCGGTCGCCGAGGACACCGGCCTGATCAACGAGCTCGGCGACTGGGTGCTGCGCACCGCCTGCAACGAGGCCGCGACCTGGCCGGCGCAGGTGCGGCTCGCGGTCAACGTCTCGCCGGTCCAGCTCAAATGCGACACGCTGGCGCTGAAGATCGCAGGCGCGCTCGCCAGTTCGGGCCTGGACCCGCGGCGGCTGGAGCTCGAGATCACCGAGGCCGTATTGATCCGCGACGACGAGGCGGCGCTCTCGATCCTGCACCAGCTCCGCGCCATCGGCGTGCGCATCGCGCTCGACGATTTCGGTACCGGCTATTCCTCGCTGAGCTATCTCAAGCGCTTCCCGTTCGACAAGATCAAGATCGACCGCTGCTTCGTCGCCGACATCGCGGACGCCGGCGGCGCGCCCGTCATCGTGCAAGCAGTGGTGAACATCGCCGCGGCCAGCAACATGACCACGGTTGCCGAAGGCGTCGAGACCGAAGCGCAACGCGAGATGCTGCGCGCGCTCGGCTGCACGGAGATGCAGGGCTACCTGTTCAGCGCCGCAAAACCGGCCGCCGAGGTGCGGAAGCTGTTCGGCCCGGGCGATGGCATCCCCGTAGCGGCGGTGGCCTGACATGCCGAAGCTGGACAAGACCATCGACGTCGCGGACTCCTACGCGGTGCGGCTGATGCAGCACCTGGTGGTGCCGACCTTCGTGATCGACCCGAAACGCCGCGTCGTGATCTGGAACAGAGCCTGCGAGCGGCTGACCGGCGTTGCCGCCTCCGAGGTGCTCGGCACCACGAAGCATTGGCAGGCCTTCTACGAGACCAAGCGCCCCTGCCTCGCCGACCTCGTCGCGCTCGATCGCCCCGAGCAGCTGCCGGAGTTCTATTCGGAATATGCCGCACGCGGCCACAACGGGCTCGGCTTCAGCGCGGAGAACTGGTGCGTGATGCCGAAGCTCGGCAGCCAGCTCTACCTCGCGATCGACGCCGGCCCGATCCATGACGAGGCCGGCAATCTGATCGCGGTGGTCGAGACGCTGCGCGACCTCACCGACCAGAAGCGCGCCGAGATGGCGCTGAAGGAGCTCGCCACCAAGGACGGACTGACCGGGCTGTCGAACCGCCGCGCGTTCGACCAGATGCTGATGACCGAATGGGCCCGCGCCCAGCGGACGCAAAAGCCCATGGCTCTGCTGTTCGTCGATGTCGATCATTTCAAGCTGTTCAACGACCAGCACGGTCACCAGCCCGGCGACGAGTGCCTGCGGGCGGTTGCCGCCGTCGTCAGCAGGCATGCCGCGCGTCCCCTCGACCTTGCCAGCCGCTATGGCGGCGAGGAATTTGCGCTGATCCTGCCCGAGATGAGTTGCGACGAGGCCTGCGCCATCGCCGAGGAGATCCGCTGCGCCGTCATGGCCTTGAGGATCACCCATGGCGCCATCGGGGCCGGCGACCACGTCACCCTCAGTGTCGGCGTCGCCTGCCACATCCCCGGCGAAGCCGACGGCGGCCCCGACCACCTGCTCGGTTCAGCCGATCAGGCGCTCTATGCGGCCAAACGGCTCGGCCGCAACCGCGTCATCTGCGCCGAGCGGATGCTGGCCGAATTCACCGGTCTTGGCCGGGACAGCGAGCAGGTTCCGGGTCCGGCCGCGCGCAAATCGGCCTAAAGCGCGACAATATCGCGCTTTGGCTTATTGTTCGCGCATCCGGCCAGACCGGTTGCCCGCCCCGCGCCGATCGGCTAAATGAACCCTCGTTGCACCCGTAGCTCAGCTGGATAGAGCGTTGCCCTCCGAAGGCAAAGGTCACACGTTCGAATCGTGTCGGGTGCGCCAGTTCGGTACAAAACTGGGCACTCCAAACCTGCCGTTTTTGCGCTCGCAAGCTGCGACAAGCGCACGCAGGAGCACGCTTTTCGTCCCCATGATGCGAACTTCTTTCGCGTCCACCTCGACGCGTTGTGCCAGCGCGCGGAGATGGTCGCGGCGGTAGCCGCCCGACTCGGTCCGCATACGCTTGCGCGCGTCCTGACGAATGATTTCAGCGCCTGCGGTGTGATGCTTGGCCCGATCGAGCGCGCCTTTGGCCCGCTCTGCGTGGGCGCGGGCCTGGTCGCGGATGGCCTTCAGCTCGGTCACACGCTCCTTGAACATCGGATCGGACACATCAGCGATTCCGTTTTCGATCGCGTCCTAGAGCCGCTTGAGTTTGGCGTCCGCTTCGGTTGCTCGCTTGCGCAGTTCGGCGATGTGAGTTGCGCGGTCCTTGGATCGCTCCTCACGGCGGTCGAGCACACGCGACAGACTCCGCCGCAAGCGGCGCAAAGCAGATGCCGGTAAGGAGCGTCGGTCCACTGACGACCCGCGGCGCTTGTTGCCGGGCCGCGCGTCTTGAGCATCGTCTGCACGGCCTCGAACTCCGCCGCCTCGATGATGGTCGGTACGGCTATCTCGATCACCTCGGCCTCGGGCGCGTGCCAGCCGGAGGATCAGCCGCGCGGTCTCGGCGGCGGCGCGCCATTCCAGAAAGCTCGGCGCGCGTTCTCCTTCGTCGCTAAAGCGAGATTTCGGGTGGCCTCACAAATCCCCCGTACGCGCTTTCGAGCAGTTGGGCGAAGGCAAGCGGGGTGCGGTCCTCGAACAAAGGGCCGATGATCTGCGCGCCAATGGGAAGCCCTGCCTTCGAACGGCCTACCGGCATCACCGTCGCGGGCAGGCCCGGAGGGGTTGCGACCGTCGCCCAGACAATCAGCGATGGATAGGGGTGAGTCTCGCCGTCGATATCGATCGTTCGATCCTCCATATCCGGCGTTTGGTCGTGCGGGAACGCGGTCACGGAAAACGGCGGACAGAGAACCACGTCGAATTCCCGGAACAGACCGGCCCATTGCTGGCGCAGGCGGGCCCGCGCGATTTCCGCGGCCATCCACTGGTGGTGACTAAGCAGTGGCCCGCGTGTTCGCCAAGCCTTCAGGCTGTCGTCATCCGGCTTCAGCGCCGCGACGCTCTCTCGGACCTTCGCGAAGAATTCGGGAGGCTGGCCGAACGCGGCAAAATTGCGCACCATTCGGGTATGCAGGCGAGCAGACTCTGCGAGATCCGGGACGAGCGGACTGGACCGCGCGACCTTCGCGCCGGTCGCGGCCAGCCGTCCGGCGAGTTGATCGAGTGCGGCCCGTATCTCACTTGCAACCGGCAACAGAGGATGACTATCCAGCACAAGAACGCGGAAGTCCCGTAGCGCTTCGTGCCGCGGCGCGGGAAGCGCGAGATGGTAAGCGCGCGCCTCGTATTCGTCTGGACTGGCGATCACGTCGAGCATGGTCGAAAGATCGGCGGCGGTGCGGGCCATCGGTCCGCAAACGCCAAGGCCGCTGGTCAGGTCGGTTGCCAGTGCAGGTGAACGGGGCGGCGCGTGACCGCGCTGCGGCACGAGGTTGGACGTCGGCTTGTGGCCGAAGACGCCACACAAATGCGCCGGCACCCGCAGCGAACCGCTGAAATCTGAGCCGAGCTCCAACGGCACATATCCGGCAGCCAGCGCGGCCGCCGCGCCGCCGGATGAGCCGCCAGGCGTGCGCGTGAGATCCCAGGGATTGTTGGTCGTGCCGTAAATCGGATTGAAGCTTTGCCAGTCCGCGATTGCGATGGCAAGATTGGTCTTGCCCAGGATCACTGCTCCTGCTGCCTTGAGGCGGGCGACTGCAACCGCGTCTTCAGTGGCCCGCCAGCCGCGGCCCATCGGCAAGCCCCAAGTGGTCGGCAAGCCTCCGACATTGAAGGCTTCCTTGACCGTCATCGGTATTCCGAGCAATGGCCGGCGTTCGCCGCGGGCGAGCGCGGCATCGGCTTCGCGCGCAGCCGCCTTCGCGCGGTCGAAGTCTCGCACGACCACCGCATTGATGCGGGAATCGAGGGCCTCGATCCGGCCAATCGCGTGCTCGAACAGCTCGGTTGCGGATATCCTGCGTGCGTCAAGCAGGGCCCGCAACTCGCTTACATTGGCATAGTCCAGACCTGGCTCGGAAGCGGACGAGCGCATGGCCTTTTGGCTGAAAGCCGGGGTGAGCGGGGTCACGGTCATGGTCGCGACTGTGCTGGCGGCTGCCCCCAGAAGGAAACGTCGGTTCATTGTCATGGTGGCACCTCCGAGCTGATGCGGCACGCCATTCCCGCGACCCTCGATTTGGACTAGCATCGGGGTTAGTTGATCTCGGCCGCGCCGCCGTTCTGCGTCGATGGCTGAGCCTAGGCGCGTTGACGCGACGACACCCGAAAGAGTGCCGAATGAACGCCGAAATTGGCACGAAAACCGAGCCGAGCGTCGCTGGTAGCGACGAGCCGGCCCCGATTCCCCGCGGCGCTCTTCACTTTGCCGATTTCGACATCGACCTGGAGCGCGGCGAATTGCGTGTCAGAGGCACCGTGGTTACCTTGCGGCCAAAGAGCTTTGCGCTGCTGGTATATCTCGGCCGGCGTCCCGGCCGGCTGTTGACCAAGGATGAGCTCATTGAAGCGGTTTGGCCCGATGTGGCGGTAACCGACGATTCCCTGGTTCAGTGCATTAGCGAACTGCGAGCCGCGCTTGGAGACGGCGATCAACGCCGGATCAAGACCGTGCCTCGCCGTGGCTATTTGCTGAATGAGCCGCCTGTCGACACGCCGCATGCCGATGGAACGGTCGAACGTGGTGCGGGCCCCGGCGACTCGCACGGGTCTTCGATCCGGGTGCCGTCCCCCCGCAAATCATTGTCGTGGCTGCCGGCATTCGCGATCTTATGTACTGCCTCGCTTGCCGGCGCGCTCTGGTTCGGGTTTCCGCATCGCGGACAAAACGGCGCCCTCGTCAGCAAGAACACGATCACGGTTTTGCCGCTTGTCGGTGTTGGCGGTGAGAACGCCGCGGACCTCGCCGATGCCGTGACCGAAGATCTCACGATCGAAGTGTCGCGCCTGCCCGACACCCTCGTGATCGGATATCCCGTGGGGAATTCGCTGGCCGATCCCGATAGCGATGCACTGAGCGTTGGCCGCCGGTTGAACGTCACCTACGTCTTGGGTGGCAGCCTGCAGCGCCAAGGCGAAGCCGTCTCGATCGCCCTGAAACTGCAGGCGAGTGCCACCGGCGCGTTGTTGTGGTCGGGCCGGTTCGACTATGCTGAACAAGGCGGCTGGAATTGGCGCCGAGACATCACGGCGCGCATCGCCAACGAGCTGAAGGTCCGCATTGACGAGGCCGAGACACCCTTCGACAGGCCGTATGCCGGGCGTACGCTTGCCGGTATCGATCCAACGCTTCGGGGCTGGCGGCTGCTGAAGCGGATCCATACGCGAGAAGAACCGCAGCGGGCGCGCGCCCTGTTCGAGCAGGCGTTACAGATAGACCCCGGCTCCGCCTCTGCGCTGGCGGGACTTGCCCTGAGTCACATCACCGAGGTGCTGACGCGCTGGAGCAATGCGCCGGACACCCAGACGGCGCTCGCCGCGCAAGCGATCGAGCGTTCGTTGGCGCTGCAACCCACCGATCCCCGCGCAAACTACGTGCGAAGCCTGGTGTTATCCGCGCAAGGTCGGATCGACGAAGCAGACCAGGCCATCCAACGCGTGCTGTCACTCTATCCGAACCAGCCGCGGGCGCTGCAGCGGCTGGGTTTTCTGAGGCTGCAACAGGGCCGCCCGGAAGAGGTAGCCGCGCCGGTCATGCTATCGCTCCGTCTTGATCCACTCGATGCCGAACAGGTGAGCCTTGGCCACTTCACGCTGGGAATGGCCGAATTCCACCTGCATCATGACGAGGCAGCTTACGCGCACATGCGCCAGGCGACGATCAGTAGTCCGCAAAATGGCTTTGCCTGGCAATGGCTGGCGGCGATCGATGCCCTGCACGGTCGCAGTGAGCAAGCCAGGAACAATCTGATCGAGTACCAGAAGCGCATTCCCGCCCACACGGTCAGCAGCCTGAAAGCATCGGAACCCTCGCGTAACGCCGCGTTCTGGCAGGAGCGCAATCGCTTCTATGAAGGTCTGAGGATGGCGGGACTGCCGGAGTAGTGGTCCCAAGCCCCTGCCTTGGCTGCGATGGCCTGTTTCTGGCACATCTCGTCGACCGCGCGGATTGATCGAGGGGGCCGCGACGGAAGTTACCGGACCGCCCTGCGAAATCGGGAAGGCGGCCGGCCGTGAGGCGAAGCGCAAGATCGCAGGCTGTCGCAGATTGGCCAACTGGAGCGCTAGGTCGGCCGCTGCATCATAGCGTCACGGCGAGGCAGTAGTGCCCATCTTCATCGGCCGTGGTGCGCCACTTTGTGGCGTGATCTTCCCAATCAGCTCCCTGACGTCCCCATGACCGCCAATCGTCAATGCTTCATCTGCTCGAACACCACGATCACGCCGGTTGGCTCGGGCTCGTGCGCCATCAGGCGGGTCAGCTCTGTGTCGCTCCAGTCGGCGAGACTGACGACCTCGCCGGTCTCGCGTTCGGCGCCGAGCGACGGGGTCGGCTCGAGCACCTTGAGCCCGCTCTCGTCGACGAAGAACGTGTGCTCGCCGAACATGCTGTTGAGCTGGGGCATGGCGGGATGCTCGTCGGGGAGCACCTGGGCGCCGAGTTGATTGACGGTCTGCTTCACCTGCGCGGATGTCAGCTTCATGGGCTTGCTCCGTTGTGTTCGTGTCGGGCTTGATCGGTCGAGCCCAAGGCGGCAGTTCCCTGCGCCTGTGAGCGTCTGGCTCAAGCTTCCGAACGGGCGCTGGGCGCAAATGTTCCTGCGGAATGTATTTCGTGATCGTGAGTTGCATCGGCCGTACTCACGGCACGCGAGCGCCACATCTCGCACATTATTGGCGTTGGCGCCGCCAGCAAGGCCCTAGAGATCGAAGTTGGTCGGCAGCATGACGACGTCGCGAATCGTCATGCCGCGCGGCCGCGTCAGCATGAACATCACGACCTCGGCCACCTCGCGGGCCTCCAGCAGGCTTCCGGAGTCCCTCGCCTCCTTCAGCTTCTCGGCCGGCCAGTCCGCGAGCAACGCAGTGACGACCGGGCCGGGCGAGATCGATCCGACACGGATGCCGTGCTTGAAGACCTGGCGCCGCACCGTCTGCACGAAGCAGTCGATCGCCCATTTGGACGATGCGTAGACGGGCTCCCAAGGCGTCGGGAAATGGGCGGCGAGCGAGCTCGTGACAATGACGTCGCCGCTCCGTCGTTCGATCATGTGAGCAAGCGCGTCGCGCACGTTCTTCATCACGACGTTGACGTTCAGGTTCAGCATCCTGTCGATCGCGCCATGATCGGCATCGACGAGGTCGCCGCCGACATAGGCGCCGGCATTGGCGTGCAGGATGTCGAGCCGGCCGGCTCGCTCGAGGACCCGCGGCAGCAGCGTGGCGCAATCAGCCGGGTCGAGCAGATCGATCACGAGCGGGATCAAGGCATCGCCGTGCTTGTCGCGAAGCGCCGCCAATGCAGCAGCGTCGCGGTCGACCGTCACCACGCGCGCGCCTGCGGCCAGCATCGCTTCGGTGCTGGCCAACCCGATGCCCGACGCGGCCCCCGTCACGACGGCAATTTTGCCTTCCAGTTCGCCTGCCATAGCTTCCTCCCGATCGCGTGATATCAACCCCGCCGCACACCCTTACTCGCGCCTGACCTCGCCGACGGACAGCGCGCAGATGCGCGACAGATGGCTGTAGGGCAGGCCGGTCTCCCTGGCCCAGGCGTTGAACTGCGCCTGCACCTTGGCGAGATCCCCCTTGGACTTCACCTCTTCGGCGATATCGAGGCCGGCATCGCGCAGGCACGCGACGACGTCCCTGGAGGTGACGAAACCGTCCCAGCCGAGGAAGCGCAGCAGCATCTGACCGGTGTTGCCGCCCAACCGGCTGCCACGCTTGACCAGGAGATCGAGCAACCCGATCTCGTCGGACGACGGCCACTTCGCCAGGAACTTGCCGAAGCTGCCGTGCTCCTTGGCGATCGCCTGCACGAAGGCGGCATTGTCGCGCACCGACATGATCTTGGCGGCGTTGCGCACGATGCGCGTGTCCCGCAGCAGCCCTTCCCAATAATCTTCCGGTTGGAAGCTGAGCTTGGCAGGTGCGAAGCCCAGGAACGCCTCTTCAAAGCCGTCCCATTTCGTATCGATTACGCTCCAGGCAAAGCCCGCGCAAAATACCCGCCTGGTCATCTCGGCGAGGATGCGATCCTCGCCGAGCTTCGCCAGCCGCTTCGGATCGGGCTTGTCAGGCATCAGCCTGTCCAGCGCCTTGGGCCCGCCCTTGCGCTTCTCGGCGCGGGCACGAATGGTCTTGAACGAGGTCATGCGGTCACTGCGTTGAGAGGCGACACGACATCAGAATTCGACGATCCGGTCCAGCCCTGCGACGCACCGTCACTTGCGGTCGCTTGTTCGCACCGCGCGTCACGCCCGCGAGAGAGCAGGCACCTCCTCGGGCATGATCGCCTGAAGACCGCCGAAGCGCCGCTCGCGGCCGTGGAAGCATGCCAGGGCTTCGGCAAGGTCGGCCGTCTCGAATTCGGGCCACATCCGCTCGGTGAAATGCAGCTCGGCATAAGCGCCTTCCCAGAGCAGGAAGTCCGACAGCCGCTTCTCGCCGCTGGTGCGGATGATCAGATCGGCATCGCGCAAACCAGGCTCGCCGGTGACGAGCTGCGAGAACGCCTCGCGGGTGAGGCTCGTGAGCGCGGCCGCCTTGGCCGCGGCGTTGAGAATGGCATCGCGCGCTGAATAGTCGACGGCGATGCGCAGGTGCAGCGTGGTGCCGTGCGCGGTTGAGTGCTCCGCACGCGCGATGGCATTGGCGATGCCGTCCGGCAGGCGGTCACGGCGGCCGATCACGGAGAGCCGCACGCCGTTCTTGACCAGGCTTTGCACCTCGTTGGCGAGGTAGAAGCGCAACAGCGTCATCAGGGCTGCGACTTCGGCCTTGGGCCTGCGCCAATTGTCGGTCGAGAACGCGTACAGCGTCAGCGTGCCGATACCCTGCTTGGGTGCGGCCTCGACGATGCGACGGATCGCCTCGACGCCGGCCTCGTGGCCACGCACGCGCGACAGGCCGCGCCGCGTTGCCCAGCGGCCATTGCCGTCCATGATGATGCCGACGTGAAGCTTCTCGTTAGGGGGCGTGATTTCACTTTGCATTGCAAAGCCTCCAGTCAAAATGGGGGAGATCAGGTTGAAACGATGCCGAGCCGTCCGGGCGACGGCGCCTCGCGGCCGGCGGCCTTGGCGGCGTCGCGCACCAGCCGCTCGAGCACCGCGAGATAGTCGAGGAAGCGGCGGCGGCCGCTCTTGGTCAGGCGGCAGCTGGTGTGCGGGCGGTTGCCCTCGTAGCCCTTGGTCAGCTCGACGAGGCCGGCCTCCTGGAGCACGGCCAGATGCCGGCTGAGATTGCCGTCGGTCAGGCCGCAGAGCTGCTTGAGATCGGCGAACGCCAATCCCTTGGGATGGGCCATCAGCGAAGTCAGCAGCCCAAGCCTCGCCTTCTCGTGGATCACGCGGTCGAGCCCTTCGTAAGAGAAAGGCGCGCTGTCAGTCTTCGACATCATTGTCTCCGGACGCGAAATACAAAATGGCCGTCATTATCGACTGGCCGATCACGAAGGGCAGCCCCATGGTCCACGGCGACAGCGTGTGGGTTCCGCTCGCCAGCACAACCACCGCAAAGCCCGAGACGAAGTACCAAGCCCCGGCAAACGCCACGCTGCGCGGCAACGAGCGCACGGACGCAAAAATGCCGAGCGACACCAGGATCTGCCACAGTCCCGGCAGGAGCCACAGCGTCTCGGCCGCGAACTTCCACATCACCACCGCAAGCAGCACGCCGGCCACGCCCGCAGGCAGAAATTGCTCGACAGCCTGGTGGATCATGGCGTCGGCAAGGCCCGAATGATGCCGGCGCGAGCGCGCGCGCATCTCGACCCAGATCATCAGGCCGGACAACGCAGCGGCGATGAGCCAGCCGAGAAAGAAGCCGAGCGGCGCGCCTGTGGGATCGTCGAGCAGCCAGAATTGCAGGATCGCGGTAACAAGCGCAACGCCGCCGGTCGCAGCCATGGTCGCCGGGCCGTAACCGCGGAACGCCGTACCGGCGGCAATCTGGCTGCGGATCGCCACGATGTCGGCCAGCGCTTTGTCGAGATCACGCATCGGCAACGCCAAACCTCGCTCCACCCAAACTCTCGGACCGGCTCGTCCAGTCACTTTGTATCGCAAAGTATACCGTCTTACAAAGTAAAGGCAAGCCGGAATGTCGGCACGTGGACGTAGGCTCCAGCCCGGACAACTGCCGGTTGCGCGATGCCCGCTTGCGCAGATAAGATGGCGCCGAAGGCGTTCCCGGGGGAAAGTTATGTGGCTTAGGTCGTTTGTCATTGCGTTTCTTTTGCAGCTCGGTCTGGTCGGAGCGGCAAATGCGGCCGGACCGTTCGGCACCGTCAATGTCGGGAACTGGATCGGCGGAGCCTTTAGCAACGATCAGACCGGCGCCTTTTCCCATTGCGCCGCGACGACGCCCTACGCGAACGGCGTCATCCTCGTCGTGAGCCAAAATTCCGCCGGCACATGGTCGCTTGCCTTTGCGAGTCCCAGCTACCGCTTCAACAAGGGCGAGAACGCCGCGATCGACGTGACCTTTGACGGGCAGGAGCAAGCCAGGCTGTTCGCCACGGCGTACCAATCCAACATGCTCACGGCCATCATGCCGCTCAATGTTGTGCGTACCTTCCAGAAGGCGAGCCTGATGGTGGCGACCGCCGGCCGCGCGGTTCTGAATTTCGATCTGACCTCGACCGGGCCGGTGATCGCCGCATTGGCAAATTGCGTGACCAAGGTGAAAGCCGACGGGCTCGACAAGGCCGGCGATTTTACCAAAGGCGCGGCGAAGCCGGTAGCCAATGCGGACAAGCCGGCCACGCCGCCGGCGAGCAAGCCCGCCAAGTCCAAGAGCGGCACCGGTTTCGTGATCAGCGCCAACGGGCACATCGTCACCAACAACCATGTGATCGACGGCTGCAGCGAACTCAAGGGCAACCTCACCGGCGAGGCCGCGATGGTGTTGCGCGTGGTGTCGAGCGACGCAAACAACGATCTCGCTTTGTTGCAGGCGCCGTCGACGGCGACATTCAAGGAGTTTGCCCGGATCCGCGATCGCTCGATCCGTTCCGGTGATTCGGTCGTGGCGATCGGTTTTCCCTACCACGGGATGCTGACGTCGGACTTCACCGTGACGACCGGAATCGTGAGCTCGCTCAGCGGCACGCGCAACGATTCGCGCTTCCTGCAGATCAGCGCGCCGGTACAGCCTGGCAACAGCGGAGGCCCGCTGTTCGACACCACCGGGCAGATCGTGGGCGTGGTTACGGGAAAGCTGGACGGGCTCCGGATCGCCGCGGCAACCGGCAACATCCCCGAAAACATCAACTTCGCGATCAAGACCGGCGCGCTGCGCGACTTCCTCGACAATTCCGTGGTGCCCTATCAGACCTCCGAGCCGAAAGGCGAGCTCAAGACCACCGACATCGCCGGCAACGCCCGCGCCTATACGATGCTGATCTCGTGCAACGGAACGGAGCAGGCCGACGCCAAGCGGTAGTTGAAGCGGATTGAGGCACGCTGCCGCGCGTCCCCGTCATTCCCCGCGAAGGCGGGGAATCCAGTACGCCGCGGCTTCTCGATTCCATCACTGCTTTCCAGAGTACTGGATCGCCCGATCAAGTCGGGCGATGACAGCGTGCGTATAGACCCAGCGTACCCAACAGCTCACCCGTGGCAGCACGCCCCCTTCGCTGCCTGCGGCTGGTACTCGTCGCGCAGGCGGACCCAGTCCATCGGATAGGGCAAACCGTCCTCGTGACGACCGAGCGGCGTGAGGTCGAGATATTGATAGGCGGCGTTCATCATGTCGATGCCCCGGGCAAAGCAGGAATAGGTGTGAAAGATTTCGCCGGCCTCAGTGCGATAGAACACGCTGATGCCCGGCAGCTCGGGGCCATAGAAGGGCGTGGCGCCGAAATTGTATCTCGGCACGCCCTTGTCGATCTGCGCCTGCGTGAACGAGACTTCGTAGTCGTAGTTGAAGCCGTTGTGGCCTGAGGAGACCCAGTCGAAGCTCCAGCCCATTCGCGCCTTGAAAGCTTCGAGCTTCGTGACCGGCGCCAGCGAGATGGCGACCATGCTGGTGTCGCGCGCGGCCAGATGCGGCACCATACGGTCGAAGCCGTCGACCCAGAACGAGCAGCTCTTGCAGGCCGCCTCCCAGTCGGGCGTGAACATCACATGCTGGACCACCAGCTGCGGGCGGCCCTTGAAGAGATCGCCGAGCGTAACCTTGCCGTTCGGCCCGTCGAACACATAATTCTTGTCGACCTTCACCCAAGGCAACGCGCGGCGCTCCGCGACGAGGCGCTCGCGCGCCTGGGAGAGCTCCTTCTCGTGCGCCAGATGCGCTTTGCGGGCTATGAGCCATTGCTCGCGCGAGACGATCTGATGTTGCAGCATCGTGTCCTCCTGTTGGCAGGGATCAGGCGACGAAGGCCTCGAGCTTGTCGAAGAACGAGCTCCAGCCGCGCTGATGATTGTCGCGCGCGGTCTCGTCGAAGAACTGGGCGTGATGGAAGATCATCAAGGTGCCGGCACTGTCCGGCTTCAGCGTGATCGTCACCAGCGATTCCCGTTCCGGCGTCGAGTGCCAGGCCCAGGTGAAGACGAGCCGCTCGTTCGGCACGACCTCGCGGTAGCTCCCGCCGGCCTGGAAATATTCGCCGTCGTCACGGGTGAAGCTGATGCGGTAGCGGCCGCCCGTGCGCACATCGAGCTCGGCCTCAAGCGATGCCGGCTTCATGTTCGGTGGGCCGAACCACTGCGCTAGATGCTCGGCTTGCGTCCAGGCGGCGTAGATTTTTTCCGGCCGCGCGCGGAGCCGGCGCGTGAGCGTGAGGCTTGGACGTTCGGCTGGGCGTTCGGCGCTGCGCGGATCGGTGTTGAGGGCTGCGTTGGCCATGGGTCTTTCTCCACAAAAGCGGCGAGGCGGTCGAAATTGTCGGACCAAAATTGCGCATAGCGATTGAGCCAGTTCATTGCCTGCTCCATCGGTCGCGCGGTGAGCCGGCAGGCGACCGTGCGCCCGGTCTTCTCCCGCACGATCAGGCCGGCATCCGTGAGCACATCGAGATGCTTCATGATCGCGGGCAGCGAGATCGGGAACGGCGCTGCCAGCTCGCTCACCGAGAGGCTTTCCTGCTCGCCGAGCCGTGCAAGCATTGCACGCCTCGTCGCGTCAGACAGCGCCGCGAAAGTCCGGTCCAGCGTCTCGTCTTTATACTTAACCATAAGGTTTAGTATAAGCTCGAAGGCGGGAACGTCAAGCAGAAAACCGCAGGCGCAGGTTTGCACGACCGCGTGATCAGCCGACGATCAGTGTGGAGCGGGGGCGCAAGAAAAAAGCCCTGCCATGCGGCAGGGCTTCGTTCCCGGTCATCACACCATCGCTACTCGACCTTGAGGCCGGCGAACTCCACGACCTTCTTCCACTTCTCGGTCTCGGCCTTGATGTCCTCGCCGAACGCCTCCGGTGTCTGCACCAGCGGATCGCCGCCGAGCTCGACCAGGCGCTTGGTCATGTCGGGGTCCTTCATGAGCGTGTTGATCTCGTTGTTGAGCCTGGCGATCATGTCCTTGGGCATGTTCTTCGGCGCACCCATGCCGAACAATGCGCTCGCCTCATAGTCCTTTACGGTCTCACCGATGGCAGGCACGTCGGGCAGTTGCGGCGAGCGTTGCGCCGTGGTGACGCCGAGCGCGCGCAGCGAGCCGGAACGGATGTGCTGGATGATCGAGGGCATGTTGTCGAAGATGACCTGCACCTGGCCGCCGAGCATGTCGGTGATCGCGGGCGCCGCACCGCGATAGGGCACGTGCTGCATCTTGCAGCCGGTCATTGCCATGAACATCTCGCCGGACAGATGCACCGAGGTGCCGTTGCCGGACGAGGCCATGTTCACCTTGCCGGGATTGGCCTTCACGTAGTCGATGAACTCGGCGACGGTCTTCGCCGGCACGTCGTTATTGACGGTCATCACGTTCGGCACGCGCTGGAACGAGGCGATCGGCGCGATGTCGCGGACGAAGTTGAATTTGAGGTTGGTGTAGAGCGTGGCGTTGATGTAATTGGCCGGATTGACCAGCAACACCGTGTAGCCGTCGGGCTCGGCGTTGACGACGGATTCGGTGCCGATATTGTTGCCGGCGCCCGGCTTGTTCTCGATCACGAATTGCTGGCCGAGCCGTTCCGACAGCCGCTGGCCGATCAGCCGCGCCAGAATATCGGTGGCACCGCCCGGCGGATAGCCGACGACGAACTTCACCGGCCGGGTCGGATAATCCGCGGCAAAGGCCTTCGACAGCGGCGAGGCTGCGAGCGGAGTGGCGGCGAGCAGGCTCAGCGCGGTACGGCGGTTGATCATCTCAAGGGTTCTCCCGAATTGTTGTTCTTGAAAGCCGGATAGCCGGAAGGTGGCGTCCGCGGCTTGTAACAAGGCGGACCGCACGCGGAAAGTCCGCAACGAACATGGCGACGAAAGGATAAAGCATGACGGTCAGCCGGACCCGTACGGCAGCCCGATCGAGATTTCGTCGTACCAGGACTGAGGCGCGGTGAGAGCATTTGCTCCCCGCGCCGTCCGGTGGCAGAAAGACTCCCGATAACGAAAGCGGCCCCCGCGAAACAGGCTGCACGGGAGGACAGATGCCGAATTCGCAAACCCCGACCGGAATCGTAGGCCCGTTCGCAGGGCTCGACGTGCCCTGGCTGCTCAAGATGCGCGCCGAAATGCGCAGCTCACATCCGTTCCTGGTCTGGGCGCCGTTCGACGCACCGGCGCGACGCTGGAGCTATGGCGAGTTTCACGACCGGGTCGGCGCTCTGGCAGCAGGGCTCGCCAGACGCGGCGTCAAGCCCGGCGAGTACGTGCTCATTCATCTGGACAATTGCATCGAGGCGATGCTGGCCTGGTTTGCCTGCGTCGAACTCGGCGCCGTCGCGGTGACCACCAACACGCGCTCGGCGCCCGCCGAGATGGCGTATTTTGCGGATCATTGTGGTGCGGTCGCCGCGATCACCCAGCCGGCCTATGCCGAGATCGTCGCAACACACTGCCGCAATTTGCGCTGGATGGCGGTGACCGCGCATGACGCGGGCGCAGCGCCTGCGCAAACGGTCGCGCACGGCGACAGCTTCGACGCTCTGTTTGCCGACAGCGCCGACCGGCCGCGGCGCGCCACCGACCCGCTCGCGCCATGCAGCGTGCAATACACCTCGGGCACGACATCGCGGCCGAAAGCAGTGCTCTGGACCCACGCCAACGCGTTGTGGGGCGCCAAGGTCAACGCCGCGCACGAGGATCTGCACGCGGGCGATGTGCACCAGACCTATCTGCCGCTGTTCCACACCAATGCGCTGGCCTATTCCATGCTGGCGACGCTGTGGGTCGGCGCCACTTGCGTGATCCAGCCGCGCTTCTCCGCAAGCCGGTTCTGGCGCGTGGCGCGCGAGCACGGCGCGACCTGGACCTCGACCATTCCGTTCTGCATGAAGGCGCTGCTCGAGCAGGAGATCCCGACGGACCACAAATTCCGCCTGTGGGGCACGGCCGTCAACGAGCCGCCGGGGTTCGCTGCCTTCGGCGTCAAGATCATCGGCTGGTGGGGCATGACCGAGACCATCACACACGGCATCATCGGCGAGGTCGACCAGCCCAACATCCCGATGTCGATCGGCCGCGCCGCGCCGGAATATCAAATCCGCATCACCGATGATGACGGCCGGCCGACCGCAATCGGCGACACCGGAAATCTCGCGATCAAGGGCATTCCCGGCCTGTCGCTGTTCGCCGAGTATCTGCACAACGAAACGGCGACGCGCGAGAGCTTTGACGAGCACGGCTTCTTTGTCACCGGCGACCGCGTCACGCTGCTGGAGAACGGCTTCATCAGGTTCGGTGACCGCGCCAAGGACATGCTGAAGGTCGGCGGCGAGAACGTCGCGGCCTCAGAGATCGAGCAGGTCATCGCGGTCGTTCCCGGCGTGCGCGAGGCCGCCGTGGTGGCGAAGAAGCATCCGATGCTGGACGAGGTCCCGGTCGTCTTCATCATCCCGCACGACGGCGTCGCGGGCGCAGCGCCCGATCTGCATGATCGCGTGATGGCGGCCTGCCGCAAAGGCCTCGCCGACTTCAAGGTGCCGCGCGAGATCAGGTTGGTCGACGATATGCCGCGATCCACGCTGGAGAAGGTGGCGAAGGCGGAGCTGCGAAAGATGCTGGGGTGAGTATTCTGTCGTTCCGGGGCGGCGCGAAGCACCGAACGCGGAACCTCGAGATTCCGGGTTCTCGCTTTCCGCGCGCCCCGGAATGACTCCTACATCAAAACGATCCCAGCGCCACGGGGCGGAACGCCTGCAACAGCTGCTGGTCGAGCTTGGCGCCCATGCCTTCCATCATCGTGAAGGCGCGGGAGTGGGTGAAGGGCATGCGATAGGCGCGCTTCTCCACCAGCGCGGCGTAGATGTCGACGATGGTGGTGACCCGCACGATATCGCTGATCTGGTTCGACGAGAGCCCGTTGGGATAGCCGGAGCCGTCGAGAAATTCGTGGTGGTGCAGAACCACGTCCAGCATCTCCGGTGGGAAGCCGCCCTGGGCTGCGAGCGCGTCATAGCCGCGGCGCGGATGCTGGCGGACCTCGTCCATCTCCTCGTCGCTGAGCTTGCCCGGCTTGTCGAGCAGCGCGGAGGGGACAAAGGCCTTGCCGACGTCGTGCAACAGCGCGGCGCGGGTCAGCCGGCGCTGGTCGTCCTCGCGCATGCCGAGATGCTGAGCGAAGGAGACCGCAAAGCCGGTGACGAACAGGCAGTGACGATAGCTGCCGACATGGTGGCAGCCGACGGCGGTGAGCCATTCGCGCAGCGACGAATGCTTGATCGCCTTCAAGATCTTGCTCTCGGCGGCGATCACGTCATCGAAAGTCAGAGGCACGCCGAGCGGCAGCTTCTCGAACATCTTCTTGAGCACCGCATGCGCCGCTTCGACGCCGCGGTTGAGCGTCTTGCCGCGATCGGTCGCGTCATAGGTCGCCGTGTCGGGAAACGCAGCACGGATACGCTGCAGAATCGCCTCGGCCTGGAGCGGCCGCGAGATGGTGTCGGTGGCGCCCAGCGCCCAGGCCTGCATGGTGCCGTGATGAAGCGCGTCGGCGAGCACGAACAGCCGCGGCATCGAACGATAGGCATCGCCGCGCAGCTTGTTGCGCACCCGCTGCACGCTCTCGGGCGAGCGCAGGTTGATGTCGACCACGAGGCCGGAGAGCTCTCGCGAGGGCTGATCGGGAATGGCGTCAGTCGTGACCGTCGCGACATCGCCGACCGTCTTCAGGATGCTGGCAAGCTCAGTGCTCTCGTCGCTCCGGTCGGAGGCGAGCAGCAGCCGGCGTTTGGCGGCGGGTTTGGCTGAGGCGTTCATGGCTTCCCCAAAAGCACGGGACTGTATTGGGCGTCAGCCTATGCCGGATCAGGTTCTCCGGCCCTTAAGAGGCGTGCTCAAGGAAACCCTGACGACTTGCGCTCAATTCTACGGATCTACTCCCGCAGCGGGTCCCATCAAAAAAACTCGAAAACAACCCCATGCACAGTAGAATGGTCGTTGATAACAAAGGGGAATTTAGGTGCTCCGTGCGTTCCACCCACACCGTCGTCGCCCGGCTTGACCGGGCGATCCAGTACTCCGGGACGGCACGGCTAGAACCGAGAAGCCGCGGCGTACTGGATGCCCCGCTTTCGCGGGGCATGACAGCGAGACCGCAGAGACGCCGAACCAAAACGAAATCCGCCGGAGGTGGCCCTCCGGCGGATCATCACACGTCACAATCGCAGCCGGCCTTACGCCTTCATGGCGCCCTTCACGGCTTCGGCCGTGATCGGCAGCGCGCGGACGCGGGCGCCGGAGGCGTTGAAGATGGCGTTGCCGATCGCCGGGGCGATCACCGTCACCGCAGGTTCGCCGACGCCGGTGGCCTTTTCGCCATTGGCGATCACGGCAATCGCGACCTCGGGCACCTGGCTCATGCGCAAGGGCGTGTAGCTGTCGAAGTTGGTCTGCTCGATGCCACCGTCCTTCAACGTCGCCTTCTCGTACAGCGCCAGCGACAGCCCCCACATCGCCGCGCCCTCGACCTGGGCGCGGATGTTGTCGGGATGCACTTGCGTGCCGACGTCGGTTGCGACCGTGAGCTTCTTCACGGTCACCTCGCCCGACGGCGCGACGGCAACGTGCGCGACGCAGGCGGTCCAGCTTGCCGTCGCACGTTCCTGCGACGAGACGCAGGCAACGCCCATGCCCTCGCCTTTCGGCAGTTGCTTGGTGCCGTAGCCGGCAAGCCCCATCGCGGCCAGCAGCGTGTTGCGCAACCGCTGCGCGCCGCCATCGTTCTTGCCGGCGCCGTCGAGCAGCGAGATGCGGAACTGCGCCGGGTCCTTGCCGGTCGCAACCGCGATCTCGTCGATCATGCTTTCGACCGCCCAGAACGTCCAGCCCGGCGCCACCGAACGGAGCTGACCGGACGGGGTGGCGTTGTGCGCCATCTCGTTCTTGATCGCCCGCACAGTATGGTTGGGCACGGTGTAGAAGAAGTCCGACCCGTTCACCGTGAAGGCATCGAGCGGGCCCTTCTTGTCGACCGACGGCGACAGGAAGTCCGGGATGCCCCAGCGTTGCGTCGGCCAGGCCGAGACCACGTCGTGGCTGAGCGCGACGAGCTTGCCGTCGCCGTCCACGCCGGCCTTGACCTTTTGATAGGTGAGCGGACGCGAGAAATCCATCGTCATGTCGTTCTCGCGCGTATAGATCACCTTCACCGGCTTGCCGACCGCCTTCGCCGCCTGCACCGCCGGCACCATCATGTCGGCATCGAGCCTGCGGCCGAAGCCGCCGCCGAGCCACATCTGGTGCATCACCACGAACTTCGGATCGATCCCGGCGGCACCGGCCGCGATCGCACCCGAGCGCGTCGCAAACTGGTTGCCGGAATAGATGTGGAGGATGTCGCCCTTGAACTCCGCGGTGGCGTTCATCGGCTCCATCGGCGCGTGGATGTTGATGCTGGTGGTGTACTCCGCTTCCAGCACCTTTGCGGCCGAACCGAACGCTGCCGCGGGATCGCCGTCCTTGACGAAGAACTGACCGGAATCGTCCAGCTTCTGAAGCCGCTTGGCCTCGTCCAGCAGCGACTGGCTCGAGGCCTTTGCGTTCGGACCGCCGTCATAGCTGATCTTGAGCGCCGCAGCCGCCTTCTTGGCATTGGCGTAGGTGCCAGCCACCGCAACGACCCAGCCGGAGGTCGTCTGGGTCTTGTCGTCGAGGATGACGGCCTTGATGAAGCCCGGCACGTTCTTCGCCGCGCTGTCGTCGACCGATTTCACCGTGGCGCCAAAGCGCACCGGCGGCGTCACCAGCGCGCCATAGGCCATGCCCGGCAACATCACGTCGATGCCGTATTTGGCCGTGCCGTTGGTCTTGGAGGGGATGTCGAGCTGCGGCACCGACACACCGATCATGGTGTATTGATCCGGCGTCTTCAGCTTGATCGCCTTGAGCTCGTCCGGCGTAAAGCTCTTGGTCGCCTTGCCGCTCTTGACGATGTCGGCGAACGACATCGACTTCTTCGATTTCGGATGCGTGACCATGGACTCACGCACGACCAGCTGATCCTTGAAGTAAGGCGGCAAGCCCATAGCGGCTGCGGCCGCTTCCGTCAGCGCCATGCGCCCGGCCGCACCGGCCCGGCTCATCGCGTCGAAATTCATCATGGTCGACCAGCTTCCGCCGGTGATCTGCGCTCCCAGCACGGGGTCGTTGAATTTCGGATCGTTGGAGGCAAGCGACACGCGCATGTCGCTCCATTTCGCACCCAGCTCTTCGCAGACGATCTGCGCCATGGTGGAGGCGATGTGCTGGCCCATGTCGGCCTTGCCACAGGTCACGGTGACGAGGCCGTCCGGCCCGATCGCATACCAGACGCTCGGCTCGAAATTGGCGGGCGCGGCGGCGAGCGCTTCACCGACGCCGGGGACGCCGGCATAGCCGAGCACAAGGCCGGTGGCGGCGGTGCCGACCAGGAAGGAGCGGCGGCTGAGATCGGTCGCCTCAGGCGTGATGTTGTTCACGTGCTTGTTCATGTGGGCCTCCGCTCGTTGCCGGCGGCGGATGCAGTGCGCATCTCGGTTGCGGCGCGCATGATTGCCTTCTGGATCCGCGAATAGGTCATGCAACGGCAGAGATTGCCGTCCATATGGGCCACGACTTCTTCCTTGGTCGGATTGGCGTTCTTCGCCAGCAGCGAGGCCGCCTGCATGATCTGCCCGGACTGGCAGTAGCCGCATTGCGGCACCTGCTCGGCGATCCACGCCTTCTGGAGCGGGTGATCACCCTTGGCGGAGAGGCCTTCGATGGTGGTGATCTTCTTGCCGGCGACATCGCCGATCATGGTCTGACACGAGCGCACGGCTTCGCCGTTGACGTGCACGGTGCAGGCACCGCACAGGCCGGCGCCGCAGCCGAACTTCGTGCCGGTCATCTGCAATTGTTCGCGGATAGCCCAAAGGAGCGGCGTGTCGTTTGCCGCATCTACGGACAGACTCCGCCCGTTGATGGTGAGCGTTGGCATAGGCGTCTTCCCCTGCCGGTGCATGAAGCCGCTTACGGCGGCAACTTGAGTGACCGACGCCCACCGGGCCGGCGTCGGACTTGCGCGCAAGAATGATCGCGTTCTCGCGCGGAGGCAAATGCAATTTGGAACCGATCGAAACAAAACACGTCGCGTACTTGTTGTGCGTTGCGACAACAGCGCTGACCTTAGCCACTGAACGCAACAGCAAGCACGTTGTGCATGCATATCATCGCTGTAAGGCGGTTTCTTGTAGGTAACTTAGCGGACTGAATTATGATGAGTGAGGTGAAGGTAACCGCCGACGCGAACGCCCCTTCTCCCCTTGTGGGAGAAGGTGGCGCGAAGCGCCGGATGAGGGGTATCTATCCGCGAATTCAACAGCAGCCGGACTCGCGGAGAGAGACCCCTCACCCGGCTCGCCGCCGCGCGGCGATCCACCCTCTCCCACAAGGGGAGAGGGTGCACTGATTTCGCGGCGAGAAAAAAGGAAGGGCGGATGCAATGCCATGGGTCGATCGGGACGGCGTCGGGATCTATTACGAAGTTCACGGCGATGGTCCGCCATTGCTGCTCACCCACGGCTATTCCTCGACCTCGGCGATGTGGCATGGGCAGGTCGAGGCGCTTGCGAAGGATCACCAGCTGATCCTGTGGGACATGCGCGGTCACGGCCAATCCGATTACCCCGATGATCCCAAGGCCTATAGCGAAGCGCATACAGTTGCTGATATGGCGGCGATCCTCGATGCGGCCGGCGCCGAGCGCGCCGTCATCGCCGGGCTGTCGCTCGGCGGTTACATGTCGCTCGCCTTCTACCGCGCGCAGCCGCAAGCCACCCGCGCGCTGCTGATCATCGACACCGGCCCAGGCTTCAAGAAAAACGACGCGCGCGAGGCCTGGAACGCGCGGGCGCTTGCCACCGCCGACAAGTTCGATCGCGAAGGCCTCGATGTGCTGAAGGCGGCGACGCGCGAGCGCGCCACCGCCAGCCACCGCAATGCCAGCGGATTGGCGCTCGCCGCGCGCGGCATGCTGACTCAGCGCGATGCGCGCGTGATCGAGCTGTTGCCCTATATCAAAGTGCCGTCGCTGATCGTGGTCGGCGCCGACGACACCCCGTTCCTTGCGGCCTCCGACTACATGGCGACTAAAATCCCCGGTGCACAAAAAATCGTGATTCCCGCCGCCGGACACGCCGTCAACATCGATCAGCCGCAGGCTTTTGTTGACGCCGTGGTGCCTTTCCTGAAGAACTTGCCGGGATAGGATGCTGGGACGAGGACGAACGCGGATGAAGCAAGCGATGTTGGCCATTGGCGCGATGGCGGCACTTCTTTCGACGTCAGCCGCGACGCAAGCGGAGCCGTTCGGCGGCACGCCGCCGCGCCTACCTTTCGTCGCGACCTTGTCGAACAACACGCCGCTCGCTTTCGGCATGGATGCCGAGCAGACCGCGCGCGCTTTGGGACAGCCCTTGCAATATGTGCGGGGACGACCCGGCAACGAGATCTACCTCGCTCTTCGCAACCTCGGCGGCAGCAGACTGATCCCCTACCGCCACCGCCTGTTCCTGCAATTCCGTCACGGACGGCTGGCAGGATGGAAAGAGGATTACGGCGAGAACTGGATGTGGGAGTGAGCGCGGCCGCACAAGGCCTCTCCTCATCCTGAGGAGCTTGCAAAGCAAGCGTCTCGAAGGATGAAGGCCGTGCTGTCGGCATCACGGGCCTCTATCCTTCGAGACGCGCGCGAAGAGCGCGCTCCTCAGGATGAGGAGATGGAGCTGGATATTCAGTTCGACAACAAAAGGGACAACCGGCGTGGGACAAGACATCAAGCTGACGGCTTCCGACCAATTCCAGCTCGGCGCCTATCGCGCCGATCCTGCCGGTGCTCCGAAGGGCGCGGTGGTGGTGATCCAGGAAATTTTTGGCGTCAATCACCACATCCGCTCGGTCTGCGATCGCCTCGCCGGCGAAGGCTATGTCGCGATCGCGCCGTCGATCTTCGACCGCACCGCCCCCGGCTTCCAGTCGGGCTATTCAGCCGATGAAATCGCGGAGGCACGAAAGTTCGTCGCCAATCCGGATTGGGCCGCGATGTTGCGCGACACCCAGGCGGCGATCGATGCGGTGAAGGATGTCGGTCCCGTCGGCATCATCGGCTTTTGCCTGGGCGGCAGCATCGCCTTCGTCGCGGCGACGCGGCTGTCGGGCCTGAAGGCGGCGATCGGCTATTATGGCGGCGCAGTCGTGCGCTTTGCCGACGAAACGCCGAAGGTTCCGACGCAACTGCATTTCGGCGAAAAGGATGCCGGCATTCCCCTGAGCGACGTCGAGACCGTCAAGGCGAAGCGGCCGGACGTGGAGATCTTCACCTATCCGGGTGCCCAGCACGGCTTCCATTGCGACGAGCGCGCGAGCTACGACAAGACCAGCGCCGACGTCGCCTGGCCGCGCAGCATGGCGTTTTTCAAGAAGCATTTGACGAAGTAAAGCGCGCGACTAGTCACCCCGTCATTCCGGGATGCGCCGACAGGCGCAGACCCGGAATCCATCAGGCTGCAGAGTTGGTGGCGCGATGGATTCTCTGATGCGCAATTGCGCATCATAGTTCGCGACTTCGTCGCGCCCCGGAATGACGAGCAGAAATCGGGTGGCGGCACCATGACGCACGGCGATAGAGCTGGCCGATGAAGCCAGTTCACGCCGGGAGAGCGTCATGCAGCAGGCCAATACCAACATCGTCATTCGCAACCCGTTCGGCACCATGGATGTGCCGGCGCCGAGCGATTGCGAAGTCATGCACTATGCCATAACCGCCACGCTGGCCGGCGATGCCGCCGATGCCAATGCGGCGCATTGGGCAAACATTCCGGTGCTGTCCGATCCGCTCGAAGGCGCCTGGGCCAGCCGCTGGAACGGCGGCGCCGATCCGACCATGGCCGGCGATACAGCGGATCAATGGAAGCCAGGCCGCGCGGAAATCCGCGTCGTCGGCGAGCGGATCTATCTGCGGTTCGATTGGAACGACGGCCGAAGGCACGGACTGATCGATGCCGCGCGAGAGAGCGGCAATGGCCTGATCGGGAAATATATCAACCTGACCAATCCCGCGATCATGCGGCCATGGATCGGCCTCGTGGTCGACAGCACGCGCATCGACGGATGCTTTCCGAACGGGAGGCTTGATTTCAGGCGGTGAAGCAACGCGAGGAGAGCGTTAAAACCAGCGCTCGCCGACGAACACGGTGTCGCCGGGGCTGACGGGCGTGCCGAGCGGAACGACGGCGCGCATGGAGCCGCCGGCTTCGGCGTGGGTGACGGTGACGACGTCGCGCTTGGCGCGCGGCGAAAAGCCGCCGGCGATCGCGACTGCGCTTTCGACCGTCATGTTGGGCACATAAGGATATTGGCCGGGGGCTGCGACTTCGCCGAGGATGAAGAACGGCCGATAGGATTCGATCTCCACCGCCACCGAAGGCTCGCGGATATAGCCGTTGCGCAGTCGCGCCGCGATTTCGCCGGCAAGACCCGCAGGGGTGCGGCCGCGCGCCGGCACCCCGCCGATCAGCGGCATGGTGATGGAGCCACCGGCATCGATGGCGTAGCTGTTGGTGAGACCTTCCTGGCCGTAGACCACGACGCGCAGCTTGTCGCCGGCATCGAGGTGATAGGAGGCGTCATAACGAACCGGCCCGCCCATCGGCGCGGCATAGGCGACCGGCATGGGCTCCGGACCCGAGGCAAAGGAATTGCGCAGCGCGCTGATGGCACCGCCACCGTCGGCGACGACGACCGGCCGCGGCGCGCTGTAGGGCTGGCCATAGGCGATGGAATCAAGATCGGGGCGCGGCTGCACCATGGCGACGGGGCCGGCGGTCTGCATGCAGCCGCCAAGGGTCAGCGCGGCGGACGCTGCCAGGATCGACCATCGAAACGCGCGCGCAACCGGCACCGGAGCCATCCCTCGAAACGAGACAGCTTCAGTGATGCACCCGGTATGGTTAACAAAGGGTTGAGGGGGGGGCGAGGTGCGACGATGCGGGCAACGCGCATGGTGCGCTCCCTCCCCCGCATGCGGGGGAGGGTTGGGGAGAGGGTGCTTCCGTAGAGAGACTCTCCCAGAGGAGAAAGCCCTCACCCGCATTGCATCTATCGATGCAATGCGACCTCTCCCGCAAGCGGGAGAGGTGCAGCGATTTCGTGGTTGGCTTACGCGCTCACGCCCACACCGATGGGACACGACACGCCGGTGCCGCCGAGGCCGCAATAGCCGGCGGGATTCTTCGCCAGATATTGCTGATGATAGTCCTCGGCGAAGTAGAACGGACCGGCTGGCGCGATCTCGGTGGTGATGGCGCCAAGGCCCTTTGCGGCGAGCGCCTTCTGATAGGCCGCCTTCGATGCGTCAGCCGCTTTCTTCTGCGCGTCGGAGTAAGTGTAGATCGCGCTTCGGTATTGCGTGCCGACGTCGTTGCCCTGACGCATGCCCTGGGTCGGGTTGTGGCTCTCCCAGAACGTCTTCAGGAGCGTCTCGTAGGAGATCTTCTTGGGATCGAACACGACCAGCACCACTTCGGTGTGGCCGGTGCGGCCCGAGCAGGTCTCCTCATAGGTCGGGTTCGGCGTGTGACCGCCGGCATAGCCGACAGCGGTGGCGTAAATGCCGTCGCCGAGCTCCCAGAATTTGCGCTCGGCGCCCCAGAAGCAACCGAGCCCGAACACGGCCTGCTCGAGGCCGGCGGGATAAGGCGGCTGCAGCTTCGCGCCATTGACGAAGTGAGTGGTCGCGGTCGGGATGGCTTGCGCACGGCCCGGCAGCGCTTCCGTGGCGCTCGGCAATGCGGTGGTCTTGCGCATGAACAGCATGGGTCGGATCTCCGAAACGAGCCGTCCGTCGCCCAAGTCGATATCCTAAAGCCAAGGGCTCAGGCGGCGTGCTCGCGATGAAGTGGGAATATAGGCATTTACGTTGGCAGGCGCAGCCCCGTTACGCCGCCGAGCGGGCCTAGTCGCGCGAATAGCCGATCAGAGGCTTGCGCGGGCGGAACAGGATCATCAACAGGATGCCCAGAATGCCGAGGACGGCGAAAACCGGCTGGTCCAGCACCAGGCGGATCACCGATGTCCAGAGCCAGGGCGCCTTGGCCTCGACCCAGGTCCGGAATGCGGACTGGCTGGCCTGATTGATGTCGTTCCAGAACTGGCCAAACCGGGTGAACCGGAGGCTCTGGTCAGCCACCCAGCGCGCACCGTCATAGACCATGAAGATGAACCCGCCGGCCAGCAGCAACAGCCCAATCAGTCGGAAAAAGCCGCGGATCATGCCCTACCCTCTATGGTCGTCCGGTCGGACGACCCGCAAAACGCCGCCAGCCAATAGCCGGGGGACGGCAGAAATTCAACCTCATCAGGGCGTTACGGCCGCCATTCGGAGCGCCAAGAGGCTGTTTTGGTGGCCCGGAAAGCGTTGACGGTGCCCCAGACCCCCTCTATAAGGGCGCCAACTGGCGGCGGGCGCAATCCTGCCGCCGCTGTTCTTTGAGCAGTCGGAGGCTCTTCGAGTCTCCAGGGGTGGCCGCAAGGCCGCCGCTGATGCTCCCGGAACGGCCTTGTACGTAACAAGCCTTGGTACGTAACAAGCCTTGGTACGTCACAAGCCTTGCACCGAACACCCTAATTCCGAGCGTCGATTTCGCGGTCAAGCAGCCGGCGCCACCCGATCAAGATGCGACCGGTACCCGCAGAGGACATTTAGACCATGGCCAACACCACTTCCGCCAAGAAAGCGACGCGCAAGATCGCCCGCCGCACCGCCGTCAACAAGTCGCGCCGCACCCAGATGCGCGGCGCCGTGCGCACTGTCGAGGAAGCCATCAAGACCGGCGATCGCGCCGCCGCCGTCACGGCGCTGGCGAATGCCGAGCCCGCTCTGATGCGCGCCGCACAGCGCAACATCATTCACAAGAACAATGCCAGCCGCAAAGTCTCGCGGCTCACCGCGCAGATCGCCAAGCTCGCCAAGTAACAAGCTGCCGAACCATTCGGCAGGCAAAGCTGGCGAAACCGTCGATCGACCGATCGATGATCGCAATCATGAAACAGCCCGGCATCTCGCCGGGCTTTTTTGTTGCCCGTCACAATCACGGACGCGGTATGATGAATTCAGCCCTTCGACGAACGGCTGGTGTTGATGATCCGTCGTTGCGCGTGAGTGCACTCCGTAATTTTACCGGTGCTGACTTTGCGCGACCGGAAACACCGCTGCGCTGCGCAAAAACTTTTGCGCGGCGCATTCAACTGCAATTTGCGCGTGCAAGTTTTGCACACCGTAGTTTACCGGAACGCGCATTGCAGTGGAGTTACCCTCCGAAACGAGACTCAAAAAACGGTGCTTCGATAATCACTTATCCACATAGTGACGAGAAGCATTTGGAAAATGAGCCGACGCGGCACCCGCGTGAAGGTTTTGTAAAATATTTTTGGCCGGCGTTCGAGATTTGTCACACAACGCGTTCGTTGTTCGATTCTGTGCGCTGATTCAAAACGTTGCTCTCAAGCCTGTGAACAACTCGTGCGCGGCGTTAACCCAGGTCAAGTTTTTTGACGCCTCAAGTGTGAATCAATTTCGTTGCGAGTCTTTGCGCATAGTGTATTCCTTAAGTCGTCAGCGGCGCCCACGATCTTGAGACCAGCGCGGTATCGGAAACGGGGCGAGCGTGCAAATCGGCGGCGGTGTGCACGTAGGCGGCGCTTCAACATGTGATCGTCGAACAGAACCCATAGCAATATGGGAAGGGTAGCTCTTTGTCTGAACGTCTCCAAGCGGGATCTCGTGCATCCCGCTCGCGCCAAGCGCAAACGAGAGACGTCGCGAAGCTATCCCGACGCGCATGGTGGACCAAGCCGAGCGGACGAGGAGTACACGGGCAGGCATTCGCGACACGAATACGCCGCGGTTGTCTTTTGGACACGCAGGACCTTGCCGTGCGCAAATCACGGCAGGACGGGGAGGTATCATGTTTTACGGACTCAACGCGGTAACGAAACAAGTTTCCCATTCCAACGATGCCGTTCTGACTCCGTCCGACCTCCAGCCTCCGGCACGTGACGGGGCGCCGAGTACGCGCTGACCTCGCGACCCTCCATCTCTGACATCGCTGATCTGACCACGGCATTCGCGCCGAACGGTCGAGCCATGCCCGCAGATGGAATCGCTCGAGGTCGCACCATCGCAGGGTCCTTGCGGGAACCCTGGATGGCGCTCACAACGCAACCTTATCTCTCAAGAAAAGTTCTCAAATGATGACAACACCGGAACAGGATCGCTGGTCACGCGTGAAGGGTCGGCTGCGCACGAGCGTTGGCGAAGACGTTTATACGAGCTGGTTTGCCCGCATGGATCTCGAAGGCGTGCAGGAAGAGAGCGTGCGTCTCTCGGTGCCGACGCGTTTCCTCAAGAGCTGGATCCAGGCCCACTATGCCGAGCGCGTGCTGACGTGCTGGCAGGCCGAGATGCCGGAAGTGCATCGCATCGATCTCACCGTCCGCTCTGCGGTGCGCCCGGTCGCGCAGCAGAAGGAAGTGCCCGCGCCGGTCGAGGTGCGCCGCGCCCCCGCGCCGGAGCTGCGCTCGACTGCGACCGCGCCGGTCTCCGCCAATCATGATGCGCTCGGCGGCTCGCCGCTCGATCCGCGCCTGACCTTTGCGAGCTTCGTCGTCGGCCGCTCCAACACGCTGGCCCATGCAGCGGCACGCCAGGTCGCGGAGGGCCGCCGCGGCGATGCCGTGATGTTCAACCCGCTCTATATCCATGCCGGCGTTGGCCTCGGCAAGACGCATCTGCTCCAGGCGGTGACATGGGCCGGCAATTCCGGCAACGAGCGCAAGGTGCTCTATCTCACCGCGGAAAAATTCATGTACGGCTTCGTCGCCGCGCTGAAAACGCAGACGGCGCTCGCCTTCAAGGAAGCGCTGCGCGGCATCGACGTGCTGGTGATCGACGATCTTCAGTTTCTCCAGGGCAAGTCGACGCAGGCGGAGTTCTGTCACACGCTGAACGCGCTGATCGACGCCGGCCGCCAGGTCGTGATCGCGGCCGACCGGCCGCCGTCCGATCTCGAAAGCCTCGACGATCGCGTCCGCTCGCGTCTTGCCGGCGGGCTGGTGGTCGAGATGGCCTCGCTCGGGGAAGAGCTGCGGCACGGAATCCTCAAGTCGCGCGTCGCGGCGGCTCGCGCCCATCACGCGACGTTCGAGGTGCCGGAGGAGGTGCTGACCTATCTGGCCCGCGCCATCACCCATAACGGCCGGGATCTCGAAGGCGCGATCAACCGTCTGCTCGCGCACTCGAAGCTCAACAACCGGCCGGTGACGCTGGAGATGGCAGAGCACGAGGTGCGCGACCTGATCCGGCCGCAGGAGCCGAAGCGGATCAAGATCGAGGACATCCAGCGCGTGGTGGCGCGGCAATATAATGTCAGCCGCTCCGACCTCTTGTCCTCGCGCCGCACCGCCAACGTGGTCCGTCCGCGCCAGGTGGCCATGTATCTCGCCAAGACGCTGACCTTGCGCTCGCTGCCCGAAATCGGCCGCCGCTTCGGCGGGCGTGACCACACCACGGTGCTGCACGCCGTGCGCAAGATCGAGGCCCTGGTCAGCAAGGACACCGCGCTGTCGGAAGAGGTCGAGTCGCTGAAGCGCCAGCTTCAGGAATAAACGCCTATTGTTTCGCGCGCGGGTGACCGCACCTCGATTGACATGGAAGATCGTCATGCCCGGGCTTGTCCCGGGCATCCACGTTCTGCGTACGGCGGCGCAAGGCGTGGATGGCCGGGACAAGCCCGGCCATGACGCGGAGAGGCGACTGTGCCTCCGACGAAGGCATCGAGATTGGGCACGAAAATAGCGGTAAATCGTGGGGAACCACCTCCCAATCCCTTGAATCCGGGGGCCATCCGCGCCACCTTGCGCGACCTTGGCGGCTTTGGTCATATCGGCTGGATGATCCGGTCTGTCGGGGTCTTCGGCGCCGTGGTGTGCATCCTGCCGCCCGGCCTTTCCAACGCTTTAGTTTTCTCGGGGATCGGGCGAGTAGTGCAATGAAGGTTACGGTCGAACGCGCGCAACTCCTGAAATCGCTGGGCCATGTTCACCGCGTGGTGGAGCGCCGCAACACGATCCCGATCCTGGGCAACGTGCTGGTCCGCGCCGAGAACGCGAAATTGTCGCTGAAGGCGACCGACCTCGACCTCGAGGTGACGGAGACGCTGCCGGCGGAGACCGCGACCGCGGGCTCCACCACCGTGCCGGCACACATGTTCTACGACATCGTGCGCAAATTGCCCGACGGCTCGCAGATCGTGCTGGAGGCCGACGGCGACCGCGCCGTGCTGGCAATCCGCGCCGGCCGCTCGCGCTTCACGCTGCAGACCCTGCCGGAAAATGATTTCCCGGATCTCGCCGCCGGCGACATGTCGCACTCCTTCTCGCTCGCCGCCAAGGACGTCAAGCGGCTGATCGACCGCACCCAGTTCGCGATCTCGACTGAAGAGACGCGCT
Organism: Bradyrhizobium sp. Kon10; assembly: GCF_055807395.1. Taxonomy (NCBI): domain Bacteria; kingdom Pseudomonadati; phylum Pseudomonadota; class Alphaproteobacteria; order Hyphomicrobiales; family Nitrobacteraceae; genus Bradyrhizobium; species Bradyrhizobium sp. Kon10. The sequence continues at coordinate 149,656 of NZ_JBVVOZ010000002.1, read as the reverse complement.
ATTATCTCAACGGCATCTATCTGCACGCCGCAGGCACGGCGAAGGCCGCGACGCTGCGCGGCGTCGCCACCGACGGCCATCGCCTCGCCCAGCTCGATCTGGTTCAGCCCAAGGGCGCCGAGGGCATGCCCGGCGTCATCGTGCCGCGCAAGACCGTCGGCGAGATGCAGCGCCTGATCGAGGACAACGAGGCCGAAGTCACCATCGAGCTGTCGCAGGCCAAGATCCGCTTCACCATCGGCAATGTGGTGCTGACCTCCAAACTGATCGACGGCACCTTCCCCGACTACGGCCGCGTCATCCCGCAGGGCAACGACAAGGAACTCGTGGTCGACAAGAAAGATTTCGAGAACGCGGTCGACCGCGTCTCCACCATCTCCAGCGAACGCGGCCGTGCGGTGAAACTGTCGCTGTCGCCGGGCAAGCTGGTGCTGTCGGTGACCAATCCGGATTCCGGCAGCGCCACCGAGGAGATCGAGGTCGAATACGCCTCCGACGCCCTCGATATCGGTTTCAACTCGCGCTATCTGCTCGACATCGCCTCCCAGATCGAAGGCGAGGTCGCAACGCTCAGGCTCGCCGACCCCGGCTCGCCGACCCTGGTGCAAGACCGCGACGACAAGAGCGCGCTGTACGTGCTGATGCCGATGCGGGTGTGAGGGGAGGTGCTCCCTCGCCAACATAGCCTGCTTATAGAAACAAGCGCGATGCGCATGACTGCGCCCTCTCCCCTTGTGGGAGAGGGCTGCTCCGCTGGCGGATACACATTCGGTTGGGTGAGGGGTTAGTGCCGCAGGAGCCATCCCATCGGTCGGTCCCAAAACGTCTCCGCCAGTTCGCGAAGAACATGCGGCACGAACCGATCGATGCGGAGGCCGCGATGTGGCGCCTGCTCAGGGATCGTCGGTTGTCCGCCTACAAGCTTCGCCGACAAGTTCCGTTCAAGAGTTACATTCTCGACTTCGTCTGCTTCGAGAAGCGCCTTGTGATCGAGATCGACGGCAGTCAGCACGCAGAATCACGAAGCGATACAGCGCGTGATGCTATGCTCGCGGCCGAAGGTTTCTCGATAGCGCGTTACTGGAACAATGACGTGCTACAGCAGCCCGCTTCTGTATTGGAGGATATCCTTGCAAAGCTTGCCAGGCGGTAAGATACCCCTCACCCGTCGCCTCACTTCGTGAGGCGCCACCCTCTCCCACAAGGGGAGAGGGGATCAGAGCGTGCCGCAGTTCCGATATGACCCCCTCCCGCATTCATCGCCTGACGCTGACGCATTTTCGCAATTATCGGGCGGCGGGGCTCGAGACGGCGGCTGACATGGTGGCGCTGGTCGGGCCGAACGGGGCGGGCAAGACCAATTGCATCGAGGCGATCTCGTTCCTGTCGCCGGGACGCGGCTTGCGACGCGCAACGCTGGAGGACGTCGCCGACAACCAGGGTGACGGCTCCTGGGCGGTGTCGGCCCAGGTCGAGGGCGCGCTGGGGCTCGCCACGCTCGGCACCGGCATCGACCCCCCGCGACCCGACAATGCGGTGAGCCGGCGCTGCCGCATCGACCGCGAGCCGGTGAACTCGGCAACGAGCTTCGGCGACCATATCCGCATGGTCTGGCTGACGCCGGCGATGGACGGGCTGTTCATGGGCGGCGCGTCGGAACGGCGGCGCTTCTTCGACCGCCTCGTGCTTGCGATCGACAGCGAGCATTCCAGCCGCATCTCCGCACTCGAGCGCTCCTTGCGCTCGCGCAACCGCCTGCTCGAGGTGCGCAATTACGACGACCATTGGTGTGATGCGATCGAGCGCGAGACGGCGGAGCTCGCCGTCGCCGTCGCCGCAACGCGCGGCCAGACCGCGGCGCGATTGACCGGCATGCTGAATGCGCGCGCGCAGGCCTCCGCGTTTCCGTCGGCGCAGATCGCGCTCGACGGCTGGATGGAGAACGCGCTGCTTGAGGAGACCGCGACCGCGGTCGAGGACCGCTACCGCCAGATCCTGCGCGACAACCGCCCGCGCGACGCCATCGCCGGCCGCACCACCGACGGCCCGCATCTCACCGACCTGCAGGTGATCTACGCGCCGAAGGGCATGCCGGCGCGCGATGCCTCGACCGGCGAGCAGAAGGCGCTGCTGATCGGGCTGGTGCTGGCGCATGCGACGCTGGTCGCCGAGATGACCGGCATCGTTCCGCTGCTGCTGCTCGACGAGGTCGTCGCCCATCTCGATCCGAACCGCCGCACGGCCCTGTTCGACGAGTTGCGCAAGCTCGGCGCGCAGGTCTGGCTGACCGGCGCGGATCCGGCCGCCTTCGCCGACATCGCCGCTGCTGGCGAGGTGTTTGACGTCGAGAGCGGACAAGTGTCGGCCCGGCGCCAACGCCGCCATTGAACCCGCGTTATTCTCCTCGCGACTAGCTGTCTGTGGCGGCCGACGCTGTCGCGGCAATTGCGCGATGACATGACGCGCGACATCCCTGGAGAGTGAGATGCGGACGGTAAGGACCGGGGCAGACGCCCCGGCACGCTGGCGGGTATTTGCGTGCGGCCTCTGCCTGCTCGCGAGCTGCATGGTCGCGGCAAGCGCCAGCGTCTGGCTGCCGTATCTGTCGCCGCTGTTTTCGTCCGCGCTCGCGCCGGATCCCGATGCCAAACTGCCGGCGCCGACCCGCTACAGCTTCAGGGCAATCCACACCACCATGATGCGGGGCATCGAGGCGCCGCTCCGCGTCAAGCTCGAGGCCACCGTGCCCGCAGAGCTCGGCGACGTCCTCGCCTTCTACCGCAATGAGCTCGGAAAGCTTGGCTGGCAGGAACAGACCGACGACGCGGTGGTCGCGGCCGATCACGTCCAGCTCGCCTTCCTCTCGCCGCTGGGTCCGGCAACGCTGCAGCTCGGCCGCAACGAGAGCGGCACCTCGGTCAATCTCGTGCAGCGCAATCAGGACGCCGCGACCAGAGCGAACGTGATGCCCGAGCCCGGTCAGGCGAAGCTGGTGTTCAGCAATATCGGCGACAGCGAAGCCGTGCTGACGATCAACCAGCGCACCGTCAGGCGCGCCGGCGGCGCCCAGGCCGTCGCGCTGGATCTGCCGCCCGGCAAGTATTCCTACGAAATGAGCGTGCCGGGCCATTCGACTGCCACGAACATGCTCAGCTTCGCCGCCGGCGATACCTGGGAGCTCACAGTGGGGCGCGACGGCGACGTCTGGTCGCCGCTCCAGCTGTATTGATCGCTGTGATCAGTCCGACGGTGCGGCAGCGCCATTGAACCTGCCCGGTTCCTGCCGCGACTAGCTGTCTGAGACCGCGCCGGCGGCGTCGCAGCTTGCAATTGCGCGCAGATTTTTGGCGCGCGACATCCTGGAGAGTGGCCATGTTGACGGTAGCGCGCTGTGCTCGCCTTCTACCGCACGGAGCTCGCCAAGCGCGGCTGGGAGGAAAGGCCGGACGGCACGGTGATCGCCGCCGATCAAGCTCAGCTCGCCTTCGTCTCCCCGAAGGGGCCGGCCATACTGAAGCTTGGCCGCGCGAGGGGCGAGACCACGCTCAGCTTGGTGCAGCGGAATACGGAGGCCGCGGCCAAGGCCAATTTCCTGCCGATGCCCGGACAGGCGCGGCTGATATTTGGCTATCTTGTGCCGAACGTGGCTTCGCTCGCGATCAACGATCAAACCATCACGATCGCGGGTGGCGCAAATCACCCACAGGCGGTCGATCTGCCGCCCGGCACCTATTCCTGCGAGCTGCTTGTGTCGGGCCATCTGGCGCGCACCGGCACCATCACCGTAGCCACAGGCGAGACCTGGGCCCTCGAGCTGGGTGACGACGATAAGAAGCCGGATCAGATCTACTGAGCCGAGCAGCCTGTTTCGGGGTGCGGCGGCGCTCCGGAACAGGCCTCTGCACCCCCGCAAAATCCACGCCCTGAAGAGCAAGAAACAGGGTCTCGAATCGCCCTTTTCGCGGGCCCCGGAATCGGCCTTCGCACGCCTTGAAAATCGGCTCAAAAACCCTATTTGCTCAAAGGGTTGCCAGGAGATACTTTGCGCTAGGCGCAAGCGGTCTTTCATGGCACAAATAGCCTGCAAATCAGCGCCTTTTGCGCGGCTGATTCGGGCGACATCTCGAAGGCCTCTCATGACAGAACCTGCTCGGCAGACGCCTGCCGAAAACGAGCCCTCCAATCCAAGCGATTACGGGGCGGAATCGATCCGCGTGCTCAAGGGACTCGATGCCGTCCGCAAGCGCCCGGGCATGTATATCGGCGACACCGATGACGGATCCGGCCTGCACCACATGGTGTACGAGGTCGTCGACAACGCGATCGACGAGGCGCTCGCGGGCCATGCCACGCGCGTCGACGTCGTCCTCAACGCCGACACGTCCGTCACCGTGCGCGACGACGGCCGCGGCATTCCCGTCGACATCCACAAAGGCGAAGGCATCTCGGCGGCCGAGGTCATCATGACCCAGCTCCACGCCGGCGGAAAGTTCGACCAGAACTCGTACAAGGTCTCCGGCGGTCTGCACGGCGTCGGCGTATCCGTCGTCAACGCGCTGTCGAGCAAGCTCACGCTTCGCATCTGGCGCGACAACAAGGAACACTGCATCGAATTCGCGCATGGCGATGCGATCGCACCGCTGAAGGTCGTCGGCGATGCGCCGGGCAAGCGCGGCACCGAGGTGACGTTCCTGGCCTCGCCCGACACCTTCAAGAACATCGAATACGATTTCGCGACGCTGGAGCATCGCCTGCGCGAGCTCGCGTTCCTCAATTCCGGCGTCAACATCGCCCTCTCCGATATGCGCCACGCAGTCGAGAAGCGCGAGGAGATGCACTATTCCGGCGGTGTCGAGGAATTCGTCAAATATCTCGACCGCAACAAGAAGGCGATCGTGCCGGCGCCGATCATGGTGCGCGCGGAGAGCAACGGCATCGGCGTCGAGGCGGCGCTGTGGTGGAACGACAGCTACCACGAGAACGTGCTGTGCTTCACCAACAACATCCCGCAGCGCGACGGCGGCACCCACCTTGCCGGTTTCCGCGGCGCGTTGACGCGCCAGGTCAACGGCTATGCCGAGGCCAATGCGAAGAAGGAAAAGATCGCGCTGACCGGCGACGACTGCCGCGAAGGCTTGACCGCCGTGCTATCGGTGAAGGTGCCGGATCCAAAATTCTCGTCGCAGACCAAGGACAAGCTGGTGTCCTCGGAAGTGCGCCCCGTGGTCGAGAATGTGCTCAACGAGGCGCTGCAGGCCTGGTTCGAGGAGCATCCGAGCGAAGCCAAGGTGATCGTCGGCAAGGTGATCCAGGCCGCGGCCGCGCGCGAAGCGGCGCGAAAGGCGCGCGAGCTGACCCGCAAGAGCCCGCTCTCGGTCTCCTCGCTGCCTGGCAAGCTCGCCGACTGCCAGGAGAAGGATCCGGAAAAATCCGAACTGTTCATCGTCGAGGGCGATTCGGCAGGCGGTAGCGCCAAGCAGGGTCGCAACCGCGAATTCCAGGCGGTGCTGCCGCTGCGTGGCAAGATCCTCAATGTCGAACGCGTGCGCCCCGACAAGATGCTGCACAGCGAGCAGATCGGCACGCTGATCACCGCGCTCGGCACCGGCATCAGCGACGAGTTCTCGATCGAGAAGCTGCGCTATCACAAGATCATCGTGATGACGGACGCCGATGTCGACGGCGCCCATATCCGCACGCTGCTGCTCACCTTCTTCTATCGCCAGATGCCCGCCATCATCGACGGCGGCTACCTCTATATCGCCCAGCCACCGCTCTATAAGGTCTCCAGAGGCAAGTCCGAGCAATATCTGAAGGACGAGCGCGCGCTGGAAGACTATCTGATCGACACCGGGCTCGACGACTGCGTCTACATTCCCGGCACCGGCGGCGATCGCACCGGCCGCGACCTGCGGTCGCTGGTCGACGATGCCCGCGCCGTTCGCGGCATCCTGCGCAGCCTGCACAGCCGCTACAGTCGCAAGGTGATCGAGCAGGCCGCCATCACCGGCGTGCTGAACAAGGCGATCTACGGCGACGCCGAGAAGGCCGCAGCAGCCGCGCAATATATAGCCGGCCGGCTCGATACTCTCGCCGACGAGGTCGAGCGCGGCTGGATCGGTCAGTACGTGGAAGGCCAGGGATTCCAGTTCGAGCGCACGGTGCGCGGCGTCAAGGAAGCCGCCCTCATCGACGACGCTTTCTTAGGATCGGTCGAAGCCCGCAAGCTCGACGAGTACACGGTGAAGCTCCAGGACGTTTATGCGCGCCCCGGCAAGCTGCGGCGCAAGGACGTCGAGCACATGGTTTATGGCCCGGTCGACCTGTTCGAAGCGGTCACCGACGCCGGCCGCAAGGGCGTCACCCTGCAGCGCTACAAAGGTCTGGGCGAGATGAACCCGGAGCAGCTCTGGGAAACGACGCTCGACATCAACGCGCGCTCGCTGCTCCAGGTGAAGGTCAAGGAGGTCGACGAGGCCGACGACATCTTCACCAAGCTGATGGGCGACGTGGTCGAACCGCGCCGCGACTTCATCCAGGAACATTCGCTCAGCGCGACGATCGATATTTGAGGCCACGAGGCGCAGGCTTGCTCAACCTCTCCCGCTTGCGGGAGAGGTCGGCGCGAAGCGCCGGGTGAGGGTTCTCTCCTCTTGGGGATTGTCCCGTTGCGGCGACACCCTCTCCCCAGCCCTCCCCCGCAGGCGAGGGAGGGAGCGCACCTCCATCGCGGCTGCGAAGCAGCCCCACGCCACGACAAGTGCAGAATTGCTCCCCCGCTCAATTGTCGGTAGTTTCCGCCTCCGTAACCCGCCGCCCACCCAACAGACAGCGAGAGACTCCCGTGGCGCCCATTCAGTACATCGTCGAGGGCGGTCACCGGCTCTCGGGCTCGATCGAGCCGTCCGGCAACAAGAATTCGGCACTGCCGATCATCGCGGCCGCGCTGCTCACCGAGCACCCGGTCACGCTGCTGAACGTGCCGCGGATCCGCGACACCGAGACGCTGGTGGAGCTGATCCGCTCGGTTGGCGCGGCGGCCGAATGGAGCGCCCGCAACACGCTGCATATTCACGCCAAGAGCATCCGCGCCGCCGATCTCGATCCCGAGCTCTGCGTCCGTATCCGCGCCTCGATCCTGCTCGCGGGCCCGCTGCTCGCCCGCTGCGGCGAAGTGATGCTGCCGCCGCCGGGCGGCGATGTCATCGGCCGGCGCCGGCTCGACACGCATATGCTGGCGCTGGAGCAGCTCGGCGCCAAGGTCACGGCGACCGACCGGCTGGAATTCCGCGCGTCGAAGCTCACCGGCGCCGATGTGTTCCTGGACGAGCCGAGCGTCACGGCGACCGAGAACGCGCTGGTCGCGGCGGTCGCCGCCGACGGCACGACCTATTTGCGCAACGCGGCCTCCGAACCGCATGTGCAGGACCTCGCCAATTTCCTGGTCGCGCTCGGTGCGAAAATCGAGGGCATCGGCACCAATACCATGATCATCCACGGCCCGGCGACGCTGGGTGCCGCGACCTATTCGATTCAGCCCGACCACATCGAGGTCGGCTCGCTGATCGGGCTTGCCGCCGTGACGCGTTCCCCGCTGCGCATCGTGCGTGCCGGCGTCGAGCATCTGCGCTCCATCCGCATGGGCTTCGAGCGGCTTGGCATCGTCTGCCGCGTCGAGGGCGATGATCTCATCGTGCCCTCGAACCAGACGCTGAAGATCCAGGACGATTTCGGCGGCCACGTGCCGAAGCTGGAGGACCAGCCCTGGCCCGCTTTCCCGGCCGATCTGATGTCGATCGCGATCGTCACCGCCACGCAATGCGAGGGCGTGATCCTGATGTTCGAGAAGATGTTCGAATCGCGGATGTTCTTCGTCGACAAGCTGATCGCGATGGGCGCCCGCATCGTGCTGTGCGATCCTCATCGCGCCATCATCGCCGGCCCGAGCCGCTTGCGCGGCGCATCGATGATCTCACCCGATATCCGCGCCGGCATGGCGATGCTGCTTGCGGCGGTCTGCGCCGAGGGCACCTCCACCATCAACAACGCCGACCAGATCGAGCGCGGCTACGAGCGCATCGACGAACGGCTCAACGCCCTGGGCGCGAAGATCAAGCGGGTGCCGGAGCGGAAGGGCTGAGGTGCTTCCGTTGCGGGAGAACTCTCCGCGACGACAGTATCGTAGGGTGGGCAAAGCGAAGCGTGCCCACCATTTCTCTCGAAATCCTTGATGGTGGGCACGGCGCAAGTGCGCCTTTGCCCACCCTACGATACCGAGCTAGCAGATAGAGCCACTCACCCGTCTTGCTCTCGGAGCCATGTTTTCGACGTGCGGCTGTGCTATTGACGCCGCCATGCTCGACACTGTCCAACATCCTCCGCAGCCGCCGCAAGCCGGCGCGCAAAACCATCTCGCCGATGAATTCGTCGAGACGCTGCGGCTGGCCGTGCCGATGATGCTGACGCAGCTCGGGCAGATGGCGATGATGACGACCGATCTCGCGCTGATCGGCCGACTTGGCGAGGACGCGGTCGCGGCTGCGGCACTTGCGCACACGGTGTATTTCGTCAGCTTCACCTTCGGACTCGGTCTCGTCGTCGCGGTGTCGCCGCTGGCTGCGCAGGCGTTTGGCGCCGGCGACGTCAGGCGGATGCGGCGCGCCTTGCGCGTCGGCCTGTGGGTGGCATTGCTGATATCGCTGCCGATGATGGCCTCGCCGCTCTATGGCGAGCACATCCTGCTGGCGCTCGGGCAGGCGCCACATTCGGCCGCGCTGGCCCAGCACTATCTGAACGGGCTGGCCTGGGGCATCGCACCCGCACTCGGCTTCGTCGCCCTGCGCGGCCTGATGAGCGCGATGAACAGGCCGCAGGCGCCGCTGTGGATCACGCTCGCGGCGATCCCCGCCAACGGCGCCCTGGTCTACGTGCTGATCCACGGCCTGTTCGGCCTGCCGGAACTCGGCCTGCTTGGCGCAGGCCTCGCGACCAGTTTGGTCAATCTCGGGACCTTTGTCGCAGCTCTCGCAATCGTCGCCTGGCGAAAGCCGTTCGCCTCGTATCGGCCGCTCGCCGATCTCTGGCGGATCGACTGGCCGCTGCTGCGCGAGCTCGTCGCGCTCGGGGCGCCGATCTCGTTTTCGATGCTGATGGAATATGGCTTGTTCTCCTCGGCGGCGCTGTTGATGGGCCTGATCTCGACCACCGCGCTTGCCGCGCACCAGATCGCGCTTCAGGTCACGGCCGTGCTGTTCATGGTGCCGCTCGGCATCGGCATGGCCGCGACCGTCCGGGTCGGCCACGCCGTCGGCCGCAACGAGCCTGCGGCCGTGCGGCGCGCGGGTCTCGTCGCGGCGGTGCTCGGAATCGCGTTCGTCGCGGCCCTGACCATCGCGATCGTCCTCGGCCGTTATGCGCTGGGGCGGCTGTTCTTCGGCAGCGGCGAGGCCAGCGCGGCCACCGTCGAGCTGACCGCGACGCTGCTCCTGGTCGGCGCCACCTTCTTCATCGCCGACGGCCTCCAGACCATCATCGGCGGCGCGCTGCGCGGCCTCAACGACACCAGGATGACGCTGGTGTTCGCGGCGATCGGCTATTGGTGCGTTGCCTTCCCGATCGCCTGGATATTGGCATTTCACGCCCATCTCGGCGCGGTCGGTGTCTGGATTGGGCTGTCGATCGGCTCGTTCGTCTATGCCGGGCTGTTGATCCTGCGCTTCCAGCGGCTGGCGCGCAGATTGGCGGGATGATCGGCACAGTCCGCCAGTTCGTGGCCGGATTGATCAGCTTAAGCCCATTCCGTTTCACTCACTCCGTCACCCGCGCGGGCTTGTCCGCCGCGGCTTCCGACCATTCGCCGACGACGCGGTCGAGATCGCAGAGGTTCTGGTGCATCTGCTCCAGCGAGAAGCCGAGGGCGAAGAAGCGCTCCGCGGTGTCGGCGGGCTGGCCGCGGATCAGGCCTTCCTGGCGCACGGCGGCGACGGCGTCGGAATAATGCTGGAGCGCGACGTGCACGGGGTGGATCGGCGGCGCGCCGGCGCCCTCGCGCAAGGCTTCAGCCGCCGATTTCAGGAAGCGCACGATCGCCGCGCTGACTTCCGCCAGCGGGGCGGCGAGCATGACCTGCACCTCGACCGGCAACGGCACCACGGTGGAGCGGCCGATCATCACGACATCGTGGCGTAGCCGCAGAATGGTTCGCAGCAGCGGGCCGGTATCCGGACCACCCGACAGGCGCGCCGCGCGCTCACGCTCGGCCTCCGAGCCGATGGCGTTGAGGCCTACCATCGCGGTGCCGATGCCATCCTGGATCCGGTGCAGCGCGTCGTTGTCGCGGCCGCGGGTCAGTCCGGCGAGCAGCTCCGTGAACGCCTCCGCGATCAGCTCGAGCAGTTTCGCCGCGCTGGCGCGAATCTGCTGCACCGCGCGCGACGGCAGCACCAGGAAGGAGACCAGCAGCCCGGTGATGGCGCCGACCGAGACCTCGCTGACGCGATCGATCGCCGAGGCCATGGGATCGGCATGGTGCATGGTGGGAAGCACGAGCACGATCACGGCCGTCACCGTTGCAGAGCTCAAGTTCGGATAGATCGCCGCGACAAAGGCCAGCGGCGCCACCGCCAGCACCAGCAAGCCGAGAAGACCGAGTTCGCCGGAATAAGGGATCAGGATTGCGATGGCGCCACCATAGACCGCGCCGCCGATCGTGCCGAGCATGTAGTCGCGCGTCGCCTTCAGCGAGCGTCCTACGCTCATCTGGGTCACGATGATGGAGGTGAGGACCGCCCACAGCGGCAACAGCAGGTGCAGGGCCGTGGCAACTGCATAGGCGGCCGTTGCGGCCACCGTGACCCGGACCGCCAAGCCTAGTTGCGTTTTTCGCGACCAGACCCGGTCGAACAGCTGTGTTGCGAGTGCCATGGTCAAACGCCTCGGTCGCCGATCCCGTCCATGCCGGCAGCATAGCTGATGCCCACGGCCGCGAGGCCGCTTGAAAGCCCAAATCAGCCCGCCTAACTTGCCCGCCAAATCGAGGAAACACGATGGCTCACGAAACCGCAACGCTCGCTGCCTATGTCTTCAATCTGAAATACGGGGATATTCCGGCGGAGGTGCTGGAGCGCGCCAAGATGTTGACGCTGGATTTCCTCGGCAGCGCCATCCGCGCCCGCAGCGAGGCGGAATCGACCCCGTCGCTGCTGAAAATGCTGGAAGCGCTGGCGCTCGACACCAAGGGTGACTCGACCGTGTTCGGCGACAGCAAGACCTGGACCCCCGCGGTGGCGGCGCTCCTCAACGGAGCGCTCGGCCATTCCCTCGACTTCGACGACACGCACGCGGATTCCTCGCTGCATCCGAGCGCGCCGGTGGTTCCGGCCGCGTTGGCAACCGGCGAGATGGTCGGCGCCTCCGGGCGCGACGTGCTGACCGCGATCGTCGCGGGCTACGAGGTCTGTTGCCGGCTCGGCAACGCGCTCGACCCGACCTCGCATTATGCGCGCGGCTTCCATCCGACCGCGACCGCCGGCACCTATGGCGCGGCGGCGGCAGCCGGCAAGCTGTACGGCCTCAGCGAGCAGCAGATCATCGCGGCGTTCGGCGTCTCCGGCAGCCAGGCCGCGGGCTCGCTGCAATTTCTGGTCAACGGTGGCTGGAACAAGCGCTACCAGGTCGGCGCCGCCGCCATGAACGGCGTGATCGCCGCGACGCTGGCGCGCAACGATTTCGTCGGCGCGACGGAATCGGTCGAAGGCAAGCACGGCCTGCTCGCCGGCTACACCGACGATGCGCATCCCGACAAGGCGGTGGCCGGGCTCGGCAAGACCTACGAGACCATGAAGATCGGCGTCAAACCCTATCCGAGCTGCCGTTATACGCATGCCGCGATCGACGCGCTGATCGCGATGCGGCGCGAGCACAATCTGACACCCGACCAGGTCAAGCGCGTCGAGATCGGGCTGCATCGCAACGGCATCACGCTGACCGGCGATGCCGCCACCAAGCGGCATCCGACCTCGATCGTCGGCGGCCAGTTCTCGATGTTCTTCACCGGCGCGCTCGCGCTCGACCAGGGCTCATTTGGCTGGGACGATTACGGCCGCCTCGGCGATGCCGCGATCGACGCGCTCGCCGACAAGTTCGACGTGGTGCAGGACGACCGCCTCGAGGTTGGCCGCACCCATCCGTTCGGTGCCCGGGTCAGCATCACCACCGACGATGGCGTGCACGAGCGGCTCTACGCCGATCCCTCCGGCGAGCCGAACTCGTTCCCCGATACGCAGGCGATGCAGCAGAAGTTTCTGACGTTGGCACGGCCGGTGCTGAATGCACGGGCGGAGACATTCGCCGATGCGATCATGACGCTGGAGCGGTTCGATCGTGTGGCGAAGGCCACGGAGCTGGGGCGGTAGAATTCGCGCCGGCGGTGCACCCTCGCCCCTTGTGGGAGAGGGTGGTTCGCCGCATAGCGGCGAGCCGGGTGAGGGGTTCTCTCGGCGAGCACATCTGTTGCAGTAGAAATCGCGGAGACAGACCCCTCATCCGGCGCTTCGCGCCACCTTCTCCCACAAGGGAGAAGGAAGAGAGCAGCGCGCTAATTCGCTCTCGTCATCTTTTCCCTCTCGCGCGTCGCCGCCACCACATCCCGGACCAGATCGAACACACCATCCACTTGCGGCGGCCAGTTCAGCGAGCGGCCCATCCGTACGATCACAAGTTTTTCCGAGGGGATCACGATCGTGTACTGTCCGATCGTGCCCTTGGCGAAGAAGGCATCGCGCGGCCAGCCGTGCTCCACGCGAAACTTCGCGCCAAAGCTGTCGCCCTGATTGGTCCAGAAGCCGGCGCCGATGCCGACCCAGGCATGCGGCGTCGCCGTCGCGGAATAATTCACCCAGCCTTCCGGGAGGATGCGCTTGCCGCCGACGACGCCGTCATTGAGATAGAGCTGGCCGAAACGCGCCCAGTCGCGCGCGGATGCCAGCATCTCGCCGGAGCCCTCGATCGTGCCGGCTCCGTCGAGCTGGAGCGTGACGTCGCGCATGCCGAGCGGCGCAAACAATTCGCGGCGCGCGAAGGCCAGCGCGTCCCCGGCCTTGCCACCGGCGGCATTGCGGATCAGCTGCGCGAGAATGAGGAAGTTGCCGTCATGATAATTCCACGCCGCGCCCGGTGCGGTCGCAAGCGGCGCGCGCTCGGCAAAGCTCGCCATATCGTCCTCGGCGTATTTCATGGCATTGACCGGTTCGAGGACGGAGCCGAGCGAGGCCTCCAACGAGCTTCCGAGCGCAAGCCCAGCGGTGTGACGCAGCAATTGATCGACGGTGATGACATGGCGCGGATCATCCGGATTTTGCCAGGCGGCGACCGGCGCCGGCCCGTCGAGTTTCAACTTGCCCTGGCGCACGAGAATGCCTGTCAGCGCCGAGGTCACCGACTTCGTCATGGAGAAGCCGAGCAGCTGCGTCTGCGGCCCGACACCATCCGCATAGCGCTCGGCGACGATGCGCCCCGCCTTCATGACGACGATCGCGCGGGTGCGGCGATAGGGCGGTTGCGCGGGCTCGGCGAAAGCGCGGTCGAGCGCGGCCGACAGCCCCTCGCTTTGCGGCGGCACGATCCCCGGGCCGGCGATCTCGGGGAGCAAGGCGGGCCGCTCGTCATCGGCTGGTAACGCCACGTCGGTGAGCGCGGTGCCGTGCTCGAGCGTGCAGCCGAGCCCCTCGCGATAGACGGCATGGCTGCGACCAATGCCGAACAGGGACACGGTGACATCCTTACGGGCGCGATCGACCCGAAAATCCATCGCCCAGGTCAAAAGACCCGCACCGGGCATCGCGTCCGTGGTCTCGGCGAGGTCGCGGCTGGGATCGAGGCCGGAGACGAACGTCTCCGAACAGAGCGTATGGGCGATGAAGCCGGTGGCAACCTTGGGCACGTTGCGGGCCCGCGCCGCGCCCAGAGCGAGGCCGGCACAGGCGATGGCGGTGGTGGCGAGGATGATCTTGCGGCGGCGGGTCACGGGCTTTCTCCGGCTTCGGGACGGGTGGCGGAGAAGGAGCCGGACGCGGGCGAGGTGTGCTCGCCGGATTCGAAATACGACCTCGTCGAAACTGACCGAGGCTAGCCGAGTTTGAAATTCTGATGTGATTTCAGTGGGCTGGTAATTCAGGCCGCATCAGCCTTCAGCCGGCGATATTCCGTCGGCGTCACGCCCGTTACTGCCTTGAAGGCGCGATTGAATGGACCGAGCGACTGGAAGCCTGAGTCCATCGCGATGGTGATGACGGGAACCTCGACCTGGGCGGGATCGGCGAGCGCGGCCTTCGCCTCCTCGATCCGGTGATTGTTCAAAAACACATTGAAGTTGCGATAGCCGAGCCGCTGGTTGATCAGCCGGCGCAGCCGGTATTCCGGAATTTTGAGCCGGCCCGCCAGCACGCCGATGGTGATGTTCTCCTGACGATAGATCCGCTCGTCCGCCATCAGCCGCATCAAGGCGTCGACGAGCTTTTGGTCGGCGGCGTCATCGACCGCGGGCCGACTGAAAACGATCGGCGGTGCTGGCTCCGCAGCGGCCGGAAACAGGTCCGCCCCGTCAACGCGCATCATGGCATGGACGATCGCCGCGACGGTGCAGGCAAGCACGCCGGCATTGATGGTTTCGGCGACATCGCCGACGTGGTGGCCGGCGACGGCGATCTGGAGCAGCGCGTTCAGCCCGCCATAGAGCGCGGTTGCGCAGACGACGAAGACGCGAGCGCTGCGGCGGCGCTCGACCAGGTCGGCCGGCCACGAGGCGATCGTCTGCCCGATCGCAAGCGCAATGAAGCCGAGCACGATCAGATTGATCACCGTGACCGAGAACCGCACATGGCCGCTGGGTGCAATCCAGACGCAGCCCGCGAAGCTGAAGGCCGTCACCAGCGCCCAGATCGCTCCGTGCCACCAGCGCAGGCGAAACTCGTCGTCGAACAGGGAGCGCGTGAACAGCCAGAACACCACCATGGTCCCGGTCGACAATGCGATCAGCGGTGCATGCCAGAGCGGGACCCGCGACGTGACATCCACGGAATAGCTCGCCGCATGCGCGGCCGAGCCCAGCGCGAAAGCCGCGCCGAGCCGCCCGGCCGGCACATTGCGAAAACCCGCGAGCAATGACGTCGCCAGCATCAGCAACAGCGCCACGCTGGCAGCACGGAAGGCGAGTTCGAGGGCGGCTGTTGTCATCGAAGGCTGCGGTCGATCACGGTTGCGGTCGGCCGAACATCGTTCGTCGGGTTGATTTTTTCAAGCACCATCCGCACCCCAGCTGTCATCGTCCGGCTTGACCGGACGATCCAGTACGCCGAGACGGCAGTGATCGAGCCGAGAGGCCGCGGCGTACTGGATGGCCGCCTTCGCGGGCATGACAGCGGAGTATGTGGTCCGCTATGCCGCGACGGCCGCACGAAATCCTGTTACGATTTAGCTCGAAAAAGGCCAAAAGGAGTCCACCATGAGCTGGCAACCCTCCAACGATCCCGTGCTCGGCGATCCCATGTCCTGCGATGCGCTCGATCTCGTCATCGTGCCGCGCACCCGCGATCTCGGCGACGGGTTCGTGGTGCGGCGCGCGCTGCCGCATGGCAAGCGGCAGATGGTCGGTCCCTTCATTTTCTTCGACCATTTCGGCCCGGTTCAGTTCATGTCGGGCAAGGGCATGGACGTACGGCCGCATCCGCATATCGGGCTCGCCACCGTGACCTATCTCTTTGACGGCTCGATCATGCATCGCGACAGCGAGGGCAACATCCGCGAGATCCAGCCCGGCGCGATGAATTTGATGACGGCCGGTCGCGGCATCGCCCATTCCGAGCGCACGCCGGATGCGCAGCGCGCGTCAGGCCAGCAGATGCTCGGCCTGCAAAGCTGGATCGCCCTTCCGGCCGGATCCGAAGAGATCGCGCCGTCATTCCAGCATTATGGCGCGGGCGATTTGCCGATGATCTCCGAGCGCGATTTCACCGCGCGCGTGATCGCGGGCTCCGCTTTCGGCATTACCTCGCCGGTCTCGATGGTCTCACCCTGGTTCTACACCGAGGTCACGGCTGTCGCGGGCGCCAGCGTGCCGCTCGATCCCGATCACGAGGAGCGCGCGATCTATGTCGTCGACGGCGAGGTCGAGATCGCGAACGAACGCTACGAGGGGCCGCGGCTGCTGATCTTCCGGCCCGGCGACCGCATCACGGTGAAGACGTTGAAACCGACGCGGATGATGTTTCTCGGCGGCGATGCGCTGGAAGGGCCGCGCCACATCTGGTGGAATTTCGTGTCCTCCAGCAAGGAGCGGATCGAGCAGGCCAAGCAGGACTGGAAAACCGGCCGGTTCGCGGCGGTTCCGCAGGAACATGAGTTCATTCCGCTGCCGGAATAGGCTAATCCGGTGTCCGGTCGCGCGCTCCGGTGCGGCTCGATTTCTGCCCTGAAAGTCCCGCTGATGACCACCATGCTCTCCAGCGACCTGCCTTTGCCCAAGATCGGGCGCGGCAAGGTGCGCGACATCTACGCCGTCGACGACGACCGCCTGTTGCTCGTCACCACCGACCGCATCAGCGCCTTCGACGTCGTGATGGGCGAGACAATCCCGATGAAGGGCGCGGTGCTGACCCAGATCAGTGCGTTCTGGTTTGGCGAGCTCGAAGGCGTGGTGCCGCATCACATGATCAGCGCCGATACCGACGAGATCATCGCAGCCCTGCCGGTCTTGAAGCCGCATCGCGCCGAGATTCTCGGCCGCGCCATGCTGTGCAAGCGGACGACGGTATTCCCGATCGAATGCGTGATCCGCGGCTATCTCTCAGGCTCCGCCTGGAAGGAATATGCCGGCTCCGGCACGCTCGCGGGTGAGAAGCTGAAAGCCGGTCTGGTCGAAAGCGAAAAGCTCGAGCCCGCGATCTTCAGCCCGGCCACCAAGGCCGAGACCGGCCATGACGAGAACATCACGATCGTGCGGATGCGCGAGGTCGTCGGCGACGAGACGGCCTACACGCTCGAGAGCATGACGCGCGCGATCTACACGCTCGGCGAGGAGCTCGCCCGCGAGCAGGGCATCATCATCGCCGACACCAAGTTCGAGTTCGGCCGCGACAAGGACGGCCGCATCATCCTGATCGACGAGGTGATGACGCCGGACTCCTCGCGGTTCTGGGCGGTCGACGCCTACAAGCCCGGCCAGCCGCAGGCGAGCTTCGACAAGCAGCCGCTGCGCGACTATCTCGACGTCGAACGTCACGCCGGCCGCTGGAACGGCGACGCCCCACCGCCGCCTCTGCCGGCGAGCGTGGTGGAGGCGACCAGCAAAAGGTACCTGGAAGCGTATCGGCGGGTGACGGGGGCGGAGCTGAAGATTTAGGGCGGCCCCGCTCAATCCGTCATTGCGAGCGAAGCGGCGAAGCGAAGCAATCCAGCCTGTCTCAACGGCGGGATTCTGGATTGCTTCGCTGCGCTCGCAACGACGGGGAGAGCCTCGGCCAGCTAAATCCCTGCCGTCGTCGCCCAAAATGTCGACAATTTCACACTTGAAAGAATCCTGTTGCGCTAGGCTCGCTGTCGTCTACCTCTCGGACGGCAATCCTCATGAGCGAGTGTCAGGACGTGACAGATCCAGCAATTGGCTTCGGTCCGGTCGCCGGGGTCAATCCGTCGCTCAAACGTGCGCTGAATGATGTCTTGGGCGGAGCAGCCGCCAGCGTCCTGGCCGTCACCTTCGGGCTGTCCTATGCGCTGCTGATCTTCGCCGGCCCGCTGTCGCCCTATCTCGCCTACGGTATTGCAGCAACCTTCATCAGCACCGCGGTGCTTGCGGCGACGATCGGGTTGGGCAGCTCCCTACCCTTTGCTGTCGGCGGCCCCGACAGCTCGACCGTCGCGGTAACGGGCATTTTGGCCGCCTCGGTGGTCGAACGCATCGAGGCGGCTCAGTTACCCCTGCTCTCGCCGGTCCTGATCACGCTTGGCCTGTCGACCGTGCTGACCGGGGTAGCGCTGTGCGGATTGGGCCTGACGCGGATGGGCCGCGCCATCCGCTACGTGCCTTATCCCGTCATCGGCGGCTTTCTTGGCGCCACAGGGCTTTTGATCGTGATGGGTGCGATCCGGGTGATCACCGATCATCCCGTGCAGTTCGCAACAATGCTGCGCTTCACCAACGCCGTCACGCTTTCGGAACTGGGCGCCGCCTGCGTGATTGCACTGGTGCTGTACCTGACCTGGCACCGGTCGCGCAGCCCGTTCGGGTTGCCGATCATCCTGGTCGGCGGCATGCTCGCGGCACATCTGGCGTTCTGGATCGCCGGGATTTCACCGGACGAGGCCCGCGCCATGGGCTGGACCTTCCGGCCGCCGCCACCGGCGGCCTTCATGCTGCCCTGGCACACCGAGGATCTCGCCAGCTACCCCTGGTCGGCTGTCCCGGACCTGCTCGGCAATGTGGTCGCCGTCATCTTCGTTGCGGCCTCCAGCACGCTGTTCAACACCACCGGGATCGAGGTCGCCGTGCATCGCGAGGCCAATCTGGAGCGCGAGCTGAACATCACCGGCGTCGCCAACATCCTGACCGGCGCCCTCGCCGGCTATGCCGGCTGCATCTCGGTCAGCCGCTCGATCCTCAATTTCTCCAGCGGCGGCCGCGGGCGCCTGTCCGCCCTCACCGTTGCAGCGATATCGCTGCTGATGCTCGCCGTTGCACCGGAGCTGCTCGGCTTCATGCCGAAATTCGTGCTCGGCGGCCTGCTGCTCTATCTCGGCGCCGACCAGCTGCACAAATGGCTCATCGAATCGCGCAGGCGGCTTTCAAATCTCGAATATCTGTCGCTGATCGCCATCATCGCGATCATCGTCGTCTGGGGCTTCGTGCCAGGCATCCTGATCGGCGTGATCTTCGGCTGCGCGACTTTCGCGTTCAGCGCGGCGCGGGTCGAATCGATCAAATACAGTTTTGACGGCTCCGAATATCGCTCCTCGCTTGACCGCTCGCGCGACGACCAGAAGGTGCTGCTGGCGCATGGCGGCAAGATCCAGGGCCTCAACCTCCAGAGCTATCTGTTCTTCGGCTCCGCCAACCGGCTCTACCAGCACGTCAAGCAGCTGCTTCAGGAGCGCCCGGAGTGCCGTTATCTGCTATTCGACTTCAAGCTCGTCACCGGAATCGACTCATCGGCCGCCTATAGTTTTGCGCAGATCAAGCGCAGTGCGGGTGATGTCGGGGTCGAGCTGATCCTGGTGCACCTGTCGGCGGCGGCCGAGAAGGTGCTGCGCTCCAGCGATTTCATCAGCGACGGCGTCATCATCATTCCCGAGCTCGATCGTGCACTGGAGTGGTGCGAGAACGAGCTCATCGCGCAGCATCAGGGGCTGGCGCAGGAACAGGCCAGCTTGCGCGACTGGTTCACAGGCATTCTCGACAGCGAGGGCGACGCCGACGCGTTGATCCGCCGCTGCCAGCGCCTGGAGGTCGAGGCCGGCGACATCATCGTGCAGGCCGGCGACCCGGCCGATTCCATGCACTTCATCCTCGACGGCCGCGTCGGCATCATGATTCCGGCCGAGGACGACCGCACCACCCGCGTGCGCAGCCTCGGCCGCTACACCACGATCGGCGAGATGGGCCTTGTGTCACAGACCCCGCGCAGCGCCACCATCCAGGCCGAGGTCGACAGCGTGCTCTATGTACTGAACACGCACCAGTTCGACGCGATCAAGCGCGAGGATCCCGCGCTCAGCCACAAGCTGCTGACCTATTTCGTGTCGGTGATGGCGGAGCGGCTGACATTCGCGAACCGGACGATCGCGGTGCTGCGGCGGTAGAAGCTGCCAATCCCCGTATCCCTCGCTATTGAGCGAGCGCGCCGCGTTGCTCCCATGGTCCTGGATTGAGAACCGCCCCGTTAACTTTGCCAACCGCGTCGCGAGTAAAGGCGATCCGCGTATGATCGCCGCTCTGGACGAAGAATTCATCTTTCGAAAGAAACGCCAGGCGCGTCGGTTGGCCCTTGTCAAAATCAAGGATCGACCAACCGCCCGATGCTTCAACGACCAGCTTGCCATCCGAGACACCGACCCGAAGCTGAACGCTGTGCGAAGGGACCGCCTCCCGGGCAAATGTGAGAACGCGCGCATCGCTTTGGTTTTGGCGGAAGATTTTGAGCTTGATCGCGGCGTTGACCGGACCTGAAATCTTGCGAAAGGCCGCTTCTAGCGTGAGGCCTTTGATCGAAGCGCCATCGATAGCTGTGATGAGGTCTCCTGCGAGGACGCCCGCCTTCGCGGCGGGGCCTTCTTGGGCCGGTTTGATCACCCTCAGACCATCCGACTCCGCGACAACGGACTCAAGACCAGTCCAGCTATTGCCATCGGCGACCATAACCTGTCTGTCCAGCGAACTTGTAGACCCGCCGAAATCGTAGCGTCCGACATATTCGGTGAGCGTATCGGTATTTCCCAGCTCCAATGCGACGGGAGCGGGGGCTTCGGGAACCTTCAACGCAGTATACGGCAGACGCCGGATGGCATTGAAGTAGAAACCGTTTTCACTGTACTGGCTCCGCTGCATCATCATCACCAGAATCAGCTTCTGCACCGGATCAACCGAGAAAAACGTGCCCCAGCTACCTTGCCAATTGAAGCTGCCGACAGAGCCCGGAATCAGGCTGTAATCTGGATCGGTGCGAATGGCGAAGCCGAGCCCCCAGCCCGTGCCAAAAGCTGGACCGACTTCGTGTCCTGCGATGTGCATGTCGGGCGGCAGCGAATTCGTCGTCATCAGCCGGACGGTTTCAGGCTTCAGGATGCGTACGCCGTCAAGCTCGCCGCCGTTGAGCAGCATCTGGCAGAAGCGCAGAAAATCAGGAACCGTCGAAACGATGCCTCCACCGCCGGAGAAGAACGTCTGCGGCTTGCCGACGTCGCCATCCGAAAGGAGCTGGGGCTGCGCGCCGGGCACGGCGACGAGACGGGCAAGCTTGTCCTGCGGTACCGAGAAGCCGCTATCGACCATGTGCAGCGGCGCGAAGAGGCGGCTTTGCAGAAACTGATCGAATGTCTGGCCCGACGCGATTTCGATGACGCGGCCGAGCACGTCGTAGCCGATGGCATATTCCCAGACTTCGCCCGGCTGGTGCAGAAGCGGGAGTTTGCCGAGATCAGCGACGAAAGAGGCGATCGGCTTGTCGCGTCGAAATGGGGCCTTGAAGCCGTAAAGCAAATGCACCGCCGCATTCTCAAATCCGGGATCGCCGTAATCCCCCGTGGCATAAACCAGCCCGGACGTATTGCGCAGCAGGTCACGGATAGTCATCGCGCGCTTCGCCGGTTCAAAATTTCTCTGCGCAAGATCCGAGAGGATCGGATTGCCGGTAGCCGGATCCTTCTTGACGACCTGCATATCCCCGAGCTCCGGCAGATACTGCGCCACGGGAGCATCGAGATCGAGCTTGCCGTCATCGACCAGCATCATGGTGGCGACGCTGGTTATCTGCTTGGACATCGATCCGATGCGAAAGATCGAATCCGGGCGCATCGGAGTTTTCTTGTCCTGGTCCTCGAAGCCGGTGGCTTGCAAATAGGCGAGCTTGCCGTCCCGGGCGATCCCCACGACAAAACCGGAGGGATCGCCCTTTTCGCTCGCCGCCTTAAACCAGGAGGTCATCCGCTCCAGCCGCCGCGCCGAAAAGCCCGTGATGTCCGGATCCCGGACGGTCTGCAAATCGTCAGCCAACGCCACACCCGACAGACAGAGCCAGAGCGCCACCATGCTGGATGCCTGGATGATCTTCATGGGGAGTCCCTCAGACGAGGCCAAACCGGGATTCATGTGGCGGTTTCCGCGCCGCGTTCACGTATCGCCGCGGAATCTGTCCGATATTTCCGGTTTCCTCTCGCCAAATCCTGAAATTCGGTTGGCCGATTCCTCAGTCCGGCTTGCCGATTCCCGAATCGATCTTGGCCTTCGACGTCGAGGCGTTCTCAGCCAAGGCCAGCCGCCGGAATTCGGTGGGGGTGAGGTCGGTGGCGGATTTGAACGCGCGGTTGAACGGGCCGATCGACTGGAATCCGGTGTCCATGGCGATCGTCAATACCGGCACCTCGAACTGTTCGAGATCGGCCAAAGCCGCCTTGGCCTCCTCGATACGGTAGCTATTGAGGAACGCATTGAAGTTACGGTGGCCGAGACCTTCATTGATGAGTTGGCGCAGCCGGTATTCCGGCACACCGAGCTGGGCGGACAGTACCCCGATCGTCAGCCCCGCGCGCCGATAGGCGCGGTCTACGACCATTAACCGCTCCAGCCGATGCAGCAAGGCCGGTTCTATGACGGGCTTGTCCGTCGTTTGCGATGGGGCGGCCGGTGCTTGGCCGAAGATACCGGCTGCCGCGGGGAGAGTCCTCGCGCCCTCCGGCGCTCCGGGCGCCTGGAGAAGATTCCATGCAGCCAAGCTTAACAGGACATACAGGCCCAAAGCGCTGGCAACACTCGCGACCGATGAACCGGATGTCAAAGGGGGCGGAGCAAAACTCTGGACCGATACAACGGCGATATAGGCCGAGGTCCCGATCAGAACGGCCACTCGCAACCGCCGCCGTCCTTCCACCAGATCCGCCCGCCACGTCGCAAGCGTCTGCGCCACAGCCAATAAGGCCAGGCCAAGAGATGCAGCCTGCACCGCACGGTCGAGCGCCTGTCCGGGGGTCGGCCATTCGACCGCGCCCCCAGCGACCAGCAATTCAGTTCCGCCCATCGCTGCCCATAGGACGCCGTGCCAGGGACGCAGCACGAAGTCATCATCGAACGCCGCGCGTGCCCACAACCAGAACACGACTGGGCCGCCGGAGGCCAACGTCAGCAGAAGCAGGTTCCACCATTCCCACCGCCGCGGGAAATTCGGCGCTGAACAGATTACGGAAGCAGCGGCGCTGAGGGTGAGCGCCGCTGCCAGCAGCGCAACTGTGCTGTCACGACGGTCGCGCAGCGCCACGCAAGCCAGCAGCAAAGACAGGCCGACCGCCGCGCCGCGAAGGCCGAGATCGATCGAGAGGAGACCGCTGCTGCCCATGATCGGCGATCGGTGACGAGGCTACACCCCCGCCATCATCACGTATTTGATCTCGACATATTCTTCGATGCCGTGATGCGAGCCTTCGCGGCCGAGGCCGCTCTCCTTGACGCCGCCAAACGGCGCGACTTCGGTGGTGATCAGGCCGGTGTTGACGCCGACCATACCCGACTCCAGCGCTTCGGCCACGCGCCAGACGCGGCCGAGATCGCGGGAGTAGAAGTAGGAGGCGAGACCGAACGGCGAGGCGTTGCACATCGCGATGACGTCGGCTTCGTCCTTGAAGCGGATCACCGGCGCGAGCGGGCCAAAGGTCTCTTCCTGCGCCACCAGCGAGTCCGGCTTGACGTCGGACAGCACGGTCGGTTCGAAGAAGGAGCGTCCGAGCCCGCTGCGCTTGCCGCCGGTGACGACCTTGGCGCCCCGCTTCACGGCATCCGCAATGTGGCGCTCGACCTTGTCGACGGCTTTCAGGTTGATCAGGGGCCCTTGAGTGACGCCACTCTCGGTGCCGTCGCCGATCTTCATCGCCGCGACCTTCTTCGACAGCTTTTGCACGAACTCGTCGTAGATCTTGTCCTGGGCATAGATGCGGTTGGCGCAGACGCAGGTCTGGCCCATGTTGCGGTATTTCGAGACGATCGCGCCTTCGACCGCCGCGTCGATATCGGCATCGTCGAACACCACGAACGGCGCATTGCCGCCGAGCTCGAGCCCCAGCCGTTTCACACCGACGGAGGCCTGCTGGTAGAGGATCTTGCCGACGGCGGTCGAACCGGTAAAGCCGACAAAGCGCACCGCCGGATGCTCGCACAACACCTTGCCAATGGGTGCCGCATCGCCGGTGATGATGTTGAACACGCCCTTGGGCACGCCGGCTTTTTCCGCAAGAGCTGCGAGCGCGAGCGCCGACAGCGGCGTTTCGTTGGCGGGCTTGAGCACCACGGTGCAGCCGGCCGCAAGCGCCGGCGAGACTTTTCGCGTGATCATCGAGTTCGGGAAATTCCACGGCGTGATCGCGCCGCAGACGCCGATCGGCTGCTTGATCGCGAGCAGCCGCGCATCAGGCCGCTGGGTCGGGATGGTCTCGCCGTAGACGCGGCGGGCTTCTTCGGCAAAGAACTCGACATAGGCGCCGCCGATGTCGACCTCACCGAGGGCTTCGGAGAGCGGCTTGCCCTGCTCGGAAGTGAGGATCAGCGCGAGGTCGTCGCGGTTGGCGACGATCAGTTCGAACCATTTGCGCAAGATGTTGGAGCGCTGCTTGGCGGTGTGCTTGGCCCAGCTAGGAAAGGCGCGCTCGGCGGCTTCGACCGCCCTGGTGGCGTCAGCGGCCGAAAGCTGCGGCACCTTCGCGAGTTCGATGCCGGTCGCGGGATTGTTGACGGCAAAACTCGGCGAACCGACCCAGGCGCCGTCAATATAGCAGGCCTCCTTGAGGAGCGAGGGATCCTTCAACCGGTCGCGCAAGGCGGCGGTGGTTTGCTGAGCGCGTGCGGCGGCGGTCGGGGTCATGGCGTTGCTCCTTCGGGCGATCGGATCGGCCCGGAATATAGGCACAGGCGGCGCGCAATGCACCGCCCCGCAACGCGCATCTGGTGGGAGTTAGATAGGAACCGCGAGGCTAAGCCGCGCCGCTCATATAGGTCTCGCGTCGGCCGATCATGCGCTCCGCAGCCGCCTTGGCGTCGGCCTTCGACGACGTCGCACAGGTCCGGTATTCGAGATCGGGCGCGTCGGACGCGTCGCGACGCCCGAACCAGGATTTCGCGCCAACCGGCAGCAGTGCCAGCGCCTGCGCCAGATTGTCGACAGCGCCAAACGAATAGAGCGCGCCGGTGCTGGCGATGCGAACTTCATAGATGCCGGGCGCGATCGGCGCCTCGAGGTTGTCGCCCCGTCCGGGACGGGGATACCGCTTCCACTCACTCCACGTCGAAATCATCAAAGGTCCCCTCGCGGCCGATCGACCGCCAAATTCGCATCAAATTTTAACGCCGGCCATGCGATTGGGCCGGGTCCAGAACGTCGCAACGCACAAAATGTTTCAAGTGCTCGAAAAAACTCCTGAAGCATATCGTCTGGACCCATCATTGGTCACCGCGAAGCGCGACTATCCACCGCAGATTGCAGTTCAGCCGCCTTGTCCTCCTGCGTCAGCTACGCACCGTCAAGTCACGACATCGCGACCGGGGCGGCTAGGTGGATGTGCTTGCCGCGAGAAGGAAGCGGGAGGACAATCGATCGCTTCCAACAATAATCAAACCGGAGGAAACGCATGCAAAACCAGGCAGAGATCGACGAACTCCTGCGCAAGACAAGCGACGCCAAGGAGATCCCCGGCGTTGTCGCGATCGCCGCGACCGGTCACGACGTGCTGTATCAAGGCGCGTTCGGCAGGCGCGATTTGTCCAAGCCGGATGCGATGACGACCGACAGCGTGTTCTGGATCGCATCGATGACAAAGGCGGTGACAGCAGCAGGCGCGATGCAACTGGTTGAACAAGGCAAGCTCGCGCTGGACGCACCGATCGGATCGGTGCTCCCTGATCTGACCAAGCCGCAGGTGCTCGAAGGTTTTGATGCCAATGGCGAGCCGAAGCTGCGGCCGGCGAAGCGGCCGATCACGCTGCGCCAGCTCATGACCCACACCGCCGGCTTCGCCTATAACATGTGGAACGGCGATCTCGCGATCCATCTCGACAAGTCCGGCACCCCGGCCATCACCACCTGCCAGAACGCCGCGTTGAAGACACCGATCATGACCGATCCCGGCACGCGCTGGGAATATGGCACCAATATCGATTTCGTCGGCAAGGCCGTGGAAGCGGTCAGCGGCAAGCGGCTCGACGCGTATCTGCGCGACAATCTTTTTGTCCCGCTCGGAATGTCCGACACGGCCTTCAAGATCACCGACAGCATGCGCAAGCGCCTGGTCGGCATGCATGCGCGCGGCGAGGACGGCCAGCTCGCCGCGATCCCGTTCGAACTCGAGCAAGAGCCGGAATTCCACATGGGTGGGGGCGGCCTCTATTCGACCGCGGGCGACTACATCAAGTTCACCCAGATGATCTTGAACAAAGGCCGCGGCAACGGCAACCAGGTGCTCAAGGCGGAGACGGTCGCGACGATGGGACAGAACCACATCGGCGATCTCGCCATGACCAAGATGACCACGGCGGCGCCGATCTACACCAACGACGTCGACCTCTATCCGGACCAGGTCAAGAAGTGGGGCCTCAGCTTCATGATCAACACCGCCAGGACGCCGGAAGGCCGCAGCGCGGGCAGCCTCGCCTGGGCGGGGCTCGCCAATACCTATTACTGGATCGATCCTGCGCGCGACGTCACCGGCGTGATCCTGATGCAGGTACTGCCGTTTGCGGACGGCAGGTGCCTGGAGGCATTCGCGGGCTTCGAGCGCGGGGTTTATGCCGGGCTCGACGCCGGGAGTGGGCAGAAGGCGGCCTAACCCCTTAGTATGAGGCGCGCGGTGTCGCGCGCCTTCGGGGCAACGGATAACCTCGTGCCCGAAAGCCATCGACTTCAGGCAGGCCGTCGGCTTCAGGCACGAGGCAACACATTCGAGGAGACGAACTTGGTGGACGCTCTCGCAGGCAAAGCCGACAGCTACGTTTGCGGCATATCGGACACGCCGCTGCTCGGCGACACGATCGGCCGCAGCCTCGACCATGCGGTGCGGCGCTGGGGCCAACGCGAGGCGCTGGTCTCGCCGAGCCACGGCGTGCGATGGACCTGGACGGAGTTCGCAGAGCGGGTCGACGCGCTCGCCGCAGGCTTCCTCGCGCTCGGCCTGGAGCGAGGGCAGCGGATCGGCATCTGGTCGCTGAACCGGCCGGAATGGACGCTGACCCAGTTCGCCGCCGCCAAGGCCGGCCTGATCCTGGTGACGATCAATCCCGCCTATCGGCTCAGCGAGCTTGAGTTCGCGCTGAAAAAGGTCGGCTGCGCGGCGATCGTGACGGCGACTTCATTCAAGACCAGCCACTACATGGAGATGCTCAACACGCTGCTGCCGGAGCTCGCCAGCGCCAGGCCCGGCCAGCTCCAAGCGGCGCGGCTGCCGGCATTGCGGACCGTGATCCAGATCGGCGGCCCGTCAGCGCCTGGCACGATCCCCTTCGAGGAGGTCGCGGGCATGGCCCGACCCGAAGATCGGGAGCGACTCGTCGCACTCGGTGCCGCGCTTCAGTTCGACGATCCCGTCAACATCCAGTTCACCAGCGGCACCACGGGATCACCGAAGGGCGTGACGCTGACCCACCACAATATCCTCAACAACGGCTATTTCACCGGCCGTGCGATGCGCCTGACCGAGCAGGACCGCATCTGCATTCCCGTGCCGCTCTACCATTGTTTCGGCATGGTGATGGGCAACCTCGCCTCCGTCACGCTCGGCACGACCATGGTCTATCCCGGCGAGGGCTTTGATCCGCTCGCGACACTGCGCGCAGTCGAGCAGGAGAAATGCACCGCGCTATACGGCGTGCCGACCATGTTCATCGCCGAGCTCGATCATCCCGAATTCGCGACGTTCAACCTGAAATCGCTGCGCACCGGCATCATGGCGGGCGCGCCCTGCCCGATCGAGGTGATGAAGCGCGTCAACACCGAGATGAACATGCGCGAGGTCACGATCGCCTATGGCATGACCGAAACCAGCCCGGTCAGTTTCCAGAGCGCGACTGACGACCCGCTCGAACGGCGCGTCTCCACCGTCGGGCGGATTCATCCGCATGTCGAGGTGAAGGTCGTCGATCTCGAGGGGCGGATCGTCAAGCGCGGCGAACGCGGCGAGCTCTGCACCCGCGGCTACAGCGTCATGCTGGGCTATTGGGAGGAGAAGGAAAAGACCGCGGATGTGCTCGATGCCAACGGCTGGATGCACACCGGCGATCTCGCCACCATCGACGACGAGGGCTATTGCAACATCGTCGGCCGCATCAAGGATCTGGTGATCCGCGGCGGTGAAAATCTCTATCCGCGCGAAATCGAGGAATTCTTGTATCGTCACCCCAAGATCCAGGACGTGCAGATTTTTGGCGTGGCCGACAACCGCTACGGCGAGGAGCTTTGCGCCTGGATCCGTGTCAGGCCGGGCGAGACGCTGCAGGCCGAGGAGGTGCGCGCCTTCTGCGAGGGCCAGATCGCCCACAACAAGATTCCGCGTTATGTGGAGTTCGTCGACGAATTCCCGATGACCGTGACCGGAAAGATTCAGAAATTCGTGATGCGCGAGGCTGTGGAGCAGCGGCTGGGGTTGAAGGCGGCGAAGACGGCGTGAGCCGCATCTGTCATTCCCCGCGAAGGCGGGGAATCCAGTAGGCCGCGGCTTCTCCGTATCCCGCTAACGGCTCTGGAATACTGGCTCGCCCGGTCGAGCCGGGCGACGACAGCGGAGAGTGCCGCGCGCATGACCGGGTGAAAACTCCGCCCTATCCCGTCAGCCCGCGTTGCTGCGCCAACTCCTTCAGCGACACCTGCGGCCTTGCGCCGATGTGCTGGATCACTTCGGCCGCTGCCAGCGCACCGAGCTGACCGCACTGCTTGTACGGCAACTCACGCGCCAGCCCGAACAGGAAGCCGGCGGCGAAGAGGTCGCCGGCGCCTGTGGTGTCGACCAGCTGGGCAATCGGGAATGCCGGCGCGGCAACGGTGTCTTCGGCCGACACCACCATGCAGCCCTTTTCGCTGCGGGTGACCACACCAAGATTGACGTCGTTGCGCAGCTGCTTCAGCGCGGTGTCGAAATCCGAGGTCATGTAGAGCGAATGCAGCTCGGATTCGTTGGCGAACACGATGTCGACGGTGCCGTTGCGCATCAGCGCGAGAAACTCGTCGCGGTAGCGATCGACGCAGAACGAATCCGACAATGTCAGCGCCACCTTGCGTTTGGCGTCATGGGCGATCTTGGCGGCCTTGAGGAAGGCGTCCTTGGCGTTCTTGGGATCCCAGAGATAGCCCTCGAGATAGACAATGCCGGCGCCGGCGATCTCGGCCGGATCGATATCCGCGGGCGAGAGATCCTGCGCCGCGCCGAGATAGGTGTTCATGGTCCGCTCGCCGTCATCAGTCACCAGGATGTAGGAGCAGCCGGTGGCGGGGCCGTCTTTGGCAGCGGGCGTATTGAAGGCGACGCCGGCCGCGCGGATGTCGTGGACGTAGAGCTTGCCGATCTGGTCGTCCTTGACCTTGCCGACATAGGCGGCCCGCGCACCCAGGCTGCCGATGCCGACGATGGTGTTGGCAGCCGAGCCACCCGAGACCTCCGTCGCCGGGCCCATGTCCTGGTAGATGGCGGCGGCGCGGGCCTCGTCGATCAGGGACATGCTGCCCTTGGTCATGCCGTGCTTGGCCAGAAAAGCCTCGTCGGTCCTGACCAGCACGTCGAACAGCGCGTTGCCGATACCCAAGACGTCATATTTCGCGTCAGCCATTCACCTTGATCCTGTTGCCGGATTGCGATTACCGGAGAAATCCGCTTCCTGTCGGTCTGAAATCTTGCTCGCGGCCTATCACGACCGGCCCTACACGGGCAAGCAAGGGTATTATGTCAGCGCAATGATCCGCTCCTTCCTGACCGTCTCCACGGGAACACTGACCTCGCGGCTGCTGGGTTTTGCGCGCGATTCGATGATCGCGGCATTGCTCGGCACCGGCGCCGTGGCGGATGCGTTTCTGGCGGCGTTTCAGCTCGTCAACGTGGTGCGCCGGCTGCTCAGCGAAGGGGCACTCAACGCGGCGCTGATCCCGGCCTGGCTGCGCGTCCGTGACCGCGATGGCGAGCAGGCAGCTTCGGCATTCGCGGGACGTGTGCTCGGCACGGTCAGCGTGGCGCTGCTAGCGATCTCGATCGTCGTTGCGCTGTCGATGCCGCTGATCGTCACGATCATCGCGCCCGGATTTCTCGGTAGCCACACGCGCGATCTCGCGATCGAGAACGCCCGGCTGATGCTGCCCTATCTCGCCTTCGCCGGTCCCGTCACCGTGCTGATGGGGCTGCTCAACGCGCAAGGGCGATTTGCGCTGACGGCGTTCTCGCCGCTGCTGTTCAACATCGCGCTGATCGCGGTCATCGCGATGCTGCTGGCCTGGCACGCCGATGCGACCTTCGCCGCATGGATGCTGGCGGCGACCGTCGGTGCCGCCGGCCTGCTGCAACTCATGATGCTGCTGTCGCGGCGAAGCGGACGCCTCGCGACACCGTTGCGTGTGAGTTTCGACAAGGAGATGCGCGGCTTCTTCGCCAAGGCCGTTCCCGGCATGATCGCAAGCTCGGGCCCGCAATGGCTGATGGTGGCCGGCGCGATCATCGCCTCCGCGATGCCGTCGGCCGTGTCCTGGCTCTATTTCGCCAACCGCCTGATCGAATTGCCGCTCGGCATCGTCGGCATCGCCATGGGCACCGTCCTGGTGCCGGAGCTGACGCGCGCCGTCACCCGCGGCGACCGCGACGCCGTGGCGCATGCGGAATCCCGCGCGCTGGAACTCGCGACGGGGCTGGCGCTGCCCGCCACGCTCGGCCTGATCGTGCTGGCCGAACCGATCGTGCGGCTGTTGTTCGAGCACGGTGCGTTCGGTGCCGATGACAGCGCGGCCACCGCCCATGCGCTGATGGGGCTGGCGCTGGGCCTGCCGGCCCATGTGCTGATCAAGGCGCTGTCGCCGGCCTTCTATGCCCGCAGCGACACCATGACGCCGCTGCTCGCAACGGCCAAAGGCTTTGTGGTCGCGGTCGCGCTTGCCGTCCTGCTTGGCCATTTCTACGGCACGGGCGGCATCGCCGCGAGCATAGCGGCCGGCGCCTGGAGCAGCGCGCTCGCCCTGCTCCGCAAAGGCACCAGCGAATTCGGCTTCTCGGTGGACGCCGCCGCCCGCAAACGGCTGCCGCGGATCGTGCTTGCCGCCGCTGTCATGGGTGCCCTGCTGTGGCTGAGTACGGGCCTTTCACCTGCCGACAGCCACGGGCTGATCAGGTTCATTGCACTGGGTTTGCAGATCGCGGCGGGGATCGCCGTCTATAGTGGCCTGCTGCAAATCCTCGGGGTCACCTCCTTGCGCGAGGCGGTTGACGCCCTGAGGCGGCCGGCCACGCCCGAGCTGGGCGCGCAGGACTAGCGAATTACCCTTGACGAGGCAGCGCCGCTGTTGGAAACGACGGCCGATTATCTCTGGGAAGGCTTGCCAGGAACATTCACCATGCCATTCGTTGAACGGGTTTTTTCGGGCGTCCAGCCGACCGGCAATCTGCATCTCGGCAATTATCTCGGCGCGATAGTCAACTTCGTGAAGATGCAGGAGACCCACAACTGCATCTATTGCGTCGTCGACATGCACGCGATCACGCAAGGGTTGGACGTCTGGGGCGGACCGGCCGAGCTCGCGCGCAACACCCGCGAAGTGACCGCGGCGTTCATCGCGAGCGGCATCGATCCCAACAAGCACATCGTGTTCAACCAGAGCCAGGTCTCCGGCCATGCCGAGCTCACCTGGATCTTGAACTGCGTCGCTCGCATGGGCTGGCTGAACCGCATGACCCAGTTCAAGGAAAAGGCCGGCAAGGACCGCGAGAACGCCTCGGTCGGGCTCTACGACTATCCCGTGCTGATGGCCGCCGACATTCTGCTCTATCGCGCCACCCACGTGCCGGTCGGCGAGGACCAGAAGCAGCACCTCGAGCTCTCGCGTGACATCGCGCAGAAGTTCAACAACGACTTTGGCGATTCGATCCGCAGCCAGGGCGCCAATGACGGCCTGTTCTTCCCGCAGCCGGAGCCTTTCATCACCGGACCGGCGACGCGCGTGATGTCCCTGCGCGACGGCACCAAGAAGATGTCGAAATCGGACGCGTCGGACAATTCGCGCATCAATCTGACCGACGACGCCGACACCATCGCGCAGAAGGTGCGCAAGGCGAAGACCGATCCGGAGCCGTTGCCGACGGAAGAGAAGGGCCTGGAAGCACGTCCGGAGGCCGACAATCTGGTCGGCATTTTTGCCGCGCTCTCCAGCCGCTCCAAGGCCGACGTGCTGCGCGAATTCGGCGGCGGCCAGTTCTCCAGCTTCAAGAACGCGCTGGTGGAGCTGTGCGTGACAAAGCTCTCGCCGATCGCCGGCGAGATGAAGCGCCTCGTCGCCGACCCCGGCCATATCGATGCCATTCTGAACGACGGCGCCGACCGGGCGCGTGCGATCGCGGACGAGACTTTGAAGCTCACCAAGGACATCGTCGGCTTCATTCGCCGGCGATAGTGCGGGGAGGGGCGGGCCTCAATGAGGGCACCGGACTTCGAACAGGATGGCTGGTGCC
The DNA here is from genome assembly GCF_055807395.1 of Bradyrhizobium sp. Kon10. Lineage (NCBI taxonomy): Bacteria > Pseudomonadati > Pseudomonadota > Alphaproteobacteria > Hyphomicrobiales > Nitrobacteraceae > Bradyrhizobium > Bradyrhizobium sp. Kon10. Next base: position 117,232 of record NZ_JBVVOZ010000002.1, on the reverse strand, counting down.
TCGATGATGGCGACCGGACTGGCTGCAAGCAGGCTCCAACCTCTTGAAAGTCTAGCCGAATCTCGCGCGCCCTCTTGACGGTGCGTTTGCGCGCGCCACATGCTATGGGGTAGCTCACGCGCCGGCCTTGAACCGGCGACGTCCGGAGAAAACCATGTTCATTCAGACCGAAGCCACCCCCAATCCCGCCACACTCAAGTTCATCCCCGGTCGCGTCGTGGTCGACGGCGGCCCGATGGAGTTTTCGAGCCGCGAAGCCGCCACGCGCTCGCCGCTCGCCGAAAAGCTGTTCGAGGTGCCCGGCGTCACCGGCGTGTTCTACGGCTCCGACTTCATCACCGTGACCAAGGCGGGAGGTGAATGGCAGCAGCTCAAGCCGGCGATCCTCGGTGCCATCATGGAGCACTACATGTCCGGCGCGCCGCTGCTCGCCGACGGCGCCGCTCAAAGCGATGCCGATCTCGACGATGAGGACGAATTCTTCGACGAGGCCGACGCCGAGACGGTCGACATGATCAAGGATCTGATCGAGACCCGGGTGCGGCCCGCGGTCGCCAATGACGGCGGCGACATCACCTTCCGCGGCTTCAAGGACGGCATCGTCTATCTCAACATGAAGGGCGCCTGCTCCGGCTGTCCCTCGTCGACCGCGACGCTCCAGCACGGTATCCAGAACCTGTTGAAGCACTTCGTGCCTGACGTGGTCGAAGTCCGGCCGATGTAAATTGCACGACCGGCGCACGGGTTTCACTCCGTCATGCCCGGGCTTGTCCCGCCTGCGGGGGCCGAAGGCCCCTTCGGCGCGGCGAAGGCCCGGGCATCGACGTTTTGGGCGGCAAAGCCGTGGATGGCCGGGTCAAGCCCGGCCATGACGGCAAGAACATTGAGCATCATCCGATCGCCAATGATATGCTTGCCGTTATGCTGATCCTTGCCATCGATACCGCGCTGGAAGCGTGTGCGGCCGCGGTTCTCGACACCGAGGCTGGCAAACTCCTTGTGCAGGAGCAGCTTCTGATGAAGCGCGGCCATGCCGAGGCGCTAATGCCGATGATCGCGCGGGTCATGCGGGCGGCGGATCTGGCCTTCACGGCGCTCGATCGCATCGCGGTCACCGTCGGCCCCGGCAGTTTCACCGGCTTGCGGGTGGGCATTTCGGCGGCGCGCGGCCTAGCGCTCGCGGCCAAACGGCCGGCCGTCGGACTGACGACATTGTCGGCCTATGCCGCCGCCATCGTCGGCCAGAGCAAATCGGCGCCGGTGATCTCGGCGATCGATGCGCGGCACGATCACGTCTATTTCCAGATCGTCGCCGGCGACGGCAGCCAACTGGTGCGGCCGAAAGTCGCCAGCATCGATGAGGCGATCGCGGCGTCGCAATTCGGCGCGCCGCATCTGGTCGGCAATGCCGCGAACATCCTCGCCCAGCGCTGGCCAAAGCAGGGACCGCAGCCGCTAGCCGTCGACGCGCAGCCTGCGCCCGATATCGGCTGGGTTGCGTGGTTGGGCGCAGCCGCCGATCCCGACACCAATCCGGCGCGGCCGTTCTATCTGCGCGCACCCGATGCAAAGCCGGCGGCGCAGAAGCCGCTCGCGGCTCAAGCCGCAACCTCGTGATGAGATGGTTGTCGGAATGGTGGCGCGGCGGCACCGCGGCCGTCGAGCCGGCTTCGGTGCGCGATGCGGCGCGGCTGGCGCAGCTCCACGGCGCCTCGTTTGCCCGCGGCTGGGGCGAAGCCGAGTTCGAGGCCATGCTCAGCGAGCGCAATACGCTGGTCCATCGCTTGCGCCTGGGTCGCAACACGATCGGCTTTGCGGTATCGCGGATCGGTGCGGACGAAGCGGAGATCCTGTCGGTCGCGGTCGATCAGGCCCATCGCGGCCGCGGCCTCTCCCGCACGCTGCTGATGACCCATCTCGGCCACCTCGCAGGACGCGGCGTGCGCACGATATTTCTGGAGGTCGAAGAGAACAACCAGCCGGCACGGCGGCTCTACGAGAGAGCCGGATTCGTGGTGGTCGGACGCCGCGAACGCTACTATAAGCAGGCCAATGGGGAACAATTGAACGCGCTTCTGATGCGACGTGACTTGTCGTAACATTGATGGCAGTAAGCGCCCGTCAGGCAGACACCACATGACTGGACTTAAACCTTCCTCCGCATCCAAGGCGTCCGGCATCGAGGCGCGCTGTGCCGCCACTGGCATGCGCATGACCGAGCAGCGCCGCGTCATCGCCCGCGTGCTGGCGGAGGCGGTCGACCATCCCGACGTCGAGGAGCTGTACCGGCGCTGTGTCGCGGTCGATGACAAGATCTCGATCTCGACCGTCTATCGCACCGTAAAACTGTTCGAGGATGCCGGCATCATCGAGCGCCACGATTTCCGCGAGGGCCGCGCCCGCTACGAGACGATGCGCGACAGCCATCACGACCATCTCATCAATCTGCGCGACGGCAAGGTGATCGAGTTCACCTCGGAGGAGATCGAGAAGCTCCAGGCGGAGATCGCCCGCAAGCTCGGCTACAAGCTGGTCGATCACCGGCTCGAGCTCTATTGCGTCCCGCTCGACGACGACAAGCCCTCAAATTGATGGATAGATCCTTCGGCGAGCTCTCTTCACCCCTCCCCGTTGGGGAGAGGTGACACCACCCGGACCGCGAGCTGAAGTGCCCATCGACCTCATCATCTTCGATTGCGACGGCGTGCTGGTGGACAGCGAGGTCATCTCCTGTCGCGCGCATGCGGATGTGCTGACGCGGCACGGCTATCCGATCACGTCGGAGCAGGTGCTGGTCCACTTCCTTGGCGTTTCCGAGAAGGACGCCCGGCGGATGGTCGAACAGGAAATCGGCCGCAGTCTGCCCGATGATCTCGAGCAGCAGGTCAATGCGGCCACTCTGCAATTCTACGCCAGCGATTTGCAGCCGATCACCCACGTGGCGGCAGCGATCGCGGCGATCGAGTTGCCCAAATGCGTCGCGTCGAGCGGCACGCCGGACAAGATTCACCACGGCCTGACTTGCGCCGGGCTCTACGATCAGCTCGCCCCCAATATCTTTTCCGCGAGCCAAGTCGCACGCGGCAAGCCGGCGCCCGATCTGTTCCTGTTCGCTGCCGCGCAGATGAAGGTCTCGCCGGAACGGTGCCTGGTGATCGAGGACAGCGTTCCCGGAGTGACCGGCGCGCACGCTGCCGGGATGACCGTGCTGGGATTTCACGGCGGCAGCCACTGCCCGCCGGGTCACGCCGAAAGGTTGCGGGCTGCCGGCGCCGGACTGACTTTCGACGACATGCGACAACTGCCGGAGCTGATCCAGCGGCTCGAGGCTGACGCCCTGACCGGCTGAATCGCCCCTCTCGGCGTCATTCCGGGGCGATGCGCCAGCATCGAACGCGGAATCTCGTGCCAAAACCTCTGGATTCCGGGTTCGCGGCTGCGTCGCGCCCTGGAATGACGACCGAAAAGACCCCCATTCGCTGGATTTTCGCCGCCCCAGCCTATATCTGGGGGCAGTCCTCCACCTCATTCCCAGGTTCCATGAAGCCGCCGCGCAAGCTGCACATCAAATCATTTGGCTGCCAGATGAACGTCTACGATGCCCAGCGCATGGTGGACACACTGGCTCCGGAAGGATTCGTGGAGACCGCGAGCGCCGAGGATGCCGACCTCGTCATCCTCAACACCTGCCATATCCGCGAGAAGGCCTCCGAAAAGGTCTATTCCGAGCTCGGCCGCCTGCGCCTCGCCAAGGACGAGGCCGCGCGCACCGGCCGTGCGATGCAGATCGCAGTCGCAGGCTGCGTGGCGCAGGCCGAAGGCGAGGAAATCGTGCGCCGTGCGCCGACGGTCGATGTCGTCGTCGGCCCGCAGAGCTATCATCATCTGCCGGAGTTGCTGAAGCGCGCCGGCAGCGAAGGCCGCGCGATCGAGACCCAGTTTCCGGCCGCCGACAAGTTCGGCTTCCTGGCCCAGCCAAAGCCCGCAGCGATCCGCGCGCGCGGCATTTCCGCTTTCGTCACCGTGCAGGAAGGCTGCGACAAGTTCTGCACCTTCTGCGTCGTGCCCTATACGCGCGGGGCGGAAGTCTCGCGGCCCGTGGCGAGGATCGTCGACGACGTGAAGCGGCTCACCGAGAACGGCGTCCGCGAGCTCACGCTGATCGGACAGAACGTCAACGCCTATCACGGCGACGGACCGGACGGGAAAAGCTGGCCGCTCGGCAAACTGCTCGAACATCTGGCGCGGATTCCGGGCGTCGCCCGGCTGCGCTACTCGACCAGCCATCCCCGCGACGTCGATGACAGTCTGATCGCTGCCCATCGCGATCTCGGCGAGTTGATGCCGTTCGTGCACCTGCCGGTGCAGTCGGGCTCGGACCGGATATTGGCGGCCATGAACCGGAAACATACCGCCGATGATTATCGGCGAGTCGTCGACCGTTTCCGGGCCGCGCGCCAAGATATTGCTTTTTCATCAGATTTTATCGTGGGCTTCCCCGGCGAGAGCGAGCAAGATTTTCTCGCCACCCTCGCGCTTGTCACGCAAATCGGCTACGCTGCGGCTTATTCGTTCAAATACTCCGCCCGGCCGGGTACGCCGGCGGCGGATATGCAGGAGACGGTGTCCCCCGTCGAGATGGACCAGCGGTTGGAGCGGCTCCAGGAACTGATCGACAGCCAGCAATCGGCCTTCAACAAGGCTGCGATTGGCTCAACCGTCGACGTGCTGTTCGAACGCCCGGCACGCAAGGACGGCCAGATCGTCGGCCGCACCGCTTTCCTCCAGCCCGCGCATGTGATGGCCTCGCCCGACATCATCGGACAAATCCTGCCCGTCCGGATCGACAGCCTCGAACGCTACAGCTTCCTCGGTGAGCTCGTGACGCCGCGTACGGCGCGCGAGACCGCTTTATCACCCATTGCCACTGGAGCCTGAACCCTTGCCCAAAAGCGCATCGGATTCGCCTTCCCTCGCTTCCAGCCGCAAATTTGACCGCGACATGCAAGTTCCGCCCGAGACTCACGTCGTCATCGACTTCGACGACAACCGCGCCGCATCCGCGCTGGTGGGGCCCTATGGCCAGAACCTGGCGCAGATCGAGCGGCGGCTCGGCGTTGTCGTGGATTCCAAGGGCAACCACATCACCATCGGCGGCACGCGCGACGGCTGCGACGCGGCGCGCCGGGTGCTGGAGGCGCTCTACGCCCAGGCGGTGAAGGGGCAGGATCTCGACCAAGGCGAGGTCGAAGGCGCGATCCGCGCCGTGATCGCCCAAGGCTCCCTGTTCGAGTTCGACGCCAAATCGGCCAAATCGACTTTCGACAGCATCAATTTGCGCAAGCGACCGGTACGCGCGCGCACGGCGGCACAGGATTCCTATATCCGCGCATTGAAGCGGCACGAGCTGGTGTTCGGCATCGGCCCGGCCGGCACCGGCAAGACCTGGCTCGCGGTCGCGCATGCCGCGCAACTGTTCGAGCGCAAGGAGGTCGACAAGATCATCCTGTCGCGCCCGGCAGTGGAAGCCGGCGAGCGGCTCGGCTTCCTGCCCGGCGATCTGCGCGAAAAGGTCGATCCTTATCTGCGCCCGATCTACGACGCGCTCTACGACCTCATGGACGCCCGCATCGTCGAGCGCGCGCTGCAGACCGGCGAGATCGAGATCGCGCCGCTCGCTTTCATGCGCGGCCGCACGCTGACCAACGCCGCCATCATCCTCGACGAGGCGCAGAACACCACATCAATGCAGATGAAGATGTTCCTGACCCGGCTCGGCGAGAACAGCCGCATGATCGTGACCGGCGATCCCTCGCAGATCGACCTGCCGAACGGCCAGACCTCGGGGCTGGCCGAAGCGACTCGTCTGCTGAACGGCGTCGAAGGCATTGCGCAAGTTCATTTCACCGCCGAAGACGTGATCCGCCACGAGCTCGTGGCGCGGATCGTCTCGGCCTACGAAGGTCTGCCGCAGCGGCCGGCCGCCGGCAATAAATCCTGACGAGACAACAGCCGGACCATGCAGGCGCGGACACAGCGCCGTTTTCGTTCCGAACAAAGCCATGTCGCATCCCAACCTTCCCATGACCGAGGTCCTCGTCGTCGCCGATTGCTGGCAGAGCGAACCCGACGCCGACGCCGTGATCCAGCGCGCGGTTGCTGCCGCGGCGGCGTCGGTCGATGAGGATGTTGCGGAAGCGGAAGTGGCGGTGATGCTGACCGATGATGCCGGCATCCGCACGCTCAACGGCAATTGGCGCGGCATCGACAAGCCGACCAACGTGCTGTCGTTTCCCGCGCTCCAGCCGGAAGGCGAGTGGAAGCCGGGCGACGCGCCGCGCATGCTCGGGGACATCGCAATCGCCTACGAGACCATGCGGCGCGAGGCGGACGAGGAGCAGAAGCCGTTCGACCATCATCTGAGCCACCTCGCCGTGCATGGTTTCCTGCATCTGGTCGGCTTCGACCACGAGAACGACGACGACGCGGAGGAGATGGAAGCGCTCGAAACGCAGATCCTGGCGCATCTCGGCATCCCCGACCCCTATGCCGACCGCTGACGGATGGATTGAAATGCCGGATTCCGACCCGATCCACGACAATCCGCGCAACACGCCCAATTTGCCGGCGGTGGTGACGCCCGGGGAGGTGATGCGCCCGAGCGCGGACGGCTGGCTGTTGCGCGCCATCCGCACGCTGTTCGGCTGGAAGGCGGGATCGGTGCGCGACGACCTCCAGGTCGTGCTCGATGCCTCGACGCCCGACGATACCGGGTTCTCGACCGTCGAGCGCACCATGCTGCGCAACATTCTCGCCCTGCATGAGCGCCGCATCGCCGATGTCATGGTTCACCGCGCCGACATCATCGCGGTGAAGCGCGACATCCCGCTCGGCGAATTGATGAGCCGCTTCGAAAGCGCCGGCCACTCGCGCCTCGTGGTCTATGACGAGACGCTCGACGATCCCGTCGGCATTGTGCACATCCGCGACCTGCTCGCCTTCATGACCGCTCGCGCCCGCATCCCGGACGCGACCAAGGCCAAGCGCAAGAAACCGTTGCCGGCCGGACTCGACCTGCGCGCGGTCGATCTCGCGATGCCGCTTCAGGATGCGCGCATCATCCGCAAGCTGCTCTACGTGCCGCCGTCGATGCGGGCGATCGACCTGCTCGCGCAGATGCAGGCCACGCGCATTCACCTTGCACTGGTCGTCGACGAATATGGCGGCAGCGACGGGCTGGTTTCGCTCGAGGACATCGTCGAGCAGATCGTCGGCGAGATCGACGACGAGCATGACAGCGACGAGCCGCCCTCGATCGTGCGCCTGCCCGACAACGCCTTCATCGCCGATGCCCGCGCCAGCCTCGAGGACGTCCGCACGGTGATCGGCGCGGATTTCGTCACCGGCGAAGCCGGCGAGGAAGTGGAGACGCTGGGCGGCTATCTCGTCAGCTTCGTCGGCCGCCTGCCGGTGCGCGGCGAGGTGATCTCGGGGCCCGGCCATTACGAAGTCGAGGTGCTCGATGCCGATCCGCGCCGCGTCAAGCGGCTGCGTATCTCGACACGGAAGGAACGCCCGGCGCCGCGTACCCAGCGCGAGAGCCGCCGCCGCGAAGCGACGCCGGACAGCGGTCAGCCGCAAGCCGGCGACACGCCCACGCCGCCGCCCGCCGACGGGACCGGCTCACAGTGAGCTCATTCCAGCGCCTGCGGCAGGTTGCCCTCGCCGTCATCCTGACCTGGGGATGGAAACGCGCCGTCATTGCCATGGCGGCCGGCGCGCTATCGGTTCTGGCACTGGCGCCGTTCAATGCCTGGCCGGTGCTGTTTGTCACCTTCCCGGTGCTGGTCTGGCTGATCGACGGCACCGGCGCCGGTCGGCTCGGCGGCGTCCCCGCCGCAGCGCTGACCGGCTATTGGTTCGGGCTCGGCTATTTCGTCCCCGGCCTCTACTGGATCGGCTACGCCTTCTTCGTCGACGCCGACGTCTTCGCCTGGCTGACGCCCTTCGCCGTGCTGGGCCTGCCGGCCTATCTCTCCATCTTCACGGCGATCGGATTTGCGCTGGCCCGGCTGCTCTGGACCAAGGATGCCACGCGCATTCTCGCGCTCGCCGCAAGCCTCACCATCGCCGAATGGTTGCGCGGCCACGCGCTGACCGGCTTTCCCTGGAACGCCTTCGGCTATGCGCTGTCGGAGCCGTTGCCGCTGGCGCAGACGGCATCCCTGATCGGCCAGTGGGGCATGACATTCCTCACCGTCGCGATCTTCGCGAGCCCCGCGGTGCTGATCGACCGCACGCCCGATGGCCGCATGGCATGGCGTGTGCCGGCCGCGGCCGTCGCACTGCTGATGGTGATGGGCATCTTCGGCGCGATCCGCCTGTCGTTGCATCCGACCACGATGGTCGCGGGCGCCAAGCTGCGCCTGATGCAGCCGAACCTCCAGCAAGACGCCAGGTTCAACTACTCCGCCAAGGCGGAGGTGATGAAGAAATATCTCGCGCTGTCGGACCGCGCCTCCGGACCGCAATCGACCGGCGTGCGCGATGCCACCATCCTGATCTGGCCGGAATCCGCCTTTCCGTTCTTCCTGACCCGCGAGGCCGACGCGATGGCGGAGATCGCCGAGCTGCTGCCGAAGGGAACGGTGCTGATCACCGGATCCATCCGTGCCCCTGACCTGCCGCCCGGCAAGCCGGTCACGCGCGCCTATAATTCGATCTACGTGATCGACCATGACGGCAGCGTGCTCGCCGTCTACGACAAGCTGCATCTGGTGCCGTTCGGAGAATATCTTCCGTTCCAAGACACGATGGAGAAGCTCGGCTTCGAGCAACTGACGCGGATGCGCGGCGGCTTCATTCCGGGCACGGTGCGGCACGTGCTGCCGGTGCCGGGTGCACCGCCTGCGCTGCCGCTGATCTGCTACGAGGCGATTTTTCCCGGCGAGGTCGGCGGGCGCGACGAGCGCCCGGGCTGGATCGTGAACCTCACCAATGACGGCTGGTTCGGCATCTCGACCGGTCCGTACCAGCACATGGAGCAGGCGCGGATGCGCGCTGTCGAACTCGGACTGCCGCTGGTCCGCTCCGCGAACACCGGCGTTTCGGCAGTGATCGATCCCGTCGGACGAACGGTGGCCAGCCTCGGCCTGGGGATCGAGGGCATTTTGGACGCGAACCTGCCCACCGCAATCCCGCCCACTCTCTATGCGAGAGTCGGCGACATCCCCGCAGCCATGCTCGTCGCGTTGGCTGTGCTTCTGGCGGTACGACGACGTATTGCCAATCGGCCGCCCCGATCACGCCGTCCTGTCGAAACGGCCGGAATCCTTTGACAACCGTAGTCCCACGGTTGACAGACTGCACACGGGCTCTCCATTCTGCACCCGCTGCATAAGACAGCGGTGCATTGCTAAATTTCTCCGCAATGTTTCCCCAATCAGGGTGAACTTTGGGCGTCGCTGTCACCTGAGGCAATACTTTCTATTGCGCCGACGGGTGGTCTTTGGAGGGCTGAGGAAATGTCGAAAGCGCCCAACCCTGTTGACAAATATGTCGGCAGTCGCGTGCGCATGCGCCGCATCATGTTGGGCATGAGCCAGGAGAAGCTCGGCGAAGCTTTGGGCCTGACATTCCAGCAGGTTCAGAAATACGAGAAGGGCACCAACCGGGTCGGCGCGAGCCGGATTCAGCAAATCGCTGAAATCCTCCAGGTGCCGGTATCGTTCCTGTTCGAAGGCGGGCCGAGTGGCATGGCCGGCCCCAACGGCTTCGCAGAAGGCGCCTCGCCGTCCTATGTCTCCGACTTCCTCGCGACCTCCGAAGGGCTGGCGCTGACCCGGGCGTTCACCCGAATCATCGATTCAAAGCTGCGCCGCTCGATCGTCGATCTCGTCGAACAGATCGCCGCCCGCGAAGGCCCTGACAAGCGCTGACCCGCCACTCATTCCGATTTGAGACTGCGCCAAATCTGGCCTATGTCGTCCCTTGCGGGCGCGCTTTCAGCGCGTTCCGCTCCGATGATCCGGTTTAAAGGCACAGATAATTCCATGGCGAGCACCAGTTCGTTCGATTCCCAAACCATTCTCGAGGGTATCCGCCGCTGGGTGGAGATCGAGACGCCGACGGAAGTGCCTGAACAAGTCAACAAGCTGACCTCGATGGTTGCCGGGCAATATCGCGATCTGCCCGTCACGCTCGAACGCGTTGCCGGTGTCGACGGCTGCGGCGATCATCTCGTGGTGCGTTCGAGCTGGGGCCAGGACCGGCCTGGCATCCTGGTGCTCAGTCATCTCGATACTGTTCACCCCATGGGATTCATCGCGCGCCTGCCGTTCAAGGTCGAGGGCGATAGCGCGTTCGGTCCGGGCATTTACGACATGAAGGGCGGCGCCTACATTGCCTATCACGCCTTTCGGGAGCTCTGCGCCACGGCGGATCGTTCGCCGCTCGGCATCACCCACATGTTCACCTCCGACGAAGAGATCGGCAGCCCGACTTCTCGTGCGCTCATTGAGAAGGAAGGACGCAAGGCCAAATACGTCCTGGTGACGGAGCCCGCGCGCGACGGCGGCAAGATCGTCACCGGCCGCAAGGGCGTCGGACGATTCGAGGTGTTCATCAAGGGCGTGCCCGCCCATGCCGGGACACGGCCCGAGGACGGCCGCAGCGCTATCCGCGAACTCGCCAACGTCATCCAGACGCTGGAGGGCATGAACGACCTGAAACGCGGCGTCACCGTCAATGTCGGCGTGGTGCGCGGCGGCTCACGCCCCAACGTGACGCCCGAAGAGGCCTATGCCGAGGTCGATCTGCGCGTGCCGAGCTTCGCTGACGCAGAGGAGTTCGTCGGCAAGATCCTCGGACTGACATCGAAGACCGAAGGCGTCACCGTCAAGGTCGCGGGCGAACTCAATCGTCCTCCCTACGAGAAGGGCAATGCGGGCGCCTCGCTCTACGAGCACGCCAAGACCATCGCCGCGGAGATCGGCTTCGAGCTGATCGACACGCACACCGGCGGCGGCTCCGACGGCAACTTCACCGCCCCGTACACCGGCACGCTCGACGGCCTCGGCGTCGACGGCAAGGGCGCCCATACCCATTACGAGCAGATCTACGTCTCCTCGATCGTGCCGCGCGCCCGACTGCTGTACCGGCTGTATCAGACGCTGCGATGAGCGAGCGCAAATCAGATCCGGAGCGCGAGGATAGCGAGCGCACCTTCTTCGGACGCCGCAAGGGCCACAAGCTCAGGCAGCACCAGGCCGAGTTGGTCGATCATCTGTTGCCGCATCTCGCGCTCGATATCGCATCGGCGGCGCCGGCGAATGCCTGCGAGATCTTCGATCCCGCTGCCGAGGACGTGCGGCTCGAGATCGGCTTCGGCGGCGGCGAGCATCTGGCCGCGGAGGCGAAGTGCTTTCCCGCAACCAGCTTCATCGGCTGCGAGCCCTATGTCAACGGCATGGCAAAAATCCTCGCGCAGATCGAGGCCGGCAACATCGCCAATATCCGCCTGTTCGCCGGCGATGCCGCCGAGCTGCTCGCCTGGCTGCCGAAGGCCTCGCTGGCGCGGATCGACCTGATCCATCCCGATCCCTGGCCGAAGCGGCGGCACTGGAAGCGACGCTTCGTTCAGGACAGGACGATTGCCGCGATGGCGCGCGTGCTGAAACCCGGCGGCGAATTCCGCTTCGTCTGCGACATCGACGATTACTGCGCCTGGACGTTGTCGCATCTCGGGCGCGCGCCGGATTTTCAGTGGCTCGCCGAACGCGCCGATGATTTCCGGCTGCCCTGGGCCGGCTACACCATGACGCGCTACGGCCGGAAGGCCGCGCGCGAGGGGCGCAAGGCGGCTTACTTGCGATTTCGCAGGCTCTAGATCGTCTGGCGGTTGCGCCAGAAACTCACGACGCGCTCCGCCGTCGTCGGCATCAGCCGCGTGAAGTTCACGCGCGCCTGTTCGAGATCGGCATCGGCCGGCGCGCGATTCGGGCCGTACCACATCAGGATGAGCGCGCGCACTGTGGGCCAGCCCAGGTTCAGCAAGCGTCCGATGATCAAGATCGGATCGTAGCGATCGCCCGCCATCAGGCGGTCGAGGATCGTGAGCCTGACGCCGGACATCGCCGAGAGCGAGGCGATCGACTCCTCGTATTTGTGCGCCCTGGCGAAGCTCAGCAGCGCGCTCTCGCCGAGATGGCCGCCGCGATGCAGGCCGAGCACCGTGCGCTGCGCCGCCGAGAAGTCCCGCCGCGGGCCGGGCGGCAGCGTGGCTTCCTCGATCGCGGCCATCGCGCGCTTGATCTCGATTTGGCGGTCGGGCTTGACCATGCTGGAGAGGCGGCGGCGAATGACATCGAGCGTGCCGTTGAGAAGCTCTTTGAGACTCTCGCCCGAAAGATCCTCGCGCTGGCCGATCTTGAGCGTCAGCACGCCGTCCTGGCTCGCGCGCTTGATCAATTCCGAATAGCCGCCGGCTGAGAACGTCGCGCCGGCATTGCCCGCGGCGCGGCGCACCACGTCACGATCGCCGCGCTCGACCAGCACGTCGGTGATGTCGGCCGACAATATCGGCCGCTCCGTCATCGCCAGCAGATGACCCTGGCCCTTCAGCCGGGCGATCTCGACAAGCGCAGCGTCATCGAGCACGGGCGAGCGGCGCAGCACGGGAGCCGCCACCATGATTTCGTTTTCGCGGGCGAGCTGGCCGACCAGATGGGGCGGTGCATTGTCCAGCCACGAGAAGCGCTCCGCGAGGTCGGCACGCGAAGCAAGCTCGGCATGAGGGACCAGATCGACCAGGAGATTGTCGAAGAGCTCGACGAGCTCGGGACCAAGCTTTGCGGCATCCTGGAAGAACAGCGCGGCGATGGCGCCCGCGATCTCGCCACGGCGCTTCGGATCGCCGCGTCTGACGATCTCGTCCAGTCCGGGAATCAGCGAAGTGGCAACGGTCATGAAACGCAACTCGATTCTGGCACGCTGTGGGCGCGCCATAGGCTCAAGCCGCCCCACGAGCCGGAAATTTAGGCCCCGTTGATGAAAGAAGCGTTGCTCCGGAGACACCTGAGGGCGCAAAAAGCCCGCTCTCGGCTGCGTTGGGCCTTGTCCGGGAGGATGGAAGGCGCTATATCAGCGTCAATTCATCTTCTCATACGATCCGCGTAGTGAGAGTGGGCCCGAAAGGACCCGCTCTTTTTTGTTACCTGAACGCGGCTTGGCGAAAGATGCGCGATCCGACGACATGTCGGAACCAAGAGTTTCGAAGCAGGCTCTGCAAATCTAAGTCTTAACGTAGCGTTAACCATCGAGCGCCCCGACCCTGGATATGACCGAACCGAATACTGGTTCCACCGATGCCGAGTTGCTGGCCGAGCCGCGGCTTGTGGTCGAGCCGGGCGCGGCTGCGCGCGTGTCGGCGATCGCCGGTCCGGTGCTCGAAGGCATGGGCTACCGGCTGGTGCGGATCCGCATTTCCGGAGAGGCCGGCTGCACCGTGCAGATCATGGCCGAGCGTCCGGACGGCTCGATGCAGATCGAGGATTGCGAGACGATCTCGCGGGCGCTGTCGCCGGTGCTCGACGTCGCCGACCCGATCGAGCGCGCCTACAGGCTGGAAATTTCCTCGCCCGGGATCGACCGGCCGCTGGTGCGGCGCTCGGATTTCGAACGGTATACCGGTCATCTCGTCAAGATCGACATGGCGGTCGCGCACGAGGGACGGAAGCGGTTCCGCGGCAAGATCGCGGGCGTCGAAGGCGACTGCGTCCGGCTGCTGCGCGAGGACGTCAAGGGCAGCGACGACGCCGAGGTTCTCCTGGTGATGGAGGATATCGGCGAGGCGCGCCTGGTGTTGACCGACGAGCTGATCGCGCAATCGATGCGGCGCGGCAAGGCCGCGGCGCGCGAGATGCGCCGCAATCTCGGCCTGGAGCCGCCGGCGGCGCCGCATGCCAGTATCAGCGAGAAAACCACCAAGAACACCAAGCCGCAAAAGAAGCCGGCACCGACCAATACAAAGAAACATCGCCTTGCCGCCGAACGTGCGCGGCGCGGCGAGATCGAGCCTGACGAAGGAGACTAGCCATGGCAGTCAGCGCCAATCGACTTGAACTGCTCCAGATCGCCGACGCCGTTGCGCGCGAGAAATCGATCGACCGCGGCATCGTCATCGCCGCGATGGAGGACGCCATCGCCAAGGCGGCGCGCGCCCGTTATGGCAGCGAAACTGACGTTCACGCCGAGATCGACCCGAAGAAAGGGGAGCTGCGGCTGTCGCGCCACATGCTCGTCGTCGACAATGTCGAAAACCACTCCAACCAGATCTCGCTGGTGGATGCGCAGCGCGCCAATCCGGGCGCCCAGGTCGGCGACACCATCGCCGACACCCTGCCGCCGCTGGAATACGGCCGCATCGCCGCGCAATCGGCCAAGCAGGTCATCGTCCAGAAGGTGCGCGAGGCCGAGCGCGACCGGCAATATCAGGAATTCAAGGACCGCATCGGCGACATCGTCAACGGCGTTGTCAAGCGCGTCGAATATGGCAGCGTGATCGTCGATCTCGGCCGTGGCGAAGCCATCATCCGCCGCGACGAGATGCTGCCGCGCGAGGTGTTCCGCAACGGCGACCGCGTCCGCGCCTACATCTTCGACGTCCGCCGCGAAACCCGCGGGCCCCAGATCTTCCTCTCCCGCACCCACCCGCAGTTCATGGCGAAGCTGTTCGCGCAGGAAGTGCCGGAAATCTACGACGGCATCGTCGAGATCAAGGCCGTCGCCCGCGATCCGGGTTCGCGCGCGAAAATCGGCGTGATTTCCCGCGATTCCTCGGTCGATCCGGTCGGCGCCTGCGTCGGCATGCGCGGCTCGCGCGTGCAGGCGGTGGTGAACGAATTGCAGGGCGAGAAGATCGACATCATTCCGTGGTCGCCCGACATCGCGACCTTCGTGGTCAACGCGCTGGCGCCGGCCGAAGTGTCCAAGGTGGTCATCGACGAGGACCGCGAGCGCATCGAGGTCGTGGTGCCCGACACCAACAACCAGCTCTCGCTGGCGATCGGCCGCCGCGGCCAGAACGTGCGCCTCGCCTCCCAGCTCACCGGCTGGGACATCGACATCCTGACCGAGCAGGAGGAATCGGAGCGCCGCCAGGCCGACTTCGAGAACTCCACCCGCGTCTTCATGGAATCGCTCAATGTCGACGAGGTGGTCGGTCAGTTGCTCGCTTCCGAAGGCTTCACCTCGGTCGAGGAACTCGCGATGGTGGACATCAAGGAACTCGCCGACATCGAGGGCTTCGACGAGGAGACCGCGCAGGAGCTCCAGAACCGCGCCCGCGAATATCTCGATCAGCAGGAAGCCGAGCTCGAGGCCCGGCGCAAGGAACTCGGCGTCGAGGACGCGGTCAAGGACGTCCCCGGCGTGACCTCGAAGATGCTGGTGAAATTCGGCGAAAACGACATCAAGTCGGTCGACGACCTCGCCGGCTGCGCCACCGATGATCTGGTCGGCTGGACCGAGCGCAAGGAAGGCGGCGAGCAGACCAAATATCCCGGCGCGCTCGAGGGTCTCGGCGTCTCCCGCGACGATGCGGAAGCCATGATCATGCAGGCGCGCGTCAAGGCGGGCTGGATCACCGAAGCTGACCTGGCCAAGCCGGCCGAAGTGGCCGAGGCGACCGAAGACCAGTCGGCTTAAGGGCCAAGGAGAATGTCGCCCGGATGCTTTCCAGCACTGACCCCGAACTCGACCATGGACCGCGGACCGAAAGGTCCGCGACCATGCGGATGTGCGTGGTCAGCCGCGAGGTCCGGCCGATCGACGAGCTGATCCGGTTCGTCGTATCGCCGGATGGGCATATAGTTCCCGATCTCAAGCGCAAGCTGCCCGGGCGCGGGATGTGGGTTACGGCATCGCGCCAGGTGGTTGCGGAAGCCGTCCGTCGTCACCAATTTACCAAAGCCTTCAAGCGCGACCTGCGCATTCCTCCGACGCTTCCCGCCGACATCGAAGCGCTTCTGGTTCGGAGCGCGACCGAAGCTCTTGGGATTGCCGCCAAGGCGCGGCAGATCGTTGCCGGTTTTGGCAAGGTCGAAAGCGCCCTGCGGGAAGGCACGGTCGAGGTCCTGATCCATGCCAGCGACGGGGCCGCGGACGGAATCCGCAAATTGGACATGCTGGCGCGGCAAAATGACGAAAATCGCGGCGCCAAGCCGCCGATTCCCGTCGTTACCGCACTGAAATCGATAGAATTGGATTTGGCACTTACCCGGTCAAATGTGATACATGCTGCCCTGCTCGCGGGCCCGGCGAGCAAGACATTCCTGTCACGTAGCCAGATGCTGGTCCGATACCGGCTGGCGGACGATGACAAGACTGCCGAAAAGCACGGCCAGGATTTCTGAGAGACAACGACGACCCATAGGACGGTGCGGCAACGCATAACGTTAACTAAAATCAGGATTAGGACTGCTGAATGGTTGATACCAAGACCCCTGGCGACAAGAAGCTGAGCGTTCCGAGCAAGACGCTATCGCTCAAGCCGCGCGTCGAAACGGGTACCGTGCGCCAGAGCTTCAGCCACGGCCGCAGCAAGCAGGTCGTGGTCGAGAAGCGGGGCAAGCGCCGCATCGACGGCAGCCCTGAGCCGCAGGCACCCGAGGTTACTGCAAAGCCGGCGCCCGCCGCACCTGCGCCCGCTCCGGCGCGCTCGGCGCCGCCACGCAATGCCGGCTCCGGCGTCGTGCTGCGCACCCTGACCGAGGACGAGCGTTCCGCCCGCGCCAGCGCGCTGGCCGATGCCAAGGTGCGCGAAGTCGAAGAGCGTCGCCAAGCCGAAGACGAAGCCCAGCGCCGCGCCATCCGCGAAAGCGCCGAGCGTGTCGAGCGCGAAGCCGCCGAAGCCCGCCGCAAGGCCGAGGAGGAGCGGCATCGCCACGAAGAGGAAGCCAAGCGGAAGGCCGAGACCGAGGCCAAGAAGCGCTTTGGCGAAGGCGAGCAGTCGCAATCAGCGGCACGCGGTGCGACGTCCGCACCGGCGGCCGGCGCGGCGCGGTCCGCGCCGACCACGGCACGACCTGCGACGACGACCACAGGGCGCCCCGGAACGACGACCGCGCGACCTGCGGCCACGACCGCCCAGCGGCCCGGTGGCCCGGCAGCTCGCGCCCCGGGCGTTGCGGCCGGACCGGACGAGGATGATGGTCCGCGCCAGATCCGTCGCGGTCCCGGCGGCGCCATGCGCCCCGTGGCAGCCCCCAAGACCACCCACAAGCCCGGTCCGCAGAAGGAACGCGGCCGCCTGACGCTCGTCACGGCGCTCAATGCCGACGACGTGCGCGAGCGCTCGATCGCCTCGTTCCGCCGCCGGACCCAGCGCCTGAAGGGTCACGTCTCGAACGAGCCGAAGGAAAAGCTGATCCGCGAGGTGATCATTCCGGAAGCGATCACGATCCAGGAGCTCGCCAACCGCATGGCCGAGCGCGCGGTGGAAATCATCCGCATGCTGATGAAGCAGGGCGCGATCCACAAGATCACCGACGTGATCGACGCCGATACCGCGCAGCTAATCGCCGAAGAGCTTGGTCACACCGTCAAGCGCGTGGCGGCGTCCGACGTCGAAGAGGGCCTGTTCGACGCCACCGACGATTCCACCGATACCGAGACGCGCTCGCCGGTCGTGACCGTGATGGGTCACGTCGACCACGGCAAGACCTCGCTGCTCGACGCGCTCCGTCATGCCAACGTTGTTTCCGGCGAAGCCGGCGGCATCACGCAGCATATCGGCGCCTATCAGGTGTTATCGCCCGAAAGCGGCAAGAAGATCACCTTCATCGACACGCCCGGCCACGCCGCGTTCACCGCGATGCGCGCCCGCGGCGCCAAGGTCACCGACATCGTCGTGCTGGTGGTTGCGGCCGATGACGGCGTGATGCCGCAGACGATCGAAGCCATCAATCATGCCAAGGCGGCGCGCGTGCCGATCATTGTTGCCATCAACAAGATCGACAAGCCCGATGCGAAGCCCGAGCGCGTGCGCACCGAGCTGCTTCAGCACGAGGTACAGGTCGAGTCGTTCGGCGGTGAAGTCGTCGACGTCGAAGTGTCCGCCAAGAACAAGACCAATCTCGACAAGCTGCTCGAGATGATCGCGCTCCAGGCCGACATCCTCGACCTGAAGACCAATTCGGAGCGCCCGGCCGAGGGTACCGTGATCGAAGCCAAGCTCGATCGCGGCCGTGGTCCGGTCGCGACCGTGCTGGTGCAGCGCGGCACGCTTCGTGTCGGCGACATCATCGTCGCCGGCGCCGAGATGGGCCGTGTCCGCGCGCTGATCTCCGACCAGGGTGAGACGGTTCAGGAAGCTGGTCCGTCGGTGCCGGTCGAGGTGCTCGGCTTCAACGGACCGCCGGAGGCCGGCGATCGCCTCGCCGTCGTCGAGAACGAGGCTCGCGCCCGCCAGGTCACCAGCTACCGCGCGCACCAGAAGCGCGAGAACGCGGCTGCCTCGATCTCCGGCATGCGCGGCTCGCTCGAGCAGATGATGTCGCAGTTGAAGACCGCGGGCCGCAAGGAATTCCCGCTGATCATCAAGGCCGACGTGCAGGGCTCGCTGGAAGCGATCCTCGGCTCGCTGGAGAAGCTCGGTACCGACGAAGTCGCAGCCCGCATCCTGCATGCCGGCGTCGGCGGCATCTCGGAATCCGACGTGACGCTCGCGGAAGGCTTCAACGCCGCGATCATCGGCTTCAGCGTTCGTGCCAACAAGGAAGCCGCTGCCGCCGCGAAGCGCAACGGCATCGAGATCCGCTATTACAACATCATCTACGACCTCGTGGACGACGTGAAGAAGGCAATGAGCGGTCTGCTCGCGCCGACCTTGCGCGAAACCATGCTCGGCAACGCCTCGATCCTGGAGATCTTCAACATCTCCAAGGTCGGCAAGGTGGCCGGTTGCCGCGTCACCGACGGCACCGTGGAACGCGGCGCCAATGTGCGCCTGATCCGCGACAACGTCGTGGTGCACGAAGGCAAGCTGTCGACACTGAAGCGCTTCAAGGACGAAGTGAAGGAAGTCCAGGCCGGCCAGGAATGCGGCATGGCCTTCGAGAACTATCACGACATGCGTGCAGGTGACGTGATCGAGTGTTACCGCGTGGAGACGATCCAGCGCTCCCTGTAAGTCCAAATCTTACCGAAGCGCCCGGATCTTTTTGAACTGAAATTGCGAGAGTGCGGTGGCCGGATTTTTCCGGCCACCCACCTCTCATTCGTTTCAGCAGGACAAATGACAATGCTCGTGTCCCAAATTTGGGCACGATGAGGTGATTTCGAAATATGCCCCGCCATCATCAGAAGAAGAGTTCCAGCCCCGGCGGCTCGCAGCGTCAGCTGCGTGTCGGCGAGCAGGTTCGCCACGCGATAGCCGAGATTCTGGCGCAAGGCAGCGTGCATGATGCGGACCTTGAGGGCCACATCATCACCGTGCCGGAGGTGCGGATGTCGCCCGACCTGAAGCTCGCGACAATCTACGTCATGCCGCTCGGTGGCCGCGACACTGAGGTGGTTCTCGCTGCGCTCGAGCGCAACAAGAAATTCCTGCGCGGCGACGTCGCGCGGCGCGTTAACCTGAAATTTGCGCCTGACCTTCGCTTCCGCGTCGACGAACGATTCGACGAAGCGGAACGGATCGAGAAGCTTTTGCGAACACCTGCGGTGCAGAAGGACCTGGAACAGGATCCGGACACGGATCGGGAAGAAGAACAGTGATGATGGACCCGGCTCACGGCATAATCGGCAGCGAAGAGCCCGAGACCCGCGACGTGCAGAAAAATAATTTTGCGGATGTCGCCGGCGATATTCTGCCCCGGCAGGAGGCGCGCCGCGTCAACAACGATCCGCGCGCCAACAAGCAGCACAAGGGCCAGCAGCCGCGCCGCGACCGCCGCGACGTCCACGGCTGGGTGGTGCTCGACAAGCCGATCGGCATGACCTCGACACAGGCCGTGGCCGTGCTCAAGCGCCTGTTCCAGGCCAAGCGCGCGGGACACGCTGGCACGCTCGATCCGCTCGCCTCCGGCGGCCTGCCGATCGCGCTCGGCGAAGCCACCAAGACGGTTCCCTTCGTCATGGACGGCCGCAAGCGCTACCGCTTCACCGTGTGCTGGGGCGAGGAACGCGACACCGACGACGTCGAGGGCCGGGTGACCGCGACCTCCGACCAGCGCCCCACGCGCGAGGCCATCGAGGCCCTGCTGCCTCGCTTTACCGGGGTGATCGAGCAAGTCCCGCCGCGCTATTCCGCGATCAAGGTCCAGGGCGAGCGTGCCTACGACCTCGCCCGCGACGGCGAGATCGTGGAACTGGCGCCCCGCCCGGTCGAGATTCACCATTTATCTCTTGTAGATCAACCGGATAGTGACCGTTCAACGTTCGAGGCCGAGTGTGGCAAGGGCACCTATGTCCGCGCGCTGGCCCGCGATATGGGCCGGATTCTCGGGACCTACGGCCATATCTGCGCGCTGCGCCGGACCCTGGTCGGCCCATTCGGCGAGAACGACATGATTCCGCTGGATCAGTTGGAGGCTTTGTGCGATAGAGCCGCGTCCGGCGAGGGCAGCCTCGCCGACGCGCTTATGCCTGTTGAGACCGCGCTGGACGACATCCCGGCACTGGCCGTCACTCGGGCTGATGCGGCAAGGCTCCATCGGGGCCAGGCCGTTTTATTGCGCGGACGGGATGCGCCCATTAGTAGCGGCACAGTCTATGTCACGGTGGCAGGGCGTCTTCTGGCGCTTGCTGAAGTTGGCAATGGCGAAATCATCCCCAAGCGTGTGTTCAACCTGACCGGCCTGACTGCCAGCTCCGGTCGCAACGAGAGAAATTGACGATGTCGATTGCCGCAGAACGCAAAGCGGAAGTCATCAAGACGAATGCCAACAAACCCGGCGACACCGGTTCGCCCGAGGTGCAGGTCGCGATCCTTTCGGAACGCATCAACAACCTCACGAGCCATTTCAAGACCCACGTGAAGGACAACCATTCGCGTCGCGGCCTCCTGAAGCTGGTGTCGACCCGCCGCTCGCTCCTCGACTATGTGAAGAAGCGGGACGAGGCGCGCTACAAGGCGCTGCTCGAGAAGCACAATATTCGTCGTTAAGTGTTCCTGCGCGCGCCAACGGCGCGCGTTTTCGCGCATGGTTTCGAACGAAAGCGTTTGTTTTAATGTTTTTGATCGAGGCTGCGTGCAGGTCGGGTGCGGGCTAATAACGAATCGCACCCGGGCATGACGAGCGAAGGCCGATCCGGTGTTCGCATTCGTGCCGACTGACAGTCCAGCAGCAATCCGGCGGCTGGGCGCAACGGGCAAGGCGCCCGTATGACCCGAAAGGATGGACGCCATCCGACATCCGAAAACCATGGCAGGATCGCAGGACGCTGATCGCCCGCTCAGATCAGCGTCCTGCAATCTTGACATGGTTTTTGTTTTTCGAGCCGTCCCTTCTTTCGAGAACCCATGAAAGAAGA
Source organism: Bradyrhizobium sp. Kon10 (assembly GCF_055807395.1). Classification (NCBI taxonomy): domain Bacteria; kingdom Pseudomonadati; phylum Pseudomonadota; class Alphaproteobacteria; order Hyphomicrobiales; family Nitrobacteraceae; genus Bradyrhizobium; species Bradyrhizobium sp. Kon10. Next base: position 95,698 of record NZ_JBVVOZ010000002.1, on the reverse strand, counting down.
CCTCTATGTTCAACAAGCATTCAGTCGAGATCGACTGGGGCGGACGCCCTCTCAAGCTCGAAACCGGCAAGATCGCACGCCAGGCCGACGGCGCCGTCGTCGCCACCTATGGCGAGACCGTGGTGCTCGCCACCGTCGTCGCTGCGAAGTCGCCGCGTGAAGGCGTCGACTTCCTGCCGCTGACCGTCGACTACCAGGAAAAGACCTACGCTGCGGGGCGCATTCCCGGCGGCTATTTCAAGCGCGAGGGCCGTCCGACCGAGAAGGAGACGCTGGTCTCCCGCCTGATCGACCGTCCGATCCGTCCGCTGTTCGTGGACGGCTGGCGCAACGAGACGCAGGTGATCGTCACCGTGCTGTCGCACGACATGGAAAACGATCCGGATATCGTCGCGCTGGTGGCCTCGTCCGCCGCACTGACCCTGTCCGGCGCGCCCTTCAAGGGCCCGATCGGCGCAGCGCGCGTCGGCTTCGCCAACGACGAGTTCATCCTCAACCCGACGCTCGACGAGATGGTCGACACCCAGCTCGACCTCGTCGTCGCCGGCACCGCCGACGCCGTGCTGATGGTGGAATCGGAAGCCAAGGAGCTGAACGAAGACATCATGCTCGGCGCGGTGATGTTCGGTCACCGTCACTTCCAGCCGGTGATCAACGCGATCATCGAGCTCGCCGAGAAGGCCGCCAAGGAGCCGCGCGAGGTCACCACGATCGACAATTCGGCGCTCGAGAAGGAAATGCTCGGCCTGGTCGAGCAGGAACTGCGCGCCGCCTACGCCATTCCGGTCAAGCAGGATCGCTACGCCGCGGTCGGCAAGGTCAAGGAAAAGGTGATTGCCCATTATTTCCCCGAAGGGCAGGAGCCGAAATACGACAAGCTGCGCATCAGCGGTGTGTTCAAGGAGCTCGAGGCCAAGATCGTTCGCTGGAACATTCTCGACACCGGCAAGCGCATCGATGGCCGTGACAGCAAGACCGTGCGCAACATCATCGCCGAAGTCGGCGTGCTGCCCCGCGCCCATGGCTCGGCGCTGTTCACCCGCGGCGAGACCCAGGCGGTGGTCGTGACCACGCTCGGCACCGGTGAGGACGAGCAGTACATCGACGCGCTGTCGGGAACGTACAAAGAGACGTTCCTGCTGCACTACAACTTCCCTCCCTACTCGGTCGGTGAGACCGGTCGCCTCGGCGGCACCAAGCGCCGCGAGATCGGCCACGGCAAGCTTGCCTGGCGCGCGATCCACCCGGTGCTGCCGCCGCATCACGAGTTCCCGTACACGATCCGCGTGGTCTCGGAGATCACCGAGTCCAACGGCTCCTCGTCGATGGCATCAGTGTGCGGCGCCTCGCTCGCGCTGATGGATGCCGGCGTGCCGTTGAAGCGGCCGACCGCGGGTATCGCGATGGGCCTCATCCTCGAAGACAAGCGCTTCGCGGTTCTCTCGGACATCCTCGGCGACGAGGACCATCTCGGTGACATGGACTTCAAGGTCGCCGGTACGGAGCAAGGCATCACCTCGCTCCAGATGGACATCAAGATCGAGGGCATCACCGAGGAGATCATGAAGGTCGCACTCGGCCAGGCCAAGGATGGACGCATCCACATCCTCGGCGAAATGTCGAAGGCGCTCACCAATGCCCGCGCCGAGCTCGGCGAATACGCGCCGCGCATCGAGACCTTCAAGATCGCCACCGACAAGATCCGTGAAGTGATCGGCACCGGCGGCAAGGTGATCCGCGAGATCGTCGAGAAGACCGGCGCCAAGGTCAACATCGAGGACGACGGCACCGTGAAGGTCGCCTCCTCCGACGGCGAGGCGATGAAGGCCGCGATCAAGTGGATCAAGTCGATCGCCTCCGATCCGGAGGTCGGCCAGATCTATGACGGCACCGTCGTCAAGGTGATGGAGTTCGGCGCCTTCGTGAACTTCTTCGGCTCCAAGGACGGCCTCGTTCACATCAGCCAGCTCGCTTCGGCGCGCGTGCAGAAGACCTCCGACGTCGTCAAGGAAGGCGACAAGGTCAAGGTCAAGCTGCTCGGCTTCGACGACCGCGGCAAGACCAGGCTCTCGATGAAGGTCGTCGACCAGGAGACCGGCGAGGACCTCGAGGCCAAGGGTGCCGACGGCCAGCAGCCTCCGCGCGAAGCAGCCGGCGAGTAAATCTCGCCTCTCTGCAGGAAACACGAAGGGCGGCCTCGCGGCCGCCCTTTTTGTTTGTGTTGGTTTGTGCCTGCTCCGGCCGATCTGCGCTCCCTCGCCCGCTTGCTTGCGGGAGATGGTCGGGGAGAGGGTATCTCCGCGTCGGGATCGCCCCGTGCGGAGAAAGCCTTCACCCGCGTCTTCGGCGTGACCTCTCCCGCAAGCGGGAGAGGTGCAACAACTCACGCGGCGAGATCGAAGCGGTCGAGGTTCATCACCTTGGTCCAGGCCTTGGCGAAGTCCTTGACGAACTGCTCCTTGGAATCGGACGTGGCATAGACCTCGGCATAGGCGCGCAGCTGCGAGTGTGCGCCGAAGATCAGATCGACACGCGTGCCGGTCCACTTCACCGCGTTGGTCTTGCGATCGCGCCCTTCGTAGGTGCCGTCCGTGCCGGCCGGGGTCCATTGCGTGCTCATGTCGAGCAGGTTGACGAAGAAGTCGTTGGTCAGCGTTCCCACCTTCGAGGTGAGGACGCCGTTCTTCGAACCGGCCGCATTGGCGCCGAGCACGCGCAGGCCGCCGAGCAGCACCGTCATTTCCGGGCCGGTAAGCCGCAGCAGCTGCGCGCGATCGACGAGTGCTTCCTCGGGCATCAAGAACTGCTGCCGCTTGCCGATGAAGTTACGGAAACCATCGGCCCGCGGCTCCAACGGCGCGAACGAGGCCGCATCCGTCTGCTCCTGCGAAGCATCCATGCGGCCCGGCGTGAAGCCGACCTTGACGTCGACGCCGGCGTCCTTCGCGGCCTTCTCGACCGCGGCGGTGCCACCGAGGACAATCAGATCGGCAAGCGAGACCTTCTTCGCGCCGGCCGACGCGTTGAACTCCTTCTGGATGGCTTCGAGCCTGCCCAGAACCTTCGCGAGCTGAGCCGGCTGGTTCACCTCCCAGTCCTTCTGCGGCGCAAGCCGGATGCGCGCGCCATTGGCACCGCCCCGCTTGTCGGAGCCGCGGAACGTCGACGCCGACGCCCAGGCCGTCGCGACCAGCTCCGGCACCGACAGACCCGCGGCCAGGATCTTCGCCTTCAACGAGGCGATGTCCTGATCGCTGGCGAGCTCGTGATTCACGGCCGGGATCGGATCCTGCCAGATCAGCGTCTCCTTCGGCACCAGCGGGCCGAGATAGCGTGCGACCGGTCCCATGTCGCGATGGGTGAGCTTGAACCAGGCGCGGGCGAAGGCGTCCGCGAACTGATCAGGATGCTCGAGGAAGCGCCGCGAGATCTTCTCATAGGCCGGATCGAAGCGCAGCGAGAGATCGGTCGTCAGCATCGTCGGCCGATGCTTTTTGGACTTGTCGAACGGATCCGGAATGATGGCGTCGGCACCCTTGGCCGTCCACTGGTTCGCGCCGCCCGGGCTCTTGGTCAGCTCCCATTCGTATTTGAACAGGTTCTCGAAGAAGTTATTGCTCCACTTCGTCGGCGTCGTGGTCCAGGTCACCTCGAGGCCGCTGGTGATGGCATCGCCGCCCAAGCCCGAAGCGTGCTTGCTCTTCCAGCCGAGCCCCTGATCCTCGAGCGCGCCCGCTTCCGGCTCCGGTCCGACCAGCGACGGATCGCCCGCGCCATGGGTCTTGCCGAAGGTATGGCCGCCGGCGATCAGGGCTACGGTTTCCTCGTCGTTCATCGCCATGCGGAAGAAGGTCTCGCGGATGTCCTTCGCGGCCGCGATCGGATCCGGCTTGCCGTTCGGACCTTCCGGGTTGACGTAGATGAGGCCCATCTGCACCGCGCCGAGCGGCTCGGCGAGCTGGCGTTCGCCGCTGTAGCGCTCATCGCCCAGCCAGGTGCCTTCGGGACCCCAATAGAGCTCTTCCGGCTCCCACACGTCGGCGCGACCGCCGGCGAAACCAAAGGTCTTGAAGCCCATCGATTCCAGCGCGACGTTGCCCGCGAGGACCATCAAATCGGCCCAGGACAGCTTGCGGCCATATTTCTGCTTGATCGGCCACAGCAGCCGGCGCGCCTTGTCGAGGTTGGCGTTGTCGGGCCAGCTGTTCAGCGGAGCGAAGCGCTGCTGACCGGCACCGGCGCCGCCGCGGCCGTCGGTGATGCGGTAGGTGCCCGCGCTGTGCCAGGCCATGCGGATCATCAGGCCACCGTAATGGCCGAAATCCGCCGGCCACCACTCCTGCGACTCCGTCATCAGCGCGGTCAGGTCCTTGATGACAGCGTTCAGGTCCAGCGTCTTGAATTCCTTGGCATAGTCGAATTCCTTGCCCATCGGATCGGACAGGGCGGAATTCTTATGCAGCATCTCGATGCTGAGCTGGGTCGGCCACCAATCGCGGTTCGCCGGTACGCGTTTTCCACCCGAAAACGGGCACTTCGAAGTGTCGTCCATGAATACCTCCTCTGGTGGCGTCGAACTCGCGCCTTTGACCAGGTCGCACCACTCTAGGCCTCACATTCCATCAGGGGAAGTTGACTTTAGTGATCGCTGCGATAGGATTTTCTGATGGTCAACCTCACAATGCGCCAGCTGCGATATTTCGACGCGCTGGCGCGTCACGGCCATTTCGGACGCGCCGCGGAGGCCTGCTCGATTTCGCAGCCCGCCCTGTCGATGCAGATCAAGGAACTGGAAGACGCGCTGGGCGGCCTGCTGCTGGAGCGCAGCGCCCGGCAGGTCGCGCTGACGCGGTTTGGCGAGGAGCTCGCACCACGCGTCCGCGACATCCTGCGCTCGGTCGATGAGCTCGGCGATTTCGCCCGTGCCTCGCAGGACCGTTTCGCGGGCCGCCTGCGCATCGGGATGATCCCGACCATCGCGCCCTATCTGCTGCCCAAGATCACCAAGAATCTCACCCGCATGCATCCGGAGCTCGACATCCGCGTGCGTGAGACGATGACGCCGCGGCTGATCCAGGAACTGGTGGAAGGCCGGCTCGACACCGCCATCGTCGCGTTGCCGGTGTCAGAGCCCTCGCTCACCGAGGTTGCCCTGTTCGAGGAGAAATTCCTGCTGGTGCGGCCGGGCACCGATGCGGGAACGCCGGTGCCGTCGCGCGAGATGATGCGGGAGATGCGGCTGTTGCTGCTCGAGGAGGGGCACTGTTTCCGCGACCAGGCGCTGTCGTTCTGCAACATGCAATCGGCGCCGCCGCGCGAGATGCTGGATGCGAATTCGCTGTCGACGCTGGTTCAGATGGTCAGCGCCGGCATCGGCGTCACCCTGATTCCGGAGATGGCGGTGTCGGTGGAGACCCGATCGGCCTCCGTCGCGCTTTCGCGCTTCCGCGACCCGGAGCCGTCGCGCACCATCGGCATGGTCTGGCGCAAGACCAGCCCGCTGGCGCGGCAACTTCTGCAAATCTCCGAAGTGGTGTGCCTGTCAGCCGGCAAGGTGCGCGCACCGAAATCCGTGCGCGGCCAGCAGGCCTAGGCTCCGATGGCGCATCCGGTGATCCGCCCCGCCCGCGCCGACGAATACGACGAGATCGGCCGTGTCTGGATGGAGAGCTGGGTCTCGACCGGGCTTGCCGAGGCGAGCAATTTCCTGCTGGCGAATTTGCGCGCGCGAATCCGGCGCGAAATCGAGGACGGCTGGAGCCTGTTCGTGGCCGACGACAACGGCACGATCGCGGCGATGCTGGCGCTGCATTTGCCGAAGCTCTATCTCGACATGCTCTTCGTCGGGCCCGCCTATCAAGGGCAATCGCTCGGCCGGCAATTGCTCGCCTTCACCCGCACACAAATGCCCGACGAGATCTCCCTGCGCTGCGTGCGCGAGAACGAAAAGGCCTGGCGCTGGTACGAGCGCGAAGGTTTTGTGTTCGAGAAGGAAGAGGTCGAGCCGTCGAACGGGTTTGTGATGAAGTATTACCGGTGGAAGAGAGCGGCCTGAAGCCGAACGCCGCGCTTGCAGGCACCCCTTACACGTTCTAGTTTTGCGGCTCCCGTATCACCAGCTGCTCATTTCCCGGATCCATGTTCCCACGCTTCATCGTCGCCGCCGTCCTCGCGTTACCCTTTGCCGCAGCGGGATGGGCGAAGTCTCCTCCGACACAAATAGCCCCGCGCCAGCCGCCCCCGCCAAGCCTGCGGCAAAGAAACCGGTGCCGAAGGCAAACGCTGGCGCGCCGTAGGGCGCGTTGAAGTGAGCCGATGAACGTCCTTGCTGCCGCATTGGTCTCATATGCCCTGCTGTCGCCGACAGGTGGGCAAGTGCAATCGACGCCGAAAATGGAAGTCGTCAGGCCTTCGGCCAGAAGGCCGGCAACCGTCACGCCGGCCAAGCCTGTAGAGAGCGGCCCGTGCCAGATCGGCGTGATCTCATTGGCCGGCGACCTCTTCTCGGTCGAGAAATATGGGGCACTCAAATTTCTAGATACGTACGCGCACACATCCGTCGCTGCTTGGGGGCTCGATGAACTTGTCGTCTCGCGCGTCCGCGCTGCCGCCCCAGGCAGCTCCGTCAGGGGAATTCCGTACACGCGTCAGGAGCTCACCGAAGCCCGCCGGCAGCGATCGTTTTTTCGCGATTACGACGGAAACCTCCTGCGATTTGTTCAATACCTTGCCAGCCGCACTCGCTGCGAACGCTACATCGCTGTGCTCAGGCGCGGCGGCACTCAGCGTGAATTTGGCATCGGTATCTCGTACCATCTCGATGCACGCGTATTTCTCTTCGCGATGATGTCTGCGCGCGTCTATGACGGCCGAACATTCGAAATCATCGGTGATGCACCGGCGCGCGAAGACGATTACTCTGCGCTACAGCGTGCTCTCCACGACGAGCTGGGTGGCCCCTATCGCATACTGGATGCTGCGATGTTTCCGGCGAAGCCGGCGGACGCGGTCAAAAATCTGGTGTTGCGCGATGGCGTACGCGCGATGCTGACGAAGAGTCTCGACAAGACGCTGCCGGCCCTGCTGCAAGGTCCGTCTCCGTCGCGTTGACCAAGATGTCGCTCGCGGAGCGGCGCTTCCGTCTAGGCGTAGTGCGTTGCCTATCCGGCGCAAACACGCAATGAATGCGCCTCGTCGCCTCTTGCTGATGGAAGGGTCCGCGCCATGATCAAGCTCTACTATTCGCCCCGCTCGCGTTCGTTCTCGGCGCTCTGGCTGATGGAGGAAAGCGGCCTGCCCTATGAGCGCGTGCTGACGGACATTTCGACCGGCGCGCAGAAGGCGCCGGATTTTCTGAAGATCAATCCGATGGGCAAGGTGCCGGCGCTGACTGACGGCGACGCTGCGCTCGGCGAATCCGCCGCGATCTGCGCCTACATTGCCGACCGCTATCCCGAGACGAAGCTGGCGCCTCACGTAACCGATCCGCGCCGCGCGCGCTATCTGCAGTGGCTGTTCTTCTCGCCGAGCTGCATCGAGCCCGCCATCATCCAGATTTTCACCAAGATCGAGGTGCCGACCTCGACCGCAGCCTGGGGCAGCGCGACGCAGGTCTTCGACGTGCTGGAGACTGCACTCGCGAAGGGGCCGTGGATTCTCGGCGAGGAGTTTTCGGCCGCCGACGTCACGGTCGGCTCGGGGCTGAATTTCGCGGTGCGCCTGTTCAAGATGGTGCCGTCGCGGCCGGCCTTCGACGCCTATCTCGCGCGCTGCATGGCGCGACCAGCGTTCCAGCGCGCGGAGAAGATCGCGGCGGGTTGAGGCGAGCTCGGAATTTGTAGGGTGGGCGAAGCGACTTGTCCGCCGTAGCACGAAGAGCGAAGGCGGAAGCGTGCCCACCACTGATGTCGCGATCGTCGAGACATGGTGGGCACGGCGCAAGTGCGCCTTTGCCCAGCTACGAAATCACTCTGATTTCAGATCATCCGGTTTCGGCATCAGGACGATGTTGTAGCCGGAATCGACATAGTGGATCTCGCCGGTCACGCCGCCGGAGAGATCCGACAGCAGATACAGCGCCGAGCCGCCAAGCTCGTCGAGCGTGACGCCGCGGCGGAGCGGCGAATGCTTTTGCATGAACGCAAACATCGCGCGCGCCTCGCCGATGCCGGAGCCGGCGAGCGTGCGGATCGGCCCGGCGGAGATCGCGTTGACGCGGATACCGCGCGGTCCGAAATCCGCGGCGAGATAACGTACCGAGGCTTCCAGCGCCGCCTTGGCGACGCCCATCACGTTGTAGTTGGGCATCGCGCGCTGAGAGGCGCCGAACGTCAGCGTGATCATGCTGCCGCCCTGCGGCATCAGCTCGGCGGCGCGTTTTGCGACCTCCGTGAACGAAAAGCAGGAGATCACCATGGTGCGCGAAAAGTTGTCGCGGCTGGTGTCGGCGTAGCGGCCCTTCAGCTCGTTCTTGTCGGCGAAACCGATCGCATGGATCACGAAGTCGAGCTGGCCCCATTTTTCGCGCAGCGCAGCGAAGGTGGCATCGACGCTGGCGATGTCCTCGACGTCGCAGGGCAGCACCAGTTCCACGCCAAGAGATTCCGCCAGCGGCTTGACGCGCTTGCCCAGGGCCTCGCCCTGGAAGGTGAAGGCGAGCTCGGCGCCGTGGGCCTGCAGCGTCTTCGCCATGCCCCAGGCGATCGAGTGATCATTGGCAATGCCCATGATCAGACCGCGCTTGCCCTTCATTAAACCTTCCATAGCCCACTAGTCTCCGCTCTTCGTCACGCCCGGGCTTGTCCCGCCTGCGCGGCCGAAGCCGCTTCGGCGAGGCGAAGGCCGGCCATGACGAAATAATCACCGGTCTCAGATAGCAGCGTCACACATCCAGCCGGCTGAACACCAGCGTGGCGTTGGTGCCGCCGAAGCCGAACGAGTTCGACAGCACGGTGCCGATCTTGACGTTGTCGATGCGCTTGCGCACGATCGGCATGTCGGCGAACACAGGATCGAGCTCCTGGATGTGCGCGCTCTCGCAGATGAAGCCGTTATTCATCATCAGCAGCGAATAGATCGCTTCCTGAACGCCGGTCGCGCCCAGCGAATGCCCGGTCAGCGCCTTGGTCGCCGAGATCGGCGGGCACTTCTCGCCGACGCCGAACACCTTGCGGAGCGCCTCGATCTCCGGCGGATCGCCGGCCGGCGTCGAGGTGGCGTGCGGATTGATGTAGTCGACCTTGGTCTTCACCGTCGACATCGCCATGCGCATGCAGCGCTCGGCGCCCTCGCCTGACGGCGCCACCATGTCGTAACCGTCCGACGTCGCACCATAGCCGACGATCTCGCCGTAGATGCGCGCGCCGCGCGCCTTGGCATGCTCGAGCTCTTCCAGCACGAGCACGCCGGCGCCGCCGGCGATGACGAAGCCGTCGCGATTGATGTCGTAGGGCCGCGAGGCGGTGGCGGGCGTGTCGTTGTATTTCGAGGACATTGCGCCCATGGCGTCGAACAGCACCGACAGCGACCAGTCAAGCTCCTCGCAGCCGCCGGCGAAGATGACGTCCTGCTTGCCGATCTGGATGGTCTCGTAGGCATTGCCGACGCAGTGGTTGGACGTGGCGCAGGCCGACGAGATCGAGTAGTTGACGCCCTTGATCTTGAACCAGGTCGCAAGCGTTGCGGACGCGGTTGACGACATCGCCTTCGGCACTGCAAACGGTCCGACGCGCTTCGGTCCCTTGGTGCGGGTGATGTCGGCGGCTTCGACGATGGTGCGGGCGGACGGGCCGCCCGAGCCCATGATGATGCCGGTACGTATGTTGGAGACTTCGTCAGGTCCCAGACCGGAATCCTGGATCGCCTGCTCCATCGCGATGTGATTCCACCCCGCGCCCTGGCCGAGGAAGCGCATCGCACGCCGGTCGACAACCGTCGCGGGATCGATCGTCGGCGCCCCCTGCACCTGCGAACGGAAGCCGAGCTCGGCATATTTCTCAGCCCGCGAAATGCCTGACTTCGCCTCGTGAAGGCTCGCAAGCACTTCCTGGGTGTTGTTTCCGATCGACGAGACGATGCCCATCCCGGTGACCACAACCCGCCTCATGACAGCCTCGCCTCAATCGTTGTCTTCGTGGTGATGCGCTCAGCCTAGGCTGGTACCCTGCTTGAACAGGCCGACCTTCAGATCCTTTGCGCGATAAATAATCTGGTCATCGACCGAAAGCCATCCGTCGGCGATGCCGAGCACCAGCTTTGAACGCATCACGCGTTTGATATCGATGTTGTACACAACCTTGCGGGCCTCGGGCAGCACCTGGCCGCTGAACTTCAGCTCGTTCAGGCCAAGCGCGCGGCCGCGCCCTTCGCCGCCGCTCCAGCCCAAATAAAACCCGACCATCTGCCATAGCGCATCCAGACCAAGGCAGCCGGGCATCACGGGATCGTTCTTGAAGTGGCAGCCGAAGAACCAGAGGTCGGGCTTGACGTCGAGCTCGGCGCGCACCACCCCCTTGCCAAATTCGCCGCCGGTCTCGCTGATGTCTGTAATGCGGTCGAACATGAGCATCGGCGGCAACGGCAATTGCGCATTGCCCGGGCCGAACATCTCGCCGCGGGCACATGCCAGAAGATCTTCATATTCGTAACCGTTGCGCCTGTTCAGCATGCGGAAGCCTCTGTTCTAACCCCGATTGAGCGGCGTTTCTGGCAGAAATGGGCCCCATTCGTCCGGTAGGCAGCGCCAATTGCTATCGATCAGACGCAAATGCCGAGAGCCCGGCTGGACTGCCGACCAGACCTCAATGCCTGGCAGCGCCAAAATCGGTAAGCGGAACCGCGCGCTCTCTAACACAGGGCATTTCGGGTGGCAAAGCGGTCTCATGAAGGTAAAATGACGGGAGCCGGCCGGGTTCCTTGCCGGCCGGGTTCCTCGATCGATTAGAACCGCTCTAGTTGCGAGAAACTTGCATCTGCATCTATCTCTCCATATATTGCAGACAGATAGTGTTCACGCGTGCCCGAATTTGGAAATGAACGAAAACAACGCGCCCCATCGCGACGAAGACGCCCATGCGGCGGCCCTTCTGTCCGGCCGCCAGCCGGCCCTGACCGGCTGCCCGTGGCACGACGTCAATGAAATGCTCCAGTCCGCCGGCCTTCGCCCGACCCGGCAGCGGATGGCGCTGGGCTGGCTGTTGTTCGGCAAGGGGGCACGCCACCTCACGGCTGAAATGCTCTACGAGGAAGCGACACTGGCCAAGGTCCCGGTCTCGCTCGCGACCGTCTACAACACGCTGAATCAGCTGACCGATGCCGGCCTGCTGCGCCAGGTCAGCGTCGACGGCACCAAGACCTATTTCGATACCAACGTCACCACGCACCACCATTATTACCTCGAGAACAGCCATGAGCTGGTCGACATCGAGGACCCACATCTGGCGCTGTCCAAGATGCCGGAGGTGCCCGCGGGATACGAGATCGCGCGCATCGACATGGTCGTGCGGCTGCGCAAGAAGCGCTGAGCTCTAATCGTAAATTGCTTGATTTAGTCGCAATGGCCGGGCTTGTCCCGGCCATTGCCATTTACACTGTCATTCCGGGATGGTCCGAAGGACCAGACCTCAGGTGCGCAATTGCGCACCGGGGAATCTCGATATCCCGGGTTCGATGCTGTGCATCGCCGCGGGATGACGCTTCGCGTCAGTTCACCTGCTCGTCCGAGTACACACCCCAGAGGCGCTCCTGCTGGATCCAGCCGTCAAAACCGTTGCCGGTGACGTGGCACCAGTTTGTGGTGCACTTTTTCACCTGCGTGACGACGCCGGCCTGAAGCTTTGCGGCCACAGCGCTGTCGGGATCGGCACGGTCATAGATCGGCGCGAGATCGTCCTTGTGCTTCATCGTGACCACCGCGGTGCGGCGGCCCGACAGCAGCGAGTGATAGACCCAGCCTTCGGCGCCCTCGGAGTCGCGGACCCGGCGCCAGTTCTCGAACTCGGCAGTGATTTCAACCGGCAGGCCGGAGCGGGTGTAGACCCAGGCGACGTCATTGTCCTTGGTCGGGCCGGCGCGGACGTTCACGTGGTCCGATTTGAGGCTGACATAGCGCGGCACCGGCAGCCCGCTCGCGGTCTGGGGTGTGCTGTCCTTTGCCGAATGCCCGGGGCTGACCGAGGCGCTCAGCCAGGTGCAAACGAGCGCCATCACCGAACAAAAACGCCCCAACGCCATCAACCCGTCTCCTGTCGAAGACCCGGCCCTGCCTGGTCCTCACTCATTCCAAACCCCTGCCGCGTTAGCCCCTGACCCGCCCCACGCGGGTGTTCCCGAGCCCTATGCCCGTGGTTCTTGTCTTGGCCCGGCCTTCTGATAGAGAGGACGGACATCTGAACAACCAGTTTGCCCCGATTTTCCGGCCGGAAACATCGGGAGAGCTTGAAGGAAACGCCGGGGACGACGCGGCAAGGGCAGTGTCGAACAACCGGGTTAATGAGGCCTCAACGGCCGGCCTTTGGCGACAGAGGCGGCTTGCAATGCCTCATGAGAGCAGGACATGTCGGTGAAAAAAAAGCCCCTCGTCGTCGTGACGCGCAAGCTGCCGGATTCGATCGAAACGCGGATGCGCGAGCTGTTCGACGCACGGATCAATCTCGATGACACCCCGATGTCGGCCGAGCAGATCGCGGAAGCCGCGCGCACGGCCGACATCCTGGTTCCGACGGTCACCGATCACATCGGTGCAGACATCGTCAACCAGCCCGACTGCAAGCTGCGCCTGATCGCCAATTTCGGCAACGGCGTCGACAATATCGACGTCGAGGCCGCCCATGCGCGCGGCATCACCGTCACCAACACGCCAAAAGTTTTGACCGAAGACACCGCCGACATGACCATGGCGCTGATCCTGGCGGTGCCGCGCCGGATGATCGAAGGCGCCTCGGTACTGACGGAAGGAAAACCCTGGGCCGGCTGGTCGCCGACCTGGATGCTCGGCCACCGCATCGGCGGCAAGCGTCTCGGCATCATCGGCATGGGCCGCATCGGCCAGGCGGTCGCACGCCGTGCCCGCGCGTTCGGCCTCCAGATCCACTATCACAATCGCCGTCCCGTCGCGCCGAAGATCGCCGAAGAGCTTGGCGCGACCTACTGGGAAAGCCTCGACCAGATGCTGGCGCGGATGGACATCATCTCGGTGAACTGTCCGCACACGCCGGCCACCTACCATCTGCTCTCGGCGCGGCGGCTGAAGCTGATCCGCAAGGACGCCTATATCGTCAACACCGCGCGCGGCGGCGTCACCGACGAGGACACCCTGGTCAAGCTGATCGAAGGTGGCGAGATCGGCGGCGCCGGCCTCGACGTCTACGAGCACGAGCCGGCGGTCAATCCGAAGCTGGTGCGGCTTGCGAAGGCCGGCAAGGTGACGCTGCTGCCCCATATGGGCTCGGCCACGATCGAAGGCCGCGTCGAGATGGGCGAAAAAGTGATCATCAACATCCGCACCTTCCTCGACGCGCACAAGCCGCCCGATCGCGTGCTGCCGAGCATGCTCTAGGATCTATTTGTCTCTCGCTTGCGCGAATCCGCGACGAAGCTTGTAGGGTGGGCAAGCGCTTCGCGCCTTTTCCCCACCCTTGCTACGCAGGTCGCGACGCGTTGCGCTTGCGCCAGTCTGTGACGAAGTCGATGAAAGCGCGCAGCGCCGGTGGCACCTGCCGTCTGCTGGGATAATACAGAAAAGGCCCCGGGAACGGCTCGCACCAATCCTGGAGCAAGCTGACCAGCGCGTCGGATTTCACGGCTTCCTGGACATAACCATCGAGCGTTGCCCAGATGCCGACACCGTCGAGCGCAGCGCGCATGGCAAGGCCCATATTGGTCGAGATCAGCTTGGCAGGCGGATCGACCTTCACGAGCTGGCCATCTTTCTCGAACTCCCAATGATGCATGACGCCGCTCGAGTAGCGGGCGCGAATGCAATCATGCTCGAGCAGGTCCTTTGGATGACCGGGCTTGCCGCGGCGAGCGAGGTAGGCAGGCGATGCGACGATGGCATAGCTCTGCGGGCCGCTCAGCGGGATCGCCACCATGTCCTGCGCGAGATGCTCGCCATAGCGTACGCCTGCATCGAAGCCCGCGCTGACGATGTCGACAAAGCCGCTTTCGGCAATGATTTCGAGATCGACTTGCGGGTGCGCCGCGATGAACGGGCCGATCATTGGCGTCAGGACGAGATCCACGGCAGGCGGCGGCGCGTTGATGCGCAGGCGCCCCGAGGCGACCTCGCGCAGGCCTCGGACCTGATTCAGGGCGTCGCCGACATCGCGCAGAGCCGGCGCCACGCGCGACAGCAGCAGCTCGCCCGCCTCGGTCAGGGCGACGCTGCGCGTGGTGCGGTTCATCAGGCGCACCCCGAGGCGCTCCTCCAGGTCTCGTAAGCGCTGGCTAAGGCTCGACACCGACACGCGAGTCTCCACCGCCGCTCGGCGGAAATTGCGGGTGCGGGCGACAGCCACGAAGACATCGAGGTCGCGCAGGTCGGGATCGGCCATTGTTCGTTATATTGAACAAGCTATTCGGCATTGTCCAGCTTATCAGCGTAATGGAGCGGAGGCATATCTGCCCTCGTCATGCGGCGCAACCCGCGCCGCCCTTCAAGGGAGAGCCACCATGGAACAGCGCAAACTCGGTGCAACCGGCCCCAATGTCTCGAGCCTAGGCCTCGGCTGCATGGCCATGTCGGACGCCTATGGGCCAGCCGATCGCGGCGAGAGCATCGCCACCATCCATGCGGCGCTCGATGCCGGCATCACGCTGCTCGACACCGGCGATTTCTACGGCATGGGCCACAATGAATTGCTGATCCGCGAGGCGCTGAAGGATCGCCCGCGCGACAAGGTTCAGCTCAGCGTCAAGTTCGGCGCGCTGCGCGGCCCCGCCGGCGAATTCGTCGGACTCGATTCGCGGCCGGCTGCGACGAGGAACTTCCTTGCCTATTCGCTGCAGCGTCTCGGCACCGACTACATCGACGTCTACCGGCCGGCACGGCTTGATCCCAGCATTCCCATCGAGGAGACGATCGGCGGCATCGCCGAGATGGTGAAGGCCGGTTATATCAGGCATATCGGCCTGTCCGAGGTCGGCTCCGACACCATCCGCCGCGCGCATGCCGTGCATCCAATCGTCGATCTCCAGATCGAATATTCGCTGATCGAGCGCGGGATCGAACGCGACATCCTGAAGACCTGCCGTGAGCTTGGCATCGGCATCACCGCTTATGGCGTGCTGGCGCGCGGCCTGATCAGCGGCCATTGGTCCAAAGGCTCCGGGAAGATCGGCAAGGACTACCGGCTGATGAGCCCGCGTTTCCAAGGCACGAACCTGGATGCCAATCTCGCGCTGGCGGAGCAGTTGCGGGCGATCGCCACCGAGATCGGCGCAACACCGGCGGAGGTCGCAATTGCCTGGGCGGCGGCGCAGGGCAAGGAGATCGTGCCGCTGGTCGGCGCCAAGACCCGCACCCGTCTTGCTGAAGCGCTCAGCGCGACCAAGGTGACGCTGATGCCGGCGCATCTTGCGGCGCTGGCAAAGGCGTTTCCACCCAACATCGCCTCAGGCACGCGTTATGCGGCCGAGCAGATGGCGCATCTCGACAGCGAGAAGCCGGTCGCGGCCTAAAGGCGCGGCAATCAGTTGCGATGGGCGCGCAGGTCGGTCATGACCGGCCCATCGCCATTGAGCGGATTGGTGGGATCGCGCCCGTATCGCAGCGTCTCGAAGCGCATCGCGCGCGCATCGATCATCAGGAGGCGGCCGACCAGGCCGTCGCCAAAGCCGACGATCTCCCGGATCGCCTCCAGAGCCATCATCGAGCCCATCACGCCGGCGAGCGCGCCCATCACGCCGGCCTCGGCGCAGGCCGGCACGGTGCCGGGCGGCGGCGCTTCCGGAAACAGGCAGCGATAGGTCGGATTGAACACGCCCTCGGCATTCGTCTCATGCGCACGGATCGTGGTGAGCGAGCCGTCGAAGGTGCCGAGCGCCGCCGTGATCAGCGGCTTCTTCGCAAAGAAGCAGGCGTCGGAAGCCAGATAGCGCGTCGAGAAATTGTCGGAGCCGTCGAGCACGAGGTCGTAGTCGCCGATCAGCGAGAGCGCATTGTCGGCATTGAGCCAGGTGGCATGTCCGACAAAGCGCACATGCGGATTGAGCGCCGCGATCCGCTCCGCCGCGCTCTCGACCTTGTGCCGACCGATATCCGGTGTCGTATGGATGACCTGCCGTTGAAGATTTGACAACGACACGACGTCGTCATCGACCACGCCGAGCGTGCCGACACCGGCCGCGGCCAGATACATCAGGGCGGGTGCGCCGAGGCCGCCGGCGCCGATCACCAGCACCGACGCCCGCTTCAGCGCAGCCTGGCCGGGACCACCGACATCCCGCAGCACGATATGGCGGGCATAGCGTTCGAGTTCGTCCGGGCTCAGCATCGTCGTCCTTCTGGGTCCCTCCCCTCATGGTGAGGAGGCGCGAAGCGCCGTCTCGAATCATGAAGGCCCGTTTGCAGCATCTCGGCCTTCGTCCTTCGAGACGCCGCTTGCGCGGCTCCTCAGGATGAGGCTCACCACCTGAACCACCCCAACATTGTTCGCGACCAACGAGATGTGCTTCAATGGCACGGCGTTCAATGGGCGGGCTGGATTTGTCATGAGATCGATGCTTGCGGCAACACTGATGTTGGCGTCTGCCACGGGCGCCAGCGCCCAAATGACGACGCCACGGCTCCCCGGCACCAAGCCGAAGGTGGTCCAGACCGTTCCGATCCGTCCTCCCGCTTTGCAGACGCCATCGGAGACGGCCGACACCATGGCGCAGGCGGAGCGGCTGTCGCTGCAATCCGACCTCGCCTGGGTCGGCGACTATAACGGGGCCATCACCGGCGATGTCAGCGCGCGCATGGTCGATGCGATCAAGGAGTATCAGAAGACCAAGGGCGGCAAGCCGACCGGGGTGCTCAATCCGCAGGAGCGCGCCGCGCTGGCCGAAACCGCGCGGCGCAAGCAGGACAGCGTCGGCTGGAAAATCGTGACGGAGATGACCAGCGGCGCGCGCCTCGGCATTCCCGGCAAGCTGGTACCGCAGCAGGCAACCGACGCCAACGGCTCGAGATGGACCTCGCCGACCGGAACGGTGCAGGTGCTGCTCAGCCGGCGCAAGGAGGCGAACCCGACCACGGCAAAGCTCGCCGAAGCGGAGAAAAAGGAGCCGGCGGGGCGCAAGGTCGACTACACCGTGGTGAAGCCCGACTTCTTCGTGCTGTCGGGACTGCAGGGCCTGAAGAAGTTTTACGTGCGCGGCACCTTCAAAGGCGACGAGGTCCGCATCATGACGATCCTCTACGATCAAGCCACCGAGAACACGGTCGAGCCGGTTGTGATCGCGATGTCGAGCGCGTTCAATGCTTTCCCGTCGGGCCAGCAAGCCGGACCGGCGCCGCGCAAGACGGTCGAATACGGCACTGGCATCGTCGTCAGTGACGACGGTGCGATCGTCACGGACCGGCTCGTCACCGACGGCTGCCTCGCGCTCACGATCGCTGGCTATGGCCACGCCGATCGTCTCGCCGAGGACAAGGAGCACGATCTGGCGCTGCTGCACATCTACGGCGCGCACGGGTTGAAGCCGCTCAACCTCGCCAGCGGCACGGCGAAGAGCAATGTCGATGTCATCGGCATCGCGGATCCGCAGAGCCAGGGCGGCTCGGCGACCATATCGAGCCTCAAGGCTGCCTTGGCATCCGCCGGCGGCGGGGATGCCGCGCTGTCGCCGCCGCCGGCCGTTGGATTCTCCGGCGGCCCTGCGATCGACGGCGACGGCAAGTTCTCCGGCGTCGTACTTTTGAAGCCGGCAATGCTTGCAGGACCTGCAACAGCGCTACCGGCATCACAGGCCGTGATGGTCTCCGCGGACACCGTGCGCGATTTCCTGAAGGCGAACGCCGTCACGGCGAACGGCACGTCGACAGATGCGAAAGCCAGCGTCGTGCGCGTGATCTGCGTGCGGAAGTAGCGATCAACTCAGCCTGAACCTGATCCCGCTCTTCGCGAGGCCGCCCGAAATCCCGGCCGGCGTGCCGTCCGCGCGCCAGCAGGCGGCGCCCGTCATGCTCCCGTCGTCATGGAACGCGATCGCGTTCATGCCGCCCGCAACCGTCGCAACCGGCTGGACCTTGTGGCCGAGGCTTGCGAGTTTCGTGCGCACGCTCTCCGGCACCGTCTGCTCGACCTCGAGCGCGTTGCCTTCGGTCCAGACCCGCGGCGCCTCGACGGCCTCTTGCAAGCTCATGCCATGGTCGATCAGATTGATCAGCGCCTGCATTGCGCTCGGGAAGATGCGCTTGCCACCGGGCAGCCCCAGCGCATAGCGTAGCTTGCCGTCGCGCAGCGCCATCATCGGCGACATCGAGGTAGTGACGCGCTTGCCCGGCGCCAGCGAAAGCGCGTGGCCGGGACGTGGATCGAACAGGTTCATGTAGTTGTTGGCAATCGCGCCGAGGCCCGGGATCATGATCTTCGCGCCGAACAAATTGTTGATGGTCTGCGTGGTCGCAACCACATTTCCAAACGAATCCGCCGCTGTCATGTGCGTGGTGTGCGCGCCTTCGAGCTGCGACACGCCGGCGCCCCAGGCTTGCGCCCGCGCCGGATCGATCGCGCGGCGGCGCTCTTCGGCGTAAACCTTCGACGTCAACCGCTCCACGGGCACGCCAACGTAATCGGGATCGCCGCTGGCCGCGGCACGATCGGCAAAGGCGACCTTCAGGACTTCGGCGAGATAGTGAATAGTCTCGGGCGTGCCGAAGCCGAGGCCGCCGATGTCGTACGCCTCCAGAATGTTCAACATCTGCGCGATATGCACGCCCGAAGCCGCGGGCGGCGGCGGGCCAAGGATGGTCCAGCCGCGATAATCGGCGCGGATCGGCTGCCGCTCGACAGTCTTGTAGCTGGTGAGATCGTTGCGGCGGATGAAGCCGCCGGTCTTCTCCATATAGTCGACGAGGATGTCGCCCAGCGGCCCTTCGTAAAGCGCGTTGTCGCCGTGCTCGGCAATATAGCGGAGCGTCTCGGCGTATTCGGCCTGTACCACCCGCTCGCCAATCTTCAGCGGCTCGCCGTTCGGCAGGTAGATCGCCGCGATCGGCTTGTCCTTGCGCATCTCGGCGGCGCTCTCGCTGATGCATTCATGCAAATAGGGCGTGGCGGCGTAGCCGCGCGTGGCATGCTTGATCGCGGGCTGCATCACGTCGCCGAGGCTCATGGTGCCGAACCGGCGCAGCGTCTCGCACCAGGCTTTCAGCGAGCCCGGGGTAGCAACCGCCTTCGCGCCGTTGAGGTTCTCATTGCCGACTGTGTCGAACACGTCATGCACCGCGCCTGGCTTGGAGGTGTAGGTGTTGTCGCGCACCGCCGAGGGCACGGTGCTCTGACCGTCGATGAAGCGATGGCTGCCGTCGGCCAACCTGACATGGGCCATGCCACCACCGATGATGCCGACCATCATTGGCTCGACCACCGTGAGCGTGAACAGGGTCGCGATCGCGGCGTCGATGGCATTGCCGCCGGCCGCCAGCATCTCGGCACCCGCGCTGGAAGCCAGCGGATGGTTGCTGACCACCATGCCGCGGCTGGAAACCGCCGGCATTTTCTGGCACTCAAACGTCGTTGCTGTCCGGTCGCGCCAATTTCCGCTCATCCCGCTGTCCCTCTTTCATGCGCGGCGAGCACATCACACGTACGACTACGGGTCCAGTAATGGTACGGATTCGCTGGCAATCCCGGTTCCACCATCATTGTCACTGCTGATTCGGACCTCCGCGATCCCCTTTGGATCGGGCCGGCACGTCCTGAGCGAGAAGAGCTCAG
Source organism: Bradyrhizobium sp. Kon10 (assembly GCF_055807395.1). Classification (NCBI taxonomy): domain Bacteria; kingdom Pseudomonadati; phylum Pseudomonadota; class Alphaproteobacteria; order Hyphomicrobiales; family Nitrobacteraceae; genus Bradyrhizobium; species Bradyrhizobium sp. Kon10. The sequence continues at coordinate 75,773 of NZ_JBVVOZ010000002.1, read as the reverse complement.
CATCCCCATCGATGCACGTTCGCGTGGCGTTTTCCTGACCCAGGCACTCCAAAGGATTTATCTTCCATGCACACGATCGTACTGGCCACCCAAAAGGGTGGCAGTGGCAAAAGCACGCTCGCCATCGGCCTCGCGCTGGCAGCCAAGCAGGCCGGCTTCACCGTCCGCCTGATCGAGACCGATCCGCAGGGCACCCTGTCCAGCTGGCAGCGCCGCCGCAGCACCGAGAACCTCGTGGTCGAGCCGATCTATCACGCTGCCGATGTCGAGCCGCGGCTGAAGATGCTGGCCGAGAGTGGCCTCCAGCTCGCGATCGTCGATACCGCGGCCGGCCTCAGCGCCACGACCACGGCAGCGATCCGCCATTCCGACCTCTGCCTGATCCCGGCCCGCCCGAGCGTCGCCGACATCGAGGCGACGACGTCGACGCTCAGCGTCGCGCGTGCCTGGAAGCGGCCCTACTGCTTCGTGCTGAACCAGACGCCGATCCGCGGCCAGCGCATCGACAACGCGGCCAACACGCTCGCCGAGGAAGCCGCGCTCGATCTCACCGAGGTGCTCGCGCGCCCGCTGATCGTGATGCGCAACGATCATCAGGATTCGCTCGCCAGCGGTCTCGCGGTGAGCGAATTCGCGCCGAACGGCAAATCGACCGAGGAAATCCGCGGCCTCTGGCACTGGATCGAAACCCGGCTGAACATCTCGGCGACCGATGTGTTGATCGACCAGGTGATCTCGGCCGCCGACGGCATGTTGCACCACGCCGCCGAGCGCGGCGCGGACGAGACCACGACTCTGGTGTCCTGAGCGGGGCGATCGCCCGGACGCCAAGTGGCTCTTCGCCCTCCGGTTGAAGAGCCTCAGCGACGAAGCAATCCGGCCACCAGCCCGGCCGGATTGCTTTGCTTATCCAGACGCGCCATCTTCCCGTCATTGCGAGCGTAGCGAAGCAATCCAGAGCGTCACCGCAGAAAGATTCTGGATTGCTTCGCTGCGCTCGCAATGACCCTCGTGGTGACCCGGCTACGAACCTGACCCATCACTTCTGACATTTCGCACACCAGAAGGTCGACCGGCCGTTCTGGGTGAAGCGTTTCACGATGCCGCCGCAGCGCGGCGTCTTGCAGGTCTCGCCTTCGCGATCGTAGACCTTGAACGAGTGCTGGAAATAGCCGAGTTCGCCGGAGGTCTGGCGATGGTCGCGCAGTGAGGAGCCGCCGGCCTTGATGGCGTCGTTCAGCACGGTGTGAATGGCGCCGACGAGCCGCTTGGCATGATCGGTCGGCTCGCCCTTTTTTGTCGACAGTGTCGCGGCGATCCGGCGCGGTGACAGGTGCGAGCGGTGCAGGGCTTCGCAGACATAGATGTTGCCGAGCCCGGCGACCACGCGTTGATCGAGCAGCGCGGCCTTCAGGCTCGTGGTCTTGCCGGCGCAGGAGCGCGCCAGCATGGCCGCATCGAATTCGTTGCCGAGCGGCTCGGGGCCGAGCCCGCGCAACAACGGCTCCTCATCGAGCGCGCTGCGCGCGATCACTTTCATGTAACCGAAGCGGCGCGGATCGTTGAAGACGATGTCGGCGCCCGATGACATCCGAAACAGCACGTGGTCATGCGTGGAGTCTTTGGCCCGCGGATAATGAAACTCGCCGGGCGCGGCGTCGTTGTCCGGCTTGATGACGCGAAACGAGCCCGACATGCCGAGATGCATCAAGAGCACGTCGCCGGAGGCGAGATCGGCCATGAGATATTTTGCACGGCGACCGAGCCCGGTGACGACCTGTCCCTGGAGCCGGGCCACGAAGTCCGGCTGGAACGGAAAGCGCAGATCGGGTCTGCGCGCCTCCGCGGCAAGGATTTTTGCACCCTCCATGACGGGCTGAAGGCCGCGGCGAACGGTCTCGACTTCGGGCAATTCAGGCATGGTCAGGCATTCACCTTATGAGGGCGGTGTGATAGCGCCATTGCGGCGGCCGCGCTATGGTCCGCCTCGTGGAGTAGAGTAATGGATCGGCCGGGCGAAACCACGCATTTTGGCTTCAGGGACGTTCCCCTGGGGGACAAGCAGACGCTGGTGAACGATGTGTTTCACAGCGTGGCGTCGCGCTATGATTTGATGAACGACCTGATGTCCGGTGGCCTGCACCGGGTCTGGAAGGACATCATGATCAACGCGCTCGATCCGCCGAGAAGCGACCGGCCGTTCGCGCTGCTCGACGTCGCCGGCGGCACCGGTGACATTTCGTTCCGGGCCGCCAAGGCGGCAGGCCCCGGCTTCCACGCTACGGTCTGCGACATCAATTCCGGGATGCTGGCGGTCGGCCGCGAGCGCGCCGCGAAGCGGCATCTCGAAACCCAGGTCGATTTCGTCGAAGGCAATGCCGAAGCGCTCGCCTTCGCCGACCGCAGCTTTGACGCATATACGATCGCTTTTGGCATTCGCAACGTGCCGCAGATCGATCTGGCGCTGCGCGAGGCCTATCGCGTGCTGAAGCCCGGCAGCCGCTTCCTGTGCCTGGAGTTCTCCACGGTCGAGATGCCCGGCCTCGACAGGCTCTATGACCTGTTCTCGTTCAAGGTGATCCCGCCGCTCGGCCGCATGGTCACGGGCGACGCCGAATCCTACCAATATCTGGTCGAATCGATCCGCAAGTTTCCCAAGCCAACCGTGTTCGCCGACATGATCCGTGAGGCCGGCTTCTCGCGTGTCAGTTTTCAGACGCTGACCGGCGGCATCGTCGCACTGCATTCGGGCTGGCGTTTGTGATTTCTGCCATCACCCACATTTCGCGCCTGATCCGCGCCGCGTTCGTGTTCGCGCGCGAGGGCGTGTTCGGCTCGGTCGATCCGAGCCTGGTGCCACCGCCCGGGCAGGTTGCGCTGAAACTTGCGCGCCTGATCGAACGCCGCGGCGTCAAGCAGGGACCACGGATCGCGCGCGCGCTGACGCGAATGGGTCCGGCCTATCTCAAGCTCGGACAATTTCTGGCGACGCGCCCCGACGTGGTCGGGTTCATCATGGCGCGCGACCTCGAAAGCCTTCAGGACCGGCTGCCGCCGTTTCCGCAAGCGGAAGCTGAAGCTGCCATCGCGATCTCACTGGAACGGCCGCTCAAGAACGTCTTCGCGAGCTTCGGCCCAGCGGTCGCGGCCGCCTCCATCGCGCAGGTGCACCGCGCCGAGGTCGAGCACGACGGCATCCGCAAGGCGGTCGCGGTCAAGGTGCTGCGGCCGAACGTGGCCTCGCGCTTCCGTCGCGACCTCTCCGATTTCTTCTTTGTCGCGCACAAGGCCGAGGCCTATTCGGCCGAGGCGCGCCGTTTGCGCCTCGTTGAAGTCATCAACACGATGTCGCGATCAGTCGCAATGGAGATGGACCTTCGTTTGGAAGCCGCCGCGCTGTCGGAAATGGCGGAGAACACGCGCGACGATCCGGATTTTCGCGTGCCGGCGGTCGACTGGGACCGCACCACGCACAACGTGCTGACGATGGAGTGGATCGACGGCATCGCGCTGAATGATCACAAGCGCCTTGCAGACGCGCAGGTCGACCTGCCTGATCTCGGCCGCAAGATCATCCAGAGCTTTTTGCGCCACGCGCTACGCGACGGTTTCTTCCACGCCGACATGCATCCGGGCAATCTGTTCCTCGATGATACGGCCCGTCTCGTCGCGGTCGATTTCGGCATCATGGGCCGGCTCGGCATGAAGGAGCGGCGCTTCCTCGCCGAAATCCTGCTCGGCTTCATCACCCGGGACTATCGTCGCGTGGCGGAAGTGCATTTCGAGGCGGGCTATGTGCCCGCGCATCATTCGGTGGAGAATTTTGCGCAAGCCATTCGCGCCATCGGCGAGCCGATCCACAACCGCACCGCCGAGGAGATCTCGATGGCGCGGCTGCTGACGCTGCTGCTCGAGGTCACCGGCCTGTTCGACATGACGACACGGCCCGAGCTGATCCTGCTGCAAAAGACCATGGTGGTGGTCGAGGGCGTGGCGCGTGCCTTCGATCCCAGGCTCGACATCTGGAAGGTCGCCGACCCCGTGGTGCGCGAATGGATCGAGCGCAATCTCGGACCCGTAGGCCGGATACAGGGTGCGCTGTCCGGCGGCGGCGATCTCGCGCGTGTGCTGATGCGCCTGCCCGACATTGCGCAGCGTTCGGTCGCAGTGCTCGAGCAGCTGGAGACCATGACGCGGGAGGGCCTGCGGCTGTCGCCGGAGACCATCGCGGCAATGGACCGCAGCGAGGGCCGCAAGACCCGCGCGCGCACCGTGGCGCTCTGGATCATCGCCGCGACCTTCATTGCAATCCTGTTCGCCGTCCGGAATCTGTGATTGCACTGCAATCACGCCTTTGATAGCATCGCCATCATTTCGTGCTGGAGGGCGTCATGGCGAGCCTGACCATCCGCAAGCTCGACGAACACGTCAAAACCTATCTGCGGCTGCGTTCGGCCAAGAACGGCCGGTCGGTCGAGGAGGAGGTCCGGGTCATCCTGCGGGAGCTGATCGAGGGCCGCGAGGAGCCGTTGACGCCGTTTGCGGTGCCCCCCGAGCCATCTGCTGCGCCTGCGCCGCAGCGCACCGGTGCCCTCCCCGAGGCCAGCGTTACCCTGATCATCGGCGGCGGCATCGCGGCCTACAAATCGCTCGATCTGATCCGGAGGTTGAAGGAACGCCGCATCGAGGTCCGCTGCGTGCTGACCAAGGCCGCGCAGCAATTCGTCACGCCACTGGCCGTGAGCGCGCTATCGCATGAGCGCGTCCACACCGACCTGTTCGACCCACAGAGCGAGTTCGATGCCGGCCATATCCGCCTCGCCCGCGACTGCGACCTGATTGTGGTGGCGCCCGCGACCGCGGACCTGATGGCCAAGATGGCGAACGGCCACGCCGACGATCTCGCCAGCGCGATCCTGCTCGCCACCAATCGCAAGATCCTGCTGGCGCCGGCGATGAACCCGCTGATGTGGAACAACGCGGCGACACGGCGCAATGTCAGCTTGCTTCAGCGCGATGGCGCGGTGCTCGTCGGACCGAATTCCGGCGAGATGGCGGAGGCGGGCGAAGCCGGCATCGGCCGCATGTCGGAGGCGATCGAGATCGCGGCGGCCGCCGAGCGCCTGCTGCGGCCGCCGGTGCCGCGGCCGCTCGCCGGCAAACGCGTGCTGATCACCGCGGGCCCGACCCATGAGCCGATCGACCCGGTGCGCTACATCGCCAACCGCTCCTCCGGCAAGCAGGGCTTTGCCATTGCCGCCGCCGCGCAAGCCGCGGGCGCCGAGGTGATCTTGGTGAGCGGCCCGGTCGATCTCGACGTTCCCGCTGGCGTCACGGTCAAGCACGTCGAATCGGCGCGCCAGATGCTGGAGCAGGTGCAGGCCGCGCTTCCGGCCGACATCGCGATCTTCGCCGCCGCGGTGGCCGACTGGCGCGTGGTCAACGAAGGCGAACAGAAGCTGAAGAAGACCGCGGCCGGCATGCCGCCGCTTCAGCTGGTCGAAAATCCTGACATCCTCGCCACGGTCTCGAAGCTGACCGACAAGCGCCCGCCGCTGGTAATCGGCTTTGCCGCCGAGACCGAGCACCTCATCGACAACGCCAAGACAAAGCTCGCCCGCAAGGGCTGCGATTGGATCGTCGCCAACGACGTCTCGCCGGCCACCGGCGTGATGGGCGGCGACCGCAACACCGTGCATCTCATCAGGCGCGAAAATGCTGCGAAGAACGGCGAGATCGCGGTTGATTCCTGGCCCGTGATGACCAAGGAACAAGTCGCCACCGAGCTGATCGCCCATGTCGTCAAAAGCGTGGCCGGCACATTCCTGGAGCCCGCATCTTGAGCACGAAGGTCACCGTCGAACTGCAACGCTTTGCGCATTCCGAAGGCCTGCCGCCGCCGGCCTACCAAACGGTCGAGGCCGCCGGCCTCGACCTGATGGCAGCGGTTCCGGACGGCGAGCCGGTGACGCTCGCACCCGGCCAATATTCCCTGGTGCCGACGGGCCTAGCGATCGCCTTGCCGGCCGGCCACGAGGCCCAGGTGCGACCGCGCTCGGGGCTCGCGGCCAAGCACGGCGTCACCGTGTTGAACTCGCCGGGCACGATCGACGCGGACTACCGCGGCGAGATCAAGATCATCCTGATCAATCATGGCGCTGTGCCGTTCGTGATCAAGCGCGGCGAGCGCATTGCGCAGCTGGTGATCGCGCCCGTGGTGCAGGCCGCACTGGTTCCCGTGGCCGAATTGTCGGCGACCGATCGCGGCGCCGGCGGCTTCGGCTCGACCGGGCGCTAACACCGCGGCGAGTTGGCTTCACCTCTCCCGCTTGCGGGAGAGGTCGACGCGCTCGCGGAGCGCGGCGGGTGAGGGCTTTCCCCCACACACGGAGTGCCCCATTGCGGAGACACCCTCTCCCCGGCCCTCCACGCAAGCGAAGGAGGGAGCGGACTGGCTTCGTGGCAGGCAATCCAACGCGCCGCCGCGCAGCAATCCCGACCGAATCACCCGCAGAATTGCGTGGACTGGAACCCCGCGCCCCGCATTTTTTTGGGGCCACCTTTGCGTTCACGATCTGGACTCTTACCGGTGGAGTCACGGTGAGGGTATTGTCGTTTGATTCGCGCGCGACGGGGGTCGCCGCGTGCAGATTCGTGCGGTCTTGGGGCAACTATGTCAGACGTGATCGTGTCGATGCGTCGGACGTTGCTGTCGTGCACATTCTTGGTGCGCGACGGCCTGATCGGAAGCGCTCTCGCAGCGCTGTTGCCGGCTGCGCCGGCCAAAGCAAGCGAGAAGGCCGCCGACCTCGTCGACACACTCTCGATATTGCTGGATTTCAACCGGCAGGAGCTCGCGGTGCTGGCCACCGCGCTGGCCCTGCTCGGCTTTACGGTCGTGGCCGCGATCCTGTTGATGCGCACGCGCGTGCGCACCGCAAAGAACGAGGCGGCGCTGCGCGCGCGGATCAGGGAACTGCAGTTGCAGGCCGATCGCTTCGGCGCGCTGCTGTTCGCCGAGCCGCAGGTCCTGATCTCCTGGCCGGCCGGCGACAATCGCGCGCAGATTTCGGGCGATGTCTCGATGGTGCTGCCGCGCGATTCCTCGCCCCAGCGGGTGCTTGCGTTCGGAACCTGGTTGCCGCCGGAACCGGCGCTCCAAATGGATCATGCGGTCGATGCCCTGCGCGAACGCGGTGACGGGTTCCAGCTGACGCTGACCACCGCCAACGGCCACACGCTGGAAGCGCTCGGACGTGCCATCGGCGGCCAAGCCATTGTCAGGATCCGCGAGCTCTCCGGCCTGCGCCGCGAATTGGCGGAAACCAATCTGCGCCACAAAGCGCTCTCCGACGAGACCGAGATGCTGCGTGGCTTCGCCGCCGCGGCGCCCTGGCCGATCTGGGCCAAGGGCGAGAACGGCGCGCTGACTTTCGCCAACCCGGCTTATGTGCGCGCCACCGAAGCGACCAGCGTCGGCGACGCCCAGGATCGCAAGCTCGAGCTGCTCGACAGCGCCGACCGCGCGGCGATGGAGCGGGGCCTGAAAGACGCCGCCAACTTCAACGCGCGGCTGCCGATCGTGACCGGCGGCGAGCGACGCATCTACGACGTGCGTGCGGTCAATGTGGGCAGCGGCAGCGTGGGCGTCGCGATCGACGCCAGCGAAGCGGATGCACTGAGCGCGGCGCTGGTGCGGATGGCCGAGGCGCATCGGCGCACGCTCGACCAGCTCTCATCCGGCGTTGCCGTGTTCGACGGCCAGCGCCGGCTCGCCTTCTACAACGATTCCTACCGGCGGCTGTGGGACCTTGACCGCGGCTTCCTGGATGCCAATCCCGACGATTCCAGCGTGCTCGACAAGCTCCGCGCCGCACGAAAACTGCCGGAGCAGCCGGATTTCCGCGCCTGGAAGGCCAAGCTGCACGAAGCCTATCGCGCGGTCGAGGCCGCGAAAGACACCTGGTACCTGCCCGACGGCCGCGCGCTCTCCGTCGTCACCACGCCGAATCCGGAAGGCGGCGTCACTTATCTGTTCGACGACGTTACCGAGAGCCTCGAGCTCGCCCGCCGCTTCGACGGCATGATCCGGGTTCAGCGCGAGACCCTGGACAGCCTTGCCGAAGGCGTCGCGGTGTTCGGCAGCAATGGCAAGGCGCAGCTGTTCAATCCCGCCTTCGTCCGCATGTGGAAGCTGTCGAACGATGCCATGCGCGAGGAACCGCATATCCAGACCGTCGAGGGCTGGTGCCAGCAGCTGGTCGACGATCCCGTCGTCTGGCGCCAGATCCGCGAGGCCATCACCTCGATCGAGAACCGCGCCGACGTGCCGCTGAAGCTGGAGCGCAAGGACGGCAGCGTGCTCGACGGCATGATCCGTCCGCTGCATGACGGCGCGACCATGCTGACCTTCCTGGACATCACCGACACCGAAAATGTCGAGCGCGCGCTGCGCGAGCGCAACGAAGCGCTGGAGACCGCAGACCAGATGAAGGTGGATTTCGTCCACCACGTCTCCTACGAGCTGCGCTCGCCGCTCACCACCATCATCGGCTTCGCGCATTTCCTCAGCGACCCCTCGACCGGTCCGCTGACGCCGAAGCAGGCCGAGTATCTCGACTACGTCACCAAATCGACCAACGCGCTGCTGGCCCTCACCAACAACATTCTCGATCTCGCCACCATCGACGCCGGCGCCATGAAGCTGGAACTGGGCCCCGTCGATGTCAGCAAGGCCATCGAGCTGGCCGCCGAGGGCATCCAGGACCGGCTCGCCACCGACCGCATCCGTCTCAAGATCGAAATCGCGCCCGACGTCGGCAGCTTCGTCGGCGACGAGAAGCGCGTGGTACAGGTGCTCTATAACCTGCTGGCCAACGCCGTCGGGTTTTCGCCACATGATTCGAGCATCGGCATCAGCGCCCGCCGCACCGAGCGGAGCGTGGTCTTCACTGTGACAGATTCCGGGCCTGGAATACCTGCCGACATGAAGGACAAGGTGTTCAACTGGTTCGAAAGCCGCTCGCAGGGCTCGCGTCACCGCGGCGCCGGGCTCGGGCTGTCGCTGGTGCGTTCCTTCGTCGAGCTGCATGGCGGCAAGGTGCGGGTGGATTCGATCGTGGACAGGGGCACGGTCGTGATCTGCGACTTCCCGACCGACCAGGCGGCGCAACGCGACGCCGCCGAATGACGGCGCCGGCCACATTCTCCGTCGCGCTCCACAACGAGACAGCCACCGCGCAGCTGATGGCCGATCTGGCGCTGCTAGTGGGACCGGGTGACGTCATCACGCTCACCGGCGATCTCGGCGCCGGCAAGACGGCCGCCGCGCGCGCCATGATCCGCTATCTCGCCGGCGACGACGCGCTGGAAGTGCCGAGCCCGACTTTCACGCTGGTGCAGGGCTATGAGTTGCCGCCATTCCCTGTGATGCATGCCGATCTCTATCGGGTGGAAGACGAGAGCGAGCTCGAGGAGATCGGGCTGGCGCCGCTTCCGGACGCCACGCTTGTCCTGATCGAATGGCCGGAGCGCGCGCCGTCAGCGATGCCCGGGGACCGCATCGACATTGCGCTGACGCATCGCCCGGCGCTGGGCTCGAATGCACGCGCCGCCGACATCACGGGTCACGGCAAGAGCGCAGCTCAGGTCGCGCGGCTGAAGGCGCTGCGAGAGTTCCTCGATGCCTCCGGCTACAGCAACGCGACGCGCAAGCGCATGGCGGGCGACGCCTCGACACGCTCCTATGCGCGGCTGTTGCGCGACGAGGATGTCGTCATCCTCATGAACTTTCCGCAGCGCCCCGATGGCGCGGCGCTGTACAATGGAAAATCCTACAGCGCGGCGGTACATCTCGCCGAGAACGTCAAGCCCTTCGTCGCGATCGACCAAGGCCTGCGTGCGCAGGGCATCTCAGCGCCCGCGATCCATCATTCCGATCTCGACCATGGCTTCCTGATCACGGAGGATTTCGGCAGCGAAGGCGTGATCGAAGGCGATCCGCCGCGCCCGATCACCGCGCGTTACGAAGCCGCCACCGATGTATTGGCCGCGCTGCACGGCAAGACGCTTCCGGACACGCTGCCGCTGGATGGGCAGACCTACGCCATTCCGGTCTTCGACACCGAGGCGCTGTTGACCGAAATCGGTTTGATGCCGGAGTGGTATTTGCCCGATCGCAACGCGCCGCTGAGTGATGCAAAGCGCGCGGAATTCTTCGCGATGTGGCGCGAGCTGCTCAAAAAGCCGCTGGCAGCGCCGAGAACGTGGATCATCCGCGACTATCACTCGCCGAATCTGATCTGGCTTGCCGATCGCACCGGCATCGAACGCCTCGGCGTGATCGACTTCCAGGACACCGTGCTCGGACCGCAATCCTACGACGTCGTGTCGCTGCTGCAGGATGCCCGCATCGATGTCCCCGAGACCATCGAACTGACGCTGCTGTCGCGCTACATCAAGACGCGCCGTGCGGCAGATGCGAGCTTCGATCCGGCGGCCTTCGCCGAGCTCTATGCGATCATGTCGGCACAGCGGAACACGCGCCTGCTCGGCACTTTTGCACGATTGAACCGCCGCGACGGCAAGCCGCATTATCTGCGCCACCAGCCGCGGATCTGGACCTACCTTCAGCGCTCGCTGGCGCACCCTGTGCTTGCCCATCTGCGCGACTGGTATCTCGCCAACGTCCCGCCGCCCCAATCCTGATTCGGGGCCGATTTACCGACTGTTAGCCAAGGCGCCGGTATTCTGGCGGGGAGGCAGCCGGGCAAGTACGGGGCTGGAGCGGGGCAGATGGCGGTCAAGACGGACCAGCGCGGCAGCAGCCGGGTTATTTTCGAGCGCGGGATTGCGGCCCAGATGATGGGCATCGACGGCACCTGGCGCCGCGAATGCACCATGGAGGACGTTTCCGAGACCGGCGCCAAGCTGACCATCGACGGCTCGGTCGAAGGCCTGCATCTGAAGGAATTCTTTCTGCTGCTGTCGTCCACCGGACTTGCCTACCGGCGCTGCGAACTTGCCTGGGTCAATGGCGACCAGATCGGCGTCAATTTCCTCAAGCTCGGCGACAAGAAGAAAAAGACGCGTTCCACATCCATCGGGGCGTAACGGCAACACCCGTCGTACAACCGTCACGCCAGGCCGCTAAGGCCCTTGGGATGCGGTGCGGCTGAGCGGGGCTCGTGCTAGGATTGCTGCGAACACGAAGTTCAGAGGTTCGAGAAAGCGAAGGATGTCCGTCACACCGACCAAAGCCATGGTGCTCGCCGCAGGATTCGGCCTGCGCATGCGTCCGCTGACGGACAAGATGCCCAAGCCCCTGGTGCCGGTGGCCGGACAACCGCTTCTCGACCACGTCCTCGACAAGCTCGGCCACGCCGGCGTAACCGAAGCCGTCGTCAACGTGCATTACTTGCCGGACCAGATCATCGACCACGTCGCGGGCCGCCAGCATCCGCGCGTGACTATCTCGGACGAGCGCCACCAGGTGCTCGGCACCGGCGGCGGCGTGGTCAAGGCCCTGCCGCTGCTCGGCGACGCGCCGTTCTTCCACGTTAATTCCGACACGCTGTGGATCGACGGCGTGCGCTCCAACCTGGCGCGGCTTGCGGAGAATTTCGATCCGGCGCGGATGGACATCCTGCTGCTGATGGCGCCGACCGCAACCAGCATCGGCTATACCGGCCGGGGCGATTACGGCATGCTGGCCGACGGCGCGCTGCGCAAGCGCAAGGAAAAAGAGATCGTCCCGTTCGTCTATGCCGGCGCAGCGATCCTGTCGCCGTCGATCTTCACGGACGCGCCGACCGGCGAGTTCTCGCTCACCAAGATGTTCGACCGCGCCAACGAGCAGGAGCGCCTGTTCGGCCTGCGACTGGACGGCGTCTGGATGCATGTCGGCACCCCCGACGCCGTGCACGCCGCGGAAGAGGCGTTTCTGGAGAGCGTGGCGTAGGGCTGTCCGCGTCCGGCACCGATGCCGTAGGGTGGGCAAAGCGCAGCGTGCCCACCAAGTTGATCCTCGGTGGAGAATGGTGGGCACGGCGCAAGCGCCTTTGCCCCACCCTACGCCACCTGTACCGGCCCGGCGAACAGCGGGGACGACCTCACCTTCACTCATGACCATTTGAGTCCGCCTCCCTATATTGTCGCCTGATCCCCGAATCAGGCAGCCGATGCGCGTTTTCACTGTTCCCATCTCAGTTCCGTTCCTGCGCACAGTCGTGACGGCTCTGCTCGACGGCCGGCTGGTTGATGGATTCGAGGCGCGCAAGGAGCCGGCGCGGCTTGCGGATGCCACGCTGTACCTGCCGACGCGCCGCGCCATGCGCGTGGTCCGTGAGATCTTCCTCGACGAGATGCAGGCGGATGCGGTGGTGCTGCCGCGCATCGTCGCGCTCGGCGACATCGACGAGGACGAGCTCGCTTTCGCGGACGAGGGCGAACAATTTTCCGGTGCAACGCCGCTCGATATTCCACCGCGGCTCGGCGAACTGGAGCGGCGGCTGACGCTGGCGCATTTGGTCGCGGCGTGGGCCAAGCGTCCCGTGCTGGCGCCGCTGGTGGTCGGCGGTCCCGCTTCGACGTTTGCTTTGGCCTCGGACCTCGCACGCCTGATCGACGACATGATGACACGTGGCGTCGATTGGAGCGCGCTCGATGGCCTGGTGCCGGATCAGCTCGATCAATATTGGCAGCACTCGCTCCAGTTCCTGCATATTGCGCGCGAAGCCTGGCCTCATCACCTCGCCGAGATCAACCGGATCGAGCCCGCGGCGCGGCGCGATCTCCTGATCGCGGCGGAAGCCAGGCGCCTGACCGCACATGCCCATGGTCCCGTGATCGCAGCCGGGTCAACCGGCTCGATGCCGGCCACCGCGAAATTCCTCCACGCTGTCGCTTCACTGTCGCACGGCGCAGTGGTGCTGCCGGGTCTCGACACCGATCTCGACGAGGACGCCTGGCGGACCATCGGCGGCGTGCGCGATGCGCTCGGCAAGTTCGCGGAGCATCCGGCGTCGAATCATCCGCAATATGCCTTGCACGCATTGTTGGAGCGCTTTGGCATCAAACGCAGCGATGTCGAACTTCTGCAGCCGCCGGCGGACGGCGGCCGCGATCTGCTGGCATCCGAATCGATGCGGCCCTCCGCCACGACGGAGATCTGGCACGACCGGCTGAAGCAGCCGCTCGTCGCCGCAAAGATTGCCGCCGGCATGAAAAATCTCGCGGTGGTCGAGGCGCCCAATCCCGAGATGGAAGCACTCGCGATTGCGATCGCGATGCGAGAGGCGCGCCATCTGGACAAGTCGGCTGCCCTCGTCACCCCCGACCGCGCGCTGGCACGACGGGTGATGGCGGCGCTGACCCGATGGGATCTCGCCTTCGATGATTCCGGCGGCGACGTGCTGATGGAGACCTCCGCCGGCGTGTTTGCGCGCCTCGCGGCGGAGGCGGCGACGAAGGGATTGGAGCCGCCGACGCTGCTGGCGATGCTGAAACATCCGTTGTGCCGGCTCGGCCGGCTGCCTGGCGCATGGAAGGCGGCGGTCGAACGCCTGGAGCTTGCGGTGCTACGCGGCACGCGCCCGCCCGCGGGCACCGCCGGCCTGCTGCGCGAGTTCAACCGTTTTCGCGACGAGCTTGCAAAGCTGGGGCGGAAGGAGGTTTCCGCACTACATCATGCCGAGCCGCGTGCGCGTCTCAAGGCGGAAGATCTCGATCGCATCCAGGCGCTGATCGATGCGTTGCGACAAGCCTTGGCCCCGATCGAGAGCCTGTCGCCCTCGACGCCCTACGACTTCGCCGAGCTCGCACATCGACATCGCGAGATCCTGATCGAACTGTCGCGCGACGAGCAGGGCATTCCGCTGGCTTTCGAGGAGCGCGAGGGTCTCGCACTCGCGAGCGCCTTCGACGATCTCCTGCGCGGCGGCACGACCAGCGGATTGATGATGCCGCTGCCCGACTATTCCGACGTGTTCCACACCGCGTTCGGCGATCGCGCGGTGCGACGGCGCGACAGACCGGGCGCGCGGCTGCAGATCTACGGCCCGCTGGAATCGCGGCTGATGCAGGCGGATCGAATCATTGTCGGCGGCTTGATCGAAGGCGTCTGGCCGCCGGCGCCGCGCATCGATCCCTGGCTGAGCCGGCCGATGCGGCATGAGCTCGGCCTCGATCTGCCGGAGCGGCGCATCGGCCTCTCCGGCCATGATTTCGCACAACTGCTCGGCGGCGATGAAGTCATCCTGACCCATTCGGCCAAGGCGGGCGGCGCCCCGGCGGTGGCGTCACGCTTCCTGCACCGGCTGGAAGCAGTCGCAGGCGAGGAGCATTGGAAGGCGGCCATCAGCGCCGGCGAGAGATACGTGCAGTTCGCAGGCGCGCTGGACCAGCCCCACGAGGTCAAGCCGATCAAGCAGCCCGAACCGCGGCCGCCGCGCGCGACGCGGCCGCTGAAAATGTCCGTGACCGAAATCGAAGACTGGTTGCGCGATCCCTACACGATCTATGCCAAACGCATCCTGCGGCTGGACGCGCTCGATCCCGTCGACATGCCGCTGTCGGCGGCCGACCGCGGCTCGGCGATCCACGATGCACTGGGCGAGTTCACTGAAACCTATGCTTCGCGTCTGCCAGACGATCCCGCCCGCGTGCTGCGCGCGATCGGCGAAAAATGTTTCGCGCCGCTGATGGAGCGGCCCGAGGCTCGGGCGCTGTGGTGGCCGCGCTTCCAGCGCATCGCGCGCTGGTTTGGCGAATGGGAAACGGCACGGCGCGATGCGATCGAGGCGATCACCGCGGAGACCCGCGGCGAAATCTCGATCCCACTCGATCACGGGCGCAGCTTCCGCCTCTCCGCCCGCGCCGATCGCATCGAACGGCGCCAGGGCGGCGGCTATGCCATCCTCGACTACAAGACCGGCCAGCCGCCGACCGGCAAGCAGGTCCGTATGGGCCTTTCGCCGCAGCTCACGCTGGAGGCCGCGATCCTGCGCGAAGGCGGTTTCCCCGATATCGACGCCGGCGCGTCAGTGAGCCAGCTCGTCTATGTCCGCCTGAGCGGCAACAATCCGCCGGGCGAGGAGCGCATCCTCGAACTCAAGGTCAAGCAAGGCGACCAGCCACAGCCGCCGGACACCGCGGCCGCCGAGGCAAGAGCCAAGCTGGAAGCGCTGATCCGGGCGTTCGACGAGGTGAACCAGCCCTACACATCCCTGAACCTGCCGATGTGGACCAATCGCTACGGCGCCTATGACGATCTCGCCCGCATCAAGGAATGGTCGGCAGCCGGTGGACTGGGGATCGAGGAATGGTGAAGGCTCCGCGCCCCATCCCGGATGCCGTGCGCGACACACAGAGGCGCGCCTCGGATCCGACCGCATCGGCCTTCGTCTCGGCCAACGCCGGTTCGGGCAAGACCCACGTGCTGGTGCAGCGCGTGATCCGGCTGCTGCTGGCAGGCGTGCCGCCGGAAAAAATCCTCTGCATCACTTTTACAAAGGCTGCCGCCGCCAACATGGCCGAACGGGTGTTCACCACGCTCGGCCATTGGGTGACGCTGGACGATACGGCTCTTGATGCAGCGATCCGCGACGTCGGAATCCCTCACCCCAATACCAAGTTGCGGCGCGATGCACGAAAGCTGTTCGCCTGCGCGCTGGAGACGCCGGGCGGGTTGAAGGTGCAGACCATCCACGCGCTGTGCACGCGCCTGCTCCAGCAATTTCCATTCGAGGCCAATGTGCCGGCGCGCTTCGCCGTGATGGACGAGCGCGACCAGGCCGACATGATGGAGCGCGCCAATCTGAAGGTGCTGCTGGACGCCGCGCGCGATCCGGAGAGCGTCACCGGCCGCGCGCTTTTGACCGCGATGGCGAGCGCCGCCGATGTCACCTTCAAGGAGGTCGTGCGCGAGGCTTGTCTGAGCCGTGACCATTTCATGGCCTGGACCGACGAGGCCGGCAACGCTGAAGCCGCTGTCGCGCAGATGACGGCGGTGCTGGGCGTCGATGCGATCGATCGCATCGAAGGCGTCGAGAACGAGATCGTCGACGGCCCGTTCCTGCCACGGTCGCGTTGGGACGACATCGCCTTTGCGCTGGGCGACGGCAGCAAATCCGACAACGACCAGGCGGGTCGTCTGCGCGAGGCAATGGTCTTTTCAGGCAGCGCGCAGGTCGATGCCTATCTCGGCGTCTTCTTCACCGACGAAAAGCTGCCGCGCAAGGCGGTGCTGACCAGGAAATTTTGCGATCACAATCCGTCCGTGGCCCGCCTGTTCGAGAACGAGGCGCAGCGTCTTGACGCTTTGATCGAGAAGCGCCGCGCCGTGATCGTGCGCGACCGGACCGCCGCCCTCCTGCACATCGCCACCGCCGCCGCCGCGAACTACCGGCGCGAGAAGCAGGAGCGCGGGCTGCTCGATTACGACGACCTGATCGACAAGACACTGGCGATGCTCGACCGCGTCGCCTCGGGCTGGGTGCACTACAAGCTCGATCGTGGCGTCGACCATGTCCTGATCGACGAGGCGCAGGACACCAGCCCGCGGCAATGGGACATCGTCGCGCACATCATCTCGGAATTCACGGCCGGCGCAGGCGCCCGCGAAGGCCTCAACCGAACCGTCTTCGCCGTCGGCGACGAGAAGCAGTCGATCTTCTCGTTTCAGGGCGCTCAGCCCCGGGAGTTCGATGCGCGGCGGCGCGAGCTGCACCGCAAGTTCACCGCGGCCGGGCTGAAATTCGATCCTGTCGCCTTCACCTATTCGTTCCGTTCGGGCGCGGCGATCCTGCACTCGGTCGACCACGTGTTCCGCGAGCCCGCGATCTACAAGAGCATCCATTCGGTCGACATCGGCCATCCCCTGCACAATGCGCTCAGCGACGCAGGTCCAAGCGTGATCGAGTTGTGGGACCTTGCGGAAGCCGACGATCGCCAGGACATCGAGGGCTGGCGGGCGCCGTTCGACGGCGTCGCCGTCACCAGTCCGGAAGTCAAACTCTCCCGCCGCATCCAGGCCGAGATCAAGCGGCTGGTCGAGAGCGGCACGCTGACCGGCCATGAAGGCAAACGCCGGCCGCTGCGCTATGGCGACATGCTGATCCTGGTGCGCCGCCGCGGCAATGCGTTCGATGCCGTGATCCAGGCCTTGAAACATGCCAACATTCCTGTCGCCGGCGCCGACCGGCTCAAGCTCACGGAGCATATCGCGATCATCGATCTGATGAACCTCGCGGATGCGCTGCTGCTGCCGCAGGATGACCTTGCGCTCGCGGTCGCGCTGAAAAGCCCGCTGTTCGGGCTCGACGAGGATGACCTGTTCCAGCTTGCCTGGGACCGCAAGGGATCGCTGCGCCGCGCGCTCGGCGAACAGGCGAGGGGCAACGAAAAGTTCGCGGCCGCACTGCGCCGGCTCGAAGCCTGCGAGGCGCGTGCGCGCGAGGAGACCCCGTTCGCATTCTATGCCTGGCTGCTGGGCGGCGACGGGGGCCGTGCGCGCATCCTGCGCCGGCTCGGCCACGAGGCCAATGACGCGCTCGACGAATTTTTGGAGCTTGCAGTGAACTACGAGCGCAAGGCGCCGGCCTCGCTGCAAGGTTTCATGGCCTGGCTGCGCGCGGCCGACACCGAGGTGAAGCGCGACATGGAGATCTCGCGCGACGAGGTGCGGGTGATGACCGTGCACGGCGCCAAGGGCCTGGAGGCCTCGGTCGTGTTCATGGTCGATACCACCTCTTCGCCCTCCGATAGCCAGCGGCTGCAGCTGATCCAGGTGCCGCGCGGCAATGGCGGCGAGGTCGTGGTCTGGGCCGGCCGCAAGGCCGACGATCCGAAGCCGGTCGCCGAGGCCCGCAACGCGATGCTCGAGGAGACCGAGGACGAGTACCGTCGTCTGCTCTACGTCGCAATGACGCGCGCGGCCGACCGTTTGATCGTCGGTGGCTGCCTGCCGGGCAACCGGAAGGCGGTGCGCAAGCTCAGCTGGTACGACCTGATCGACACCGGGCTCGCCGGCTCCGGCCTCGACAAGCAGACGATCGAGACCCCGCTTGGCAAGGTGACGCGATTCGCCCGGCCGGAGGATGTCGCAGCCCAGGGAACGCCGGCGGCGTCGGTGGACCGGAGGGTCGCGCTGCCGGACTGGCTGCGGACGCCGGGGCCACGCGAGAGCCTCGAGGATGATGCGGTGCGCCCGTCCGGGCAGTCGGCCGAGGAAGGCCGCGCGGTCCGGAGCGGCGAATCAGTCCAGTCGCGCGCGCTGGCGCTGCAACGCGGCACGCTGGTGCACCGGCTGCTGCAATCCCTGCCCGACATCGCCAGCGAGCGCCGGCGCGAGGCCGCGCTCGGCTTCATGGCGCGCAACGCCGCCGACTGGACCGAGGCTGACCGCGCCGCGCTCGCCGACAAGGTGCTCGCGCTGATCGCCGAGCCGCGATTCGCAGCCGTCTTTGCCGCCGGCAGCCGGGCGGAGGTCGCCATTGTCGGCCGGCTGGAGCGGCCGGGCCGGCCGCCGGCGCTGGTGTCGGGCCAGATCGACCGTCTGGTGGTGACGTCGGACGAGGTCCTGATCGTCGATTTCAAGACCAACCAGAGCCCGCCCAAGACCGCCGCCGAGGCGCCCGCGGCGTATGTCCGGCAGCTTGCGTTGTACCGGGCGGTGCTGGCCCGGCTCTATCCCCAGAAGCCGGTGCGCGCCGTCCTGCTCTGGACCGAGGCCCTTGAATATATGGAGATTTCCGCGCCCGCGCTGGACGCGGCGCTGGCATCCCTTCATCTCGATGTGAGCGTCCTTGACCCGGCAAGGAGCCGTTCATAGGTTGACGCCATGATCTTGGCGCGATTCCCGTCGCGCCTTTCTCTCAGGTACGAGGTATCTCCATGGCCGTTGGTAAGGTTTCCGACACTGATTTCGAAGCCGAAGTGCTCAAGGCGAACGGCCCGGTGGTCGTGGATTTCTGGGCCGAATGGTGCGGCCCCTGCCGCATGATCGCACCCGCGCTGGACGAGATCGCCGGCGCGATGGGCGACAAGGTCAAGATCGTCAAGCTCAACGTCGACGAGAGCCCGAAGACCGCGTCGAAATACGGCGTGATGTCGATTCCGACCCTGATGATCTTCAAGGGCGGCGAGATGGCTTCCCGCCAGGTCGGCGCGGCGCCGAAGGCGAAGCTGCAGCAGTGGATCACCTCCGCCGTCTGATCGGCTCCGCCGACACAATTATTTTCGACACGGCCGGCGAAATGCCGGCCGTTTGCGTTGAAGGGGCATGTCCTGCGTATCATGAGCCCTGTCCTTGCCCGCCCCTCCCCGAAAGCGCCCGCGTAAATCCGGCTCGCTCGTTGCGATGGAGGCGCGCTCGGTCGATGCGATCCCGCGCGGCGCCGAATGGCAGTACGAACCAAAATGGGATGGCTTTCGCTGTCTGCTGTCGCGCGATGGCGACCGGGTCGATCTGCGCTCCAAGTCCGGCGAGGATCTCGCGCGCTATTTTCCTGAAATCGTTGCTGCGGCCCTGAAGCTGAAAGCCGATCGCTTCGCGCTCGACGGCGAGATTGTCGTGCCGCAGGGCAAGGGCTTCTCCTTCGACGCGCTGTTGCAGCGGATTCATCCCGCCGCAAGCCGTGTGAAGAAGCTGTCCCAGGAAACGCCGGCGCTCTATCTCGTTTTCGACCTGCTCGCGACCGTGAAGGAGAAAAAGCTCGCCGAGAAGCCGCTCAGCGAGCGACGGCCGGCCTTGGAAGCGTTTGCGAAAGCCAATCTGAAGGGCAGCATCTTCCGTCTCTCACCGTCCGCTGCGAGCTACGCCATTGCGACGAAATGGCTGGCGCAATCAGGCGGTGGTTCGGACGGCGTGATCGCCAAGCGCATCGACCTGCCCTATCAGGCGGGCACGCGCGACGGCATGCAGAAGATCAAGAAATTCCGCAGCGCCGATTGCGTGATCGGCGGCTTTCGCTATGCGACCAACAAGATCGCCGGTCGCAAGGTGGTCGGCTCGCTGCTGCTCGGCCTCTACGACGACAAGGGCTTGCTGCACCATGTCGGCTTCACCTCGGCGATCAAGGCGGACGAGAAGCCTGACCTGACCGAGCGGCTCGAGGCGCTGATCGGCGAACCCGGCTTCACCGGCAACGCACCGGGCGGCCCGAGCCGATGGTCGACCGAACGCTCGGCGAAGTGGTGCCCCCTCAAGCCGAAGCTCGTCATCGAAGTCTGCTACGACCATTTCAGCGGCGAGCGCTTTCGCCATGGCACTTCGATCCTGCGCTGGCGTCCCGACAAGGCGCCGCGCCAGTGCACCTTCGAGCAGCTGAAGCAGAAGGTCGCCGATCCCATGAAGATGCTGCAGCAGCTGTAGGCCGGATCGAACTGGCGGACGTTGCCCGGAAGACCACCGCAGGGCTGCCGCACGCTCGGACAAACCACGGCGCCCGTGCCGTCATGCCGACCTTGTTTCAGCAAGCTTGGCGAGGGCTGCAAGGACCTCCGGAAAATCGGACGCAACGGCGGGGCCGATCTCGGCAGCGCCGGGCCCGTTCGCTTGGGCCGCATAAACGATGCGGGTGCGCCCGACACCAAGCGATTCGATGCGATGCGCGACCGTGATGGTAAGCGGTCCGACACTGGTCTCGTCCACGAAACATTGGTTCTCGCGAACTTCGATCAGTCGTGATCGAAGCGTCTCCTGTCCGGGCGGCTTCATCGTGAACCACGTTCCGGGCGCGAACGGCCCGTCGATCTCGATGTGCTCGATGCCTGTGTTCCAGGTCTTCCATCCACGCACATCCTGGAAGATGCTCCAGACGACGTTCGGGTTCGCCGATGTTTCGATCCCGTATTCTGCGCGCCAGGTCTCTTCGTGGTTCACTGCGATGACCCCCATGCCTGACGCGCATTCTACATGCGCGCCTGTCATAGGTGTCAATCGGCAGGGTGCGTACGGCTTGCAGCAAAAAAGCTTACCCAATCCAGCCCGTGGCCAATGCCGCCGCGAGCATGGGCTGGCCGTTTTTACGCGCCAGCTCTGCCATCGCCTCATGATCGTAGGGCACCTGGCGGAACGTCACGCACCAGCCTTCGCGGGCCAGCTCCAGGATCGCATAGCGCGCGTGCGGCGTGCCGGCTTCGACGACATGCGGAAACGGATGCTTGTCGCGATAGCCGGGGCTGCCGACGCTGCCGGGATTGACGATCAGACGGCCGCCGCGCAATCGCACGCTGCGGGCGAGATGGGTGTGGGCGCAGAGGATGAGGGACTGCGTGACGCCTTGTGCGAGCTGCTCGATACGATCCAGCGGCGACATCGCGACCGTGCCGTCGGGGTGCACCGTGTCGAGCCAGTAGACCTCGTCATTGTCCGGCGTCGCGTGGCAAAGCAAGACCTGGTCGCGAAACACGCGCGTCGCCGGCTGGGCGCGCAGCCAGTCGAGATGCGCGGCATCGAGCTGCGCATGCGCAGGACGGTCCCACGACCCCATCTTCTCCGGGGAACGGTCGAGCAGATAGCGGTCGTGATTGCCCAGCACGTGCACGGCCTCGAGCTGCATCAGGATCTCGATGGTCCGCCGTGCGTCGAGCGGTCCGCTCAGCATGTCGCCGAGATCGACGATGTCGGCAATGCCGTGTGCGTGGATGTCGGCGAGCACCGCCTCCAGCGCGAGGTAGTTTCCGTGGATGTCGGCAATCGCGGCAAAACGCATTGTCATTTCCTGTCTCGTGCCCCGGACGCAGCGCAGCGCTTCTTCAGCGGTGCGCTGCAGAGCCGGGGCCTATGCGACTTACTGGGTCCCGGATCTGCGCTCCGCTTCGCTGCGCTTGTCCGGGACACGAAAGGCTTACGCAGGAGGCGTGCCGTTGATGGCGAGCACATGGCCGGCCAAATACAGAGAGCCGGTGATCAGGATCCGCGGCGGCACCTCATAGGCGAACTTGGCCAATGCACGCAGCGCGGCCTCGATCCCGGGCGCGGTCTCGACGCGCATGCCGAGGCCGCGCGCGGCATCTGCGAGGCGATCGACCGGCATCGCATTCTCCGTGTCGGGGATCGGCACCGCAATGATGTGACGGGTGAGGCCGGCGAAATTGGCGAGAAACGCCCGCGCGTCCTTGTTGGCCATCATGCCCGCGATCACCACCAGCGGCCGCGACACGCGCTCTTCTAGGTCGCCGAGCGCAGCCGCGGCGACGCGGCCGCCTTCGGCATTGTGGCCGCCATCGAGCCAGATCTCCGACCCCTGCGGTCCCCATCCAAGCAGCTCGCCTGCGGTGATGCGCTGCATCCGCGCCGGCCATTCCGCGCCGACGATGCCGGCCTCGAACGCTGCTTGACTGACCTTGAAGGCGCTGATCGCGCGCAGCGTCGCGATTGCCAGGCCCGCATTGTCGAACTGGTGGCGGCCGAACAGCCGAGGCGCTGTGAGATCCATCAGGCCGCGATCGTCGGAATAGACCAGACGCCCGCGCTCGACATTGACGTGCCAGCTTTCGCCCGCCGCAAACAGCGGCGCCCGCATGCGCTTGGCCTCCGCCTCGATCACCGCCATCGCCTCCGGCGCCTGCTCGGCCGAGATCACGGGCACGCCGCGCTTGATGATCGCAGCCTTCTCGCCGGCAATCGACGTCAGCGTGGGCCCAAGGAAATCCATGTGATCCATGCTGACCGGCGTGATCACGCAGGCCGCCGGGGTATCGACCACATTGGTCGAATCGAGCCGGCCGCCGAGCCCGACTTCGAGCAGCACCGCGTCTGCGGGGTTCTGTGCAAACAGATGGAACGCAGCCGCGGTCTTGAGCTCGAACAATGTCGCGGGTTCGCCGGCATTGACGCGCTCGACCTGTTCCAGCGCCGCGTGCAATTCGTCGTCGCCGACGAGCACCCCGCCACCGGCGCGGCCGAGCCGAAAACATTCGTTGATGCGGACCAGATAGGGCGAGGTGTAAGCGTGGACGCGCAAGCCGGCGGCCTCCAGCGTCGCGCGCAAATAGGCGAGCGTCGAGCCTTTGCCATTGGTGCCGGCGATGTGAATCACCGGCGGCAGCTTGCGTTCGGGATGCCCGAGCCGTTCGAGCAGGCGGTGCATCCGCTCGAGCCCGAGATCGATGCGCTTCTGATGCAGGGCCGATAGCCGCCCGATCAATGCGTCGAGCGACGACTTTGCATTGTCAGCGGAGCCGTTCACGCGTGCGGCGCGGCCGGCGCCACTTCCGCCGGCACGGCGATCTGTGCCGGGTTCGTCACCGGCTGCGCCGATTTCGCCGCGCTCTCCGGCGCCGGCGCCTTGGTCAGCAGACGGCAGAGCCGCGCCAGAGTCGGCCGCAAATCATGGCGATGCACGACCATGTCGACCATGCCGTGATCCTTCAGGTACTCGGCGCGCTGGAAACCCTCCGGCAATTTTTCGCGGATGGTCTGTTCGATCACGCGCGCACCGGCAAAGCCGATCAGCGCGCCGGGCTCGGCGATCTGGATGTCACCGAGCATCGCATAGGACGCCGTGACGCCGCCGGTGGTCGGGTTGGTCAGCACGACGATGTAGGGCTGCTTTGCCTCGCGCAGCATCTGCACGGCGACGGTGGTGCGCGGCATCTGCATCAGCGACAGGATGCCTTCCTGCATGCGTGCGCCGCCGGACGCTGCGAACACGATGAAAGGCGACTTCTTTTCGACGGCGAGCTCGAGCCCGCGCACCAGGGCTTCGCCGGCGGCCATGCCGAGCGAACCGCCCATGAAATCGAAATCCTGTACGGCGATGACGACGGCGGCACCTTCGAGCTTGCCGTAACCGACCTTGACGGCGTCGTTCAGGTTGGTCCGCGCGCGCGCATCCTTGATACGATCGACGTATTTCTTCTCATCGCGGAACTTGAGTGGGTCGGGCGTGACATCGGGCAGCGCGACGTCGAACCAGGTCTCGTTGTCGAAGACTGACTTCAGCCGCGCCACCGCGCCCATGCGCATGTGGTAGTTCGAGCCGGGAATGACGAACTGGTTGGCCTCGACGTCCTTGTAGAACACCAGCTGCCCGGAATCCGGGCACTTGATCCACAGATTCTCCGGCGTCTCCCGCCGCAGCATGTTGCGGATCTTCGGCCGGACCACATTGGTAAGCCAGTTCATGGTTTGCTCCGATGTGCGAATCCCGCTCGGGGACCGCCTGAAGGATATATGGCCGCCGGACCTTGCCCCGGCAAGCCGCCCTTTCGCCCGCCCTCAAAGCGGAATTATGGCCTATCCCGCCGCGGCTCGCGCGCCCTTGACGCCCTCGGCCAGGGACGCCGTCAATTCGGCGACGGCGTTGACGGTTTTGGCGGTCGCCCGGCCTTCCGCATCGAGGCTGTTCTTGAGGGCATCGACCAGCGCGGTGCCGACCACCGCACCATTGGCGTGCGAGGCGATGGCGCGGGCGGTCTCCGGCGTGCGGATGCCGAAGCCGACGCAGACCGGCAGTGTTGTGTGCCGCTTGATGCGAGCAACCGCCTCGCTGACAGCCGCGGAGTCCGCGGACGCAGCACCGGTGATGCCGGTGATCGAGACGTAGTAGACGAAGCCCGAGGTGTTCGCGAGCACGGCCGGCAGACGCTTGTCGTCGGTGGTCGGCGTTGCCAGCCGAATGAAGTTGAGGCCGGCCTTCATCGCGGGCAGGCAGAGCTCGTCGTCTTCCTCAGGCGGCAGGTCGACGATGATGAGACCATCGATGCCGGCGCTCTTGGCGTCGACGAGAAACTTGTCGACGCCATAGATGTAGATCGGATTGTAGTAGCCCATCAGCACGATCGGCGTCGCGTTGTCGTCCTTACGAAAGCCGCGCACGAGATCGAGTGTCTTCTTCAGCGTCATGCCGGCCTTGAGCGCGCGCAGGCCCGCGGCCTGGATCGACGGACCGTCGGCCATCGGATCGGTGAAAGGCATTCCGATCTCGATCAAATCGGCGCCCGCCTTCGGCAGCGCCTTGATGATATCGAGCGACGTCGCCGGATCGGGATCGCCCGCCATCAGGAAGGTGACGAAAGCCGAGCGGCCCGCTGTCTTCAGCTCGGCAAAACGGGTGTCGATACGCGTGGTCACTTGGTCTTGCCCCTCAGGATGTCGCCGACCTGGGGGACGTCCTTGTCGCCGCGGCCGGAGAGATTGACGACCATCAGATGGTCCTGCGGCCGCTTCGGCGCGAGCTCCATCACCTTGGCGATGGCGTGCGCGGGCTCGAGCGCCGGGATGATGCCTTCAAGCTTCGACAGCAGCTGGAACGCGGCGAGCGCCTCGTCATCGGTCGCGGAGAGATAGTTGACGCGGCCGATCTCGTGCAGCCAGGAATGCTCGGGCCCGATGCCGGGATAGTCGAGGCCGGCCGAGATCGAATGCGCGTCCTGGATCTGCCCGTCCGCGTCCATCAGCAAATAGGTGCGGTTGCCGTGCAGCACGCCGGGGCGGCCGCCCGCGATCGAGGCCGCGTGCAGTTGCGTCAGCCCGTGACCGGCGGCTTCGACGCCGAAAATCTCGACGGTGGAATCGTCGAGGAAGGGGTGAAACAGGCCCATCGCATTGGAGCCGCCGCCGATGCAGGCGACCAGCGAATCCGGCAGGCGGCCTTCGACCTCCTGCATCTGCGCTTTGGTCTCGTTGCCGATGATCGACTGGAAATCACGCACCAGCGTCGGATAAGGATGTGGACCCGCCACGGTGCCGATGCAATAGAACGTGTCGTGCACGTTGGTGACCCAATCGCGCAGCGCCTCGTTCATCGCGTCTTTCAGCGTGCGCGTGCCCGACTGCACCGGATTCACTTTTGCGCCCAGCATCTCCATCCGGATGACATTGGGCTGCTGCCGCTCGACGTCGACGGCGCCCATATAGACCACGCATTCGAGACCGAAGCGCGCGCACAGCGTCGCGGTGGCAACGCCGTGCTGTCCGGCGCCGGTCTCGGCAATGATGCGCTTCTTGCCCATGCGCCGCGCCAGCATGATCTGGCCGAGCACGTTGTTCACCTTGTGCGAACCGGTGTGGTTGAGCTCTTCGCGCTTGAGGTAGATCTTGGCGCCGCCGAGATGCTCGGTCAGGCGCTCGGCGAAATAGAGCGGCGAGGGCCGGCCGACATAGTTCTTGAGATAGCCGTTCATCTCGGCTTGGAAGGCCGGATCGGCCTTGGCCTCGGTGTAGGCCTTCTCCAGATCGAGGATCAGCGGCATCAAAGTTTCGGCGACGAAACGGCCGCCGAAGATGCCGAAATGGCCGCGCTCGTCGGGCCCGCTGCGATAGGAATTTGGTTTGGCGATGTTCATCGGACGCTCAACTCTTGCGTGGCGCGGCTCGCGCGAATGAAGGACTTGATCATCTCCGGATCCTTCACGCCGGGGGCGCTCTCGACACCGGAGGACACGTCGACGCCGCCGGCGCCGGTGAGGCGAACGGCTTCGGCGACGTTGCCTGCATGCAGGCCGCCCGAGACCATATACGGCAAGTTCAGCTCGAGGTTCTCGAGCAGGCGCCAATCGAACGGCGCGCCCAGCCCGCCCGGCCGGGTCGCGTCTTTTGGCGCGCGGGCGTCGAACAGGATGCGGTCGGCGACCGCGGCGTAGCCGGGCAGCACGGCGAGATCGGCGGTGGCTGCGACCGAGACGACCTTCATCGCGGGGCGGCCGAACCTCTGCTTGATGTCACGCACGCGCGCGACGCTCTCGTGGCCGTGGAGCTGAAACATGTCGGGCGACAGCGCGTCCATGATGTTGTCGAGCGTTGCGTCATCGGCATCGACCGTGAGCGCCACCTTGAGCGCGCGCCGCTCCACCTGCCGGCCGAGATCGCGCCCGGCCTCGAGCGTCAGATGCCGCGGCGACGGCGGAAAGAACACGAATCCCACCATGTCGGCGCCCGCGTCGAGCGCTACCTTGAGCGTCTCGCGCGTGGACAGGCCGCAGATTTTGACAAGCAGGGACATGATCTCGGGAATATGGGCTCAAAGCAGGTGAAGGCCACGGGCTCGCGGCCGGAAAACCGGGCTTTCGGTTGCGGCCGCTTCTACAACGTCGCGCGCTGCTTGTCTCGCCCGACGGGCCCGTAAAGGCCCACCCCGGAGGGGGCTGGAAGGCGCTGCTGATCCGGCCGGGCCGGGGCCGTTGAGGCTCGCAGACCGGCCAGTTCGCCCCGTGCAGCCCGTGCATCCGCCTCGTGCCGGCGGGCCGCGCGCCGCCAATGTCGCTGGCCGAACCAAACGGCCCAACCGCCGGCGATGACGCCAACAGCCGCCACCAGGATCAGCAGCAGGAACAGCGGCAACGCGACCGAGAGTGCAGGATCGTTCGACATGAAAGGATCGAACGAGACCGTGACGAAATGCCGGTTGGCCACGGCGAAGATCACCAGAAGCAGACCCAGCGGAATCACGATCAGCGCGGTCAGGAACTTTCGCATCTCGCTTCGCTCGCCTTGAATCAAGCTGCCGGCCGCATCGCTGGCGGCCGCAGGAATCCTGATGTCGATCTCAGTCCGGGGCGCCCGGATCCGGATGGTCGCGATTGAGCCGCTCACGCATTTCCTTGCCGGTCTTGAAGAACGGAACGCTCTTCTGGTCGACAGGAACATGGGCGCCGGTGCGTGGATTGCGACCGGCGCGTGCGGGGCGGTGCTTCACCGAGAAAGCTCCGAAGCCGCGCAGCTCGACGCGGTCTCCGCGCGCGAGTGCCGCAACGATCTCCTCGAGAATCGCATTCACAATGTTCTCGACATCCCGCTGGTAAAGATGCGGGTTGTGCTCGGCGATACGCTGAACAAGTTCGGATTTGATCATCGAGAGATAGGACCCGGAAGCGTGCGGATGACCATTTCCGTGAAAATGCCTTGATCTGTCAAGACGCTAAATGAAGGTTGAGCGTCGTGAAAATGCGTGACAAATGCCGAAAAAGCAGGCTGACGCACCACCCGTTAAACGGGAAAGCCGTCGCAAGCTCGCTCGGTTCCATTGAGTTCGGTCAATTTGACGCAGCCGGCTGCCACAGGGCCAGCATTCCATCCATGCCGAAGCGATCGACCGCCTGCACGACGCCGGCTTTTTCGATCTGGTGCGCAATCGAGCCTAAACCAAGCGCTTCCAGCGTCACCGAGGCGGCCGTCTTGAGGAACGTCAGGTCGCTGAACCGGGGCTCCAGCTTGTAATCGCGCACGGTGAGGCCTTTCTTAACGCCCTTCTGCTCCTCGAGCCAGGTCACGGCCGTCTTCTCGTCACCGAGCTGGTCGATCAGCTTGAGGTCGATCGCCTGGCGCCCGGTGAAGACGCGGCCGTCGGCAACTTTTTCGAGCTGCGTGTCATCCATGCCACGGCGTTGCTTCACTAGATCCTTGAACCAGGCATAGGAATCCTTCACCAGCGCGTCGAGCGCGGCACGGGCTTCAGGGCTGGTCGGCTCAAAACCGTTGGGCGCGGCCTTCAGTGGCGAGGACTTCACTTCCTCGACCTTGACGCCGATGGTCTTGAGCAGCTCGGCGACGTTGGGGTACTGGAACAGCACGCCGATCGACCCGACCAGTGAGCTCTGCTGGGCGATGATGTGGTCGCTCGCAATCGCGGTGATGTAGCCGCCCGACGCGGCAAGCCCCTCGACCACGACGACGACCGGCTTCTTCGCCTTCAGCCGCGTCAGCGAGTCATAGAGCTGTTCGGAGCCCGCGGTGGTGCCGCCCGGCGAGTTGACGTGGACGATGACGGCCGCGGCCTGCGAGTTCGCGAGCCGCTCCAGTGCCCGCGTGCGGTCGGAATCGCTGCGGATCAGGCCGTCGATCTCCACGCGCGCGATCGAGCCGGCGGAGGCGAAGCTGCCGCGCGCGCCGGGCGTCGCGATCAGCGCAAAAGCCGCGATCGCCGCGATCGCGATCACCGCGGCCACGACGCGCCAGAAGGTCAGCTTGCGGCGGATCCTGCGGCGATCGACGATGATGTCCGAATCGAGCGACATCGGAATATCTCCAGGTGGGAAGCCAACCGCGTTGTGCCGTCACAGCGTGACCATTGGCTTATCTGGATACATCAATTGCGGCGCAATTTGAAGAAAACAAGGCTCTGCCGCGTAACCCGGATGGAGCGCAGCGCAATCCGGGGTTCTCGCCTCTCCCGGATTGCGCTGCGCTCCATCCGGGCTACAGGCACAACAAAAAAGCCCCGGCTCGCGCCGGGGCTTTGATGGTTGCGAAACAGGCGTTTCGCTTACTTGTCGCGGTTCTTGAGCGCGGTGCCGAGGATGTCGCCGAGCGTCGCTCCCGAATCGGAGGAGCCGTACTGCGCGATGGCTTCCTTCTCTTCGGCGACTTCGAGCGCCTTGATCGACACCTGGACCTTGCGGGCCTTCTTGTCGAACTGGATCACCCTTGCATCGACCTTCTCGCCGACGGCGAAGCGTTCGGCGCGCTGGTCGTTGCGGTCACGGGCGAGCTCCGAGCGCTTGATGAAGGTCGAGAAGTCGGTACCGGTGATCTTCACCTCGATGCCGCTTTCCTTCACTTCGAGCACTTCGCAGGTCACGACAGCGCCCTTCTTGACATCGCCCGGCTCGGCGAAGGGGTCTCCTTCGAGCTGCTTGATGCCGAGCGAGATACGCTCCTTCTCGACGTCCACATCGAGCACCACGGCTTTCACCACGTCGCCCTTCTTGTAGTTGTCGATCACCTGCTCGCCCGGAAGCTTCCAGTCGAGGTCGGAGAGATGGACCATGCCGTCGACGTCGCCCTCGAGACCCAGGAACAGGCCGAACTCGGTCTTATTCTTGACCTCGCCCTCGACCGTCGAACCGGTCGGATGACCTTCGACGAAGACCTCCCAGGGATTGCGCATGGTCTGCTTGAGGCCGAGCGAGATGCGGCGCTTGACGGAATCGACTTCCAGCACCTGCACTTCGACTTCCTGCGAGGTCGACACGATCTTGCCGGGGTGCATGTTCTTCTTGGTCCACGACATTTCGGAGACGTGGATCAAGCCTTCGATGCCCGGCTCGAGCTCGACGAACGCGCCGTAGTCGGTGATGTTGGTGACACGGCCGGTGAAGCGCGCACCCAGCGGGTACTTGGCTTCGATGCCCTGCCACGGATCATCCAGCAGCTGCTTCATGCCCAGCGAGATGCGGTGCGTCTCGTGGTTGATCTTGATGATCTTGACCTTCACGGTCTGACCGATCGAGAGCACCTCGGTCGGGTGGTTGACGCGGCGCCACGCGATGTCGGTGACGTGCAGCAGGCCGTCGATGCCGCCGAGATCAACGAACGCACCGTAATCGGTGATGTTCTTGACCACGCCGTCGATGACCTGACCCTCTTCGAGGTTCTGCACCAGCTCCTGACGCTGCTCGGCGCGGGTCTCTTCCAGCACCGTGCGGCGGGACACGACGATGTTGCCGCGGCGGCGGTCCATCTTGAGGATCTGGAACGGCTGCGCGTTGTTCATCAGCGGCGCGACGTCGCGGATCGGACGGATGTCGACCTGCGAGCGCGGCAAGAAGGCAACGGCGCCGTCGAGGTCGACGGTGAAGCCGCCCTTGACCTGGTTGAAGATGACGCCCGTGACCTTTTCGTTGTTCTGGAACGCCTTTTCGAGCTTGCCCCAGCTCTCTTCCCGGCGCGCCTTGTCGCGCGACAGCACGGCTTCGCCAAGGGCGTTTTCGATGCGATCGAGGAATACTTCCACCTCGTCGCCGACCTTGAGCTCGCTGTCACGGCCGGGGCCGGAGAATTCGCGCAACGCAACGCGGCCCTCGGTCTTCAGGCCGACGTCGATGACGGCCATGTCCTTTTCAATTGCAACAACCCTGCCCTTGATGACGGAGCTCTCCTGCAGGTTGCCACCTGCGAAGGACTCATCGAGCATCGCGGCGAAATCATCGCGCGAGGGGCTGTAGGTATCAGCGGAAGTCGAAACCATTTGTTCTCCAGTTGCGGACGTCTTGCCGGCCGTTGGGTTCAAGGACATATCGCGCGTGCAGTGTCGGAAGGTCCGCAAAACCTTCGAGCGACCGCTCGCTGCCGCGGCTTGGCGCCGGAACAGCGGAAGCGGGCCGGCTGAGGCCCGCACGTCCGATACGTGGAAATCTTTGTCCGGAGCCTGGATCGCACCGGTCCCAACCGAGGGACCTGATGTATCGACCTCAAAGAGCGGGAGCGGGCGCTTCCTCCAATGACGACCGCGGCTTAACCCCGCGGACGGCCCGCTCGGACGGCCTCGATAATGTCGATGGCGGCCCGGACGCCGCCTTCTATATCCAGTTGGGAGTTCTCTAGCAAGTAAGCATCGGGGGCGGGTTTTAAAGGCGCAATCGGCCGGTTCTTGTCCCGCTCGTCGCGCTGGATGATGTCGGCGAGCACGGCCGCCTCGTCCGCCTCCTCGCCCCGCGCTCTGGCCTCCATGGTGCGGCGGCGGGCGCGGACCTTGGGGTCGGCGACGACGAAAATCTTCACGTCGGCATGGGGGCAGATCACGGTTCCAATGTCCCGGCCGTCAAGCACGGCGCCCGGAGGATCGGCGGCGAATTGCCGCTGGAAGCTGACCAGGGCCTCGCGGACCCTGGGGATCGCCGAGACAATCGAGGCGCCTTCGCCCACCTTCTGGGTCTTCAAGGCGGGGTTACCGAACCTCTCGGGATCGAGTTCCATAGCCGCCGCGACTGCTGCCGCTTCGTCCCGAAGATCGTGGCCCGACTGCATCAGGGCATAGGCCACGGCGCGATAGATCACGCCGGTATCGAGGTGACGATAGCCGTAATGATGGGCAAGGCGCTTGCCGAGCGTCCCCTTGCCCGAGGCCGCGGGTCCGTCGATGGCGATGATCATGTCACTCAAACCTTGGCTGTGTGGGGCCCGCGGGCGCGCCGCAATGGCCGCTCTTCGGTAAAGATGTTGCGAGAAGCAAATTCAGCGGGACTCGCATAGGTGAGATATTCGCGCATCGCATCCGACGGAGACGATACGGTGAACCACGGCTCGGCAAGGCGACGGGCCGGATCGCAGACCCACGCCGGCACCTGCCCGAGGCGGCGCTGCTTTGCCAGATATTCGGCGATCGCGCCGACCAGGGCATCGAGCCGATCGTTGCGCGTCAGTACCGGCTCGTCCTCGATCGTCTCGTATTGAGCGCGGCTCGTTCCAGCCAGATCGAACGTGTCGAGGAATTCAGCCAGCGTAGTGTCCTGAGCCGCACCGGCACAGATGCGGTCGACGGCTTCAGCGAGGGTATTCGGGCGCATCTGCTCCTCCCCCGAGATCCATGTTCTTCAGCAGGAAGCGCTGCTTTTCCGGGGACGCTGCGCTCACTGGAAAATACCGGCCCAGCAACGCGATGGCTTCCTCAGCTCCCGAGATTCCAACCACTTTCATCAAATTCAAGATATCCAGCCGCTCAGTCTCGCCGCGAACGGGATCAGCGACGCGAAATGCCTTCAACTTCAACGCCAGAAGATATGCGGCGGAGGGCACCGAGACTTCAAGTCCCGGGGTCGTTCCGTCGCGCGGGAAGGTCCCAAATTCCAGATGGTCGGCCGCATGGTCAGCCAGCGGGCTGAGGTGAAAGGCGACCTGATCGTTGAACCAGTTAGGATCCCAACCATTCCTTGCAGCGATTTCTGCTGTCGCGCTCCCGAGCCAATCCGGCAGCGGATGTTCGAGTTTCGAGACGTCGACATCCTCGGTCGCAAAGCGGAAATTGCTGGCGAGCATAAGGGCGGAGCCGCCATAGACTGCGATCTGAAGCTTGGCTCCGGCGCCGGCCGCTGCGCGGCCGATAGAATCGAAGGCATCCAGCAAAGCGTCGCGGTCCAAGGCAGCACTCATGGCCGCGGCCTCATGAAAGCTCGGCCCCAAGCGAACGCATCATTGGAATGAAATCCGGGAAGCTGGTGGCGATGAAGGCGGTGTCGTCGACTGTCACTGGCTGGTCGGACGCGCAACCCATCACCAGCGCGGACATCGCGATGCGATGGTCCATGTGCGTGGCGACGAGGCCGCCGCCGGGGACATGACCGCGGCCTTCGACGATCAAATCATCGCCGGAGATTTCGACCTTCACGCCGTTGACACGCAGCATGGCTGCGGTGGCCTCCAGGCGGTCGGATTCCTTGACGCGCAGCTCTTGCAGGCCGCGCATGACGGTCGTGCCCTCGGCAAACGAGGCCGCGACCGCCAGCACGAGATATTCGTCGATCATCGAGGGCGCGCGCTCCGGCGGCACCTCGACGCCGCGCAGTTTCGAGGCACGCACGCGCAATTGCGCCATCGGCTCGCCGGCATCGCAGCGCACTTCGCTTTCCTCAATCGAGGCGCCCATCTCGCGGAGTGTCGTAAACAGCCCGGTGCGCAGCGGATTGGTCATGACATCGGACAGAACGATATCGGAGCCTTCGACGATCAGCGCCGCAACGAGCGGAAACGCCGCGGAGGAGGGATCGGCGGGAACAATCACGGTGGCGCCGTGCAATTCAGGTTGACCCACGAGCGTGATGCGGCGGCCGTGCGCCCCTTCGGGCGTCGAGACGATGTCGGCACCGAAATGCTTCAGCATCAGCTCGGTGTGGTCGCGGCTGGCCTCAGACTCGATGACCGTCGTGCTGCCCGGCGCGGCGAGACCTGCCAGCAGCACGGCCGATTTGATCTGGGCCGAGGCGACCGGGGTTTTGTAGGTGATCGGCAGCGGATCGCGCGCGCCCTGGACGGTCAGCGGCAGACGGCCGCCCTCGCCGCCCGCAACGATCC
This sequence comes from Bradyrhizobium sp. Kon10, assembly GCF_055807395.1. Classification (NCBI taxonomy): domain Bacteria; kingdom Pseudomonadati; phylum Pseudomonadota; class Alphaproteobacteria; order Hyphomicrobiales; family Nitrobacteraceae; genus Bradyrhizobium; species Bradyrhizobium sp. Kon10. Next base: position 42,043 of record NZ_JBVVOZ010000002.1, on the reverse strand, counting down.
TGGCGCCCATCTTTTCAAGCGGATCCAGGATTCGGCGCATCGGCCGAGTGCGGAGCGAGGCGTCGCCGTCAAAAACCGCCGAGATCGGACAACCCGCGACGGCGCCCATCACCAGTCTGCAGCCGGTGCCGGAGTTACCAAAATCCAGCGGCGCCTTCGGCTGGGCGAAGCCCGCGACGCCGACGCCGTGCACGGTCCAGGCAAAGTCTCCGGTGCGTTCGACCTTGGCCCCGAGCGCCTGCATGGACTTTGCGGTGTTCAGGACGTCCTCGCCCTCCAGCAGGCCCGAAATCCGGGTCTCGCCGACCGCAAGCACGCCCAGGATGAGGGCGCGGTGGGAAATCGACTTGTCCCCCGGCACCCGTACTTTCCCGGTCAGGGGGCCGCTGGAGCGAGACTTGAGCGGCCTCGGTTGGTCGGAATGGGTCAAGATTGTGTCCTTGGATGTCCCCTTGCGGGTGCAGCGCAGGTATCACATGGTCCGCGCTCCGTCACGGCATGTCGTTCTCCCGTAATGCGCTATTGACAGCGGGCCGCCAACTAGCCAAGTGAAACACCGCTTTTCAGACATTCCAGGATTCCTCTGCCGTGGCCAAGTCCGAACTCGGAACCAAACGTATTTGCCCAACTACGGGCAAGAAATTCTATGACCTCAACAAGAATCCGGTGATCTCGCCCTATACCGGCGAAGTGGTGCCGATTGCCCCGGTGGCGCCGGCTCGCGCGACCCGCGCGGAAGCCCGGCATGCGCCGGCTGCCGACACGACGCCGGAGCCGGTCGAGGCCGAAGAGACGGTGTCTCTCGAGGAGGCCGATGCCGAGGAGAACACCGGCAAGGTCAAGGCCGTCGTGCCCGAATCCGAAGACGACATCGAGGTCGACGAGACCATCGAGGACGATGACGACGATGATTCGACCTTCATCGCCGACGACGAAGAGGGCGACGAGGACGTGACCGACATCATTGGTGACGTCGTAGGTGATGAAGAGACTTGAGATAATCCCAGAACTGTGGTTCTGGGTCTCATCCGACGCGTCGCCCAAGGCGCGCCGGACGGTTAAGGGGCCATAGCTCAGCTGGGAGAGCGCTTGCATGGCATGCAAGAGGTCGGCGGTTCGATCCCGCCTGGCTCCACCACGCTTCGCCCTTCGGGCTACGCGTGGCGCAGCCGCGCACAGCCCGAAGGGCGAAGCGTGGTGTCCGGCGAAGACGGACTGACGGACTCCCCCTACTCTCCGATCACCGCATTGAGCCGGTCGCGTAGCGCGACGATCTCGTCTTTCATCGCCACCAGCTCCGACACCGAGCAATCCGATGCAGCCAGGATCGACTGCGGCACGGCGCGCGCTTTCTCCTTCAACGCGTGCCCCTGGGGCGTCAGCGCGATCAGCACCTGGCGCTCGTCCTCGCTCGAGCGCGTGCGCTTGACCAGATGGGCGGCCTCGAGCCGCTTCAACAGCGGCGTCAGGGTGCCCGAATCCAGAAACAGCTTTTCGCCGATGTCCCTCACGGGCACGTCGTCGCGCTCCCACAGCACCAGCATCACCAGATATTGCGGATAGGTGAGGCCGAGCCGGTCGAGCAGCGGCTTGTAGACGCGGTTGAAGGCATGCGCGGCGGAATAGACCGCGAAGCAGATTTGATTGTCGAGCCGCAGCGGGTCCACCGCGGAGTGTTTCCGGGCCATGTTCGATCTCACGAGATTCGTCCTGTCATTCTGGGACCTGGCGGGCGCGCATTCAATTGCGAACAATTAAATGTGAGGCGGCCTGATTTAAATTGCGCACAATCTAATTGTCTGCCATATAAGCCGCACCCAACAGGAAAACAGGGAGACGAAAATGTCGGTGAATGTCCTCTACAAGACCAGTGCAAAAGCCACCGGCGGCCGCGACGGCCATGCCGCGACCCTCGATGGCGCGTTGGACGTCAAGCTGACCACGCCGAAGGAACTCGGCGGCGGCGGTGGTGCCGGCAACAACCCCGAACAGCTGTTTGCGGCCGGCTATGCCGCCTGCTTCATCGGCGCGATGAAGTTCGTGGCCTCGCAGGGCGGCCCGAAGGTCCCCGCTGACGCCTCCGTCACCTCGACCGTCGGCATCGGCCCACGCGCGGCCGGCGGATTCGGCCTCGACATCGATCTCGCCGTGTCGCTACCGGGCCTTGCCCGTGCGGAAGCCGAGGCGCTGGTCGAGAAGGCGCACCAGGTCTGCCCGTACTCCAACGCGACGCGCGGCAATGTCGACGTCCGCCTGACGGTGGTCTGATCGAAGATGCGGATCGGCTGGCCCGGGATCTCCCTCGGGCCGGCCATTTCCGTTGATTTGCCAGATTCTCGAGTTGCCAGCTCTGATTTGCCAGGTCGCGGGACTGTGGCGCGTGCGCCGCATAACGCCCTACGCAACAAGCCATTGCTGGCTTCCCGGAACCTCGCTAGGCCTGTGGTCAATATCGACACAGGGGAAGCGAAGGCATGAGTTCTGAAGCTGCTTCGGGCGCAATGAGCGGACTGCGCGTCATCGATCTCACGCGCGTGCTCGGCGGCCCCTACTGCACGCAGATTCTCGCCGACCATGGCGCCGACGTGATCAAGGTCGAGCCGCCGGCGGGCGACGAGGTCCGCGACTGGGGCCCTCCCTTCCACGAGGAAGACGCGGCCTATTTCGTCGGCATCAACCGCAACAAGCGCTCGATCGGCCTCGACCTCGCCTCCGAAGGCGGCCGCGCCGTGCTGCTCAAGATGCTCGAGACGGCCGACGTCCTGATCGAGAATTTCAAGCCGGGCACGCTGGAGAAATGGGGCATCGGCAATGAGAACTTGCGCGAAAAATTCCCGCGCCTCGTGCATTGCCGGATCTGCGGCTTCGGCGCCGACGGCCCGCGCGGCGGCAATCCCGGCTATGACGCCATCATCCAGGCGATGACCGGCATGATCGCGGCGACCGGCTCGCCGGAGAGCGGGCCGATGCGGATCGGCGTGCCCTTGGTCGACATCACCACGGGACTCTACGCGGCGATCGGCATTTTGATGGCTCTGTCGGAGCGGCAGCGCTCGGGCCAGGGTCAGTTCCTGGAGACGACGCTGTACGAGACCGGCCTTGCCATCATGCATCCGCACACCGCGAATTATTTCATGCACGGCAAGCCGCCGTCGCTCACCGGCAACGAGCATCCCAACCTCGTTCCTTATGCGATCTTCCCGACCAGGACCGACGACATCTTCATCGGCGTGGGCAATGACGGCACCTTCCGCAAGCTCGCGAAGGAGATCGGCAAGCCCGAGCTCGGCACCGATCCGCGCTTTGCCCGCAACAAGGACCGCATCGCAAATCGCGAGGCCCTGCGCGCCGAGCTTGCCGCGGTGTTCAGCCAGCACGAGGCCGAGCCGCTGTGCAATCGCCTGCTTGCTGCGGGCCTGCCCGCCGGCCCCGTGCAGAAGATCGACCATGCGTTGACCAATCCGCACACGATCGCCCGCGGCGATGTCATCGAAAAGGATTGGTACAAGGGCGTGGCGTCGCCGATCCGGCTCGATCGCAGCAAGCCGAGCCTGCGCCGCCTGCCGCCGAAATTCAGCCAGCACGCCGCCGAGGTGCTGGGCGAGTTCGGCTATTCCAGGGCCGAGATCGACGCGATGGTCGAGACCGGCACGGTCTGCGGGCCCGAGCGCAAGCGCTGACGCTGCGCTCCCTCTCCCGCCTGCGGGAGAGGGCTGGGGAGAGGGTATCTCCGCAACGGGACAATCCCCGGGAGGAGAGAGCCCTCACCCGCGCCTTCGGCGCGACCTCTCCCGCAAGCGGGAGAGGCAAGGGAGGCCGCGGTGCGATGGTCGACCTCACACATCCAATACCGCACTGCGGCGCGGGCGCGTGTGTGCACCGCGAATGGATGAGACAGCGCGCGGCATTCGCCTATTTGACGGCTTTCCTTTTGCCGCGCTTGCCGCTTTCGTTTCGCCCGCTTACACAGTCATGTGAACGTCATGTGGCGCTGCTAGCGCAAGCGATCTTTTTGACGGCCAAGGGAGGTTTACTTGATGGCTCTTCGACATTTTGGGGCAGCCGCAGCATTTGCGGTGACGGTTGGCATGAGCGTTTCGCCGGCGCTGGCCGTGACTGAAATCCAGTGGTGGCACGCCATGACCGGCGCGAACAACGATGTCATCGTCAAGCTCGCCACCGACTTCAACGCGTCGCAGAGCGACTACAAGGTGATCCCGACCTACAAGGGCAACTACGCCGATACGATGAATGCCGGCATCGCCGCGTTCCGCGCCGGCAACGCCCCGCATATCATGCAGGTGTTCGAAGTCGGCACCGCCACCATGATGGCCGCGACCGGCGCCGTGAAGCCCGTCTACAAGCTGATGGCTGAGGCCGGCGAGAAGTTCGATCCCAAGATCTACCTGCCCGCCATCACCGGCTATTATTCGACCTCGAAGGGCGAAATGCTGTCCTTCCCCTTCAACTCGTCATCGACGGTGATGTGGGTCAACCTGGACGAGCTGAAGAAGGCGAATGTCGAGATCCCGAAGACCTGGCCGGAAACGTTCGCGGCCGCCAAGAAGCTGCACGACAACGGCCACCCGACTTGCGGTTTCTCCGGCTCCTGGGTCACCTGGGTCAATCTCGAGCAGCTCTCCGCCTGGCACAACGTGCCGCTCGCCAGCAAGGCGAACGGCCTCGACGGCTTCGACACCGTGCTGGAGTTCAACGGCCCGCTGCAGGTCAAGCATCTCGAGAAACTGGTCGAGCTCCAGAAGGACAAGACCTACGACTATGCCGGCCGTACCAACACCGGCGAAGGCCGCTTCACCTCGGGTGAGTGCGCGATTTACCTGACCTCGTCCGCCTTCTTCGGCAACGTCAAGGCGCAGGCCAAGTTCAACTTCAACGCCGTGCCGATGCCGTACTATCCCGACGTCAAGGGCGCGCCGCAGAACTCGATCATCGGCGGTGCCTCGCTCTGGGTCATGGGCGGCAAGTCGGCCGAGGAATACAAGGGCGTCGCAAAATTCCTGACCTTCCTCTCCGACACCGATCGCCAGGTCTACATCCACAAGGCCTCCGGCTATCTGCCGATCACCAAGGCGGCGTATGAGAAGGCGAAGGCGGAGGGCTTCTACAAGGACCAGCCCTATCTCGAAACGCCCCTGCTCGAGCTGACCAACAAGGAGCCGACCGAGAATTCGCGCGGCCTGCGGCTCGGCAACATGGTGCAGCTGCGCGACGTCTGGTCGGAAGAGATCGAGCAGGCGCTCGCGGGCAAGAAGACCGCCAAGCAGGCGCTGGATTCCGCGGTCGAGCGCGGCAACGTGATGCTGCGGCAGTTCGAAAAGACCGCCGTGAAGTGAGGCCCATGAGCGGCAGGCCGCGACCCGGCCTGCCGCTCTGCTGACACCATGCAAAAGCAAGCCATTTTCCAGTCAAAGCTGTTGCCCTACGCGCTGGTTGCCCCGCAACTCGCGGTGGTCCTGATATTTTTCTACTGGCCGGCTGCCCAAGCCGTGATCCAGTCCTTCCTGCTCCAGGACGCCTTCGGTCTGTCGACGAGCTTCGTCTGGTTCGACAACTACGTCGAACTGTTCAAAGACCCCGCCTATTTCGAGACGATCGTCCGCACCTTCTTCTTCTCGTTCGCGATCGCCGTGTCCTCGCTGTCGTTCGCGCTCCTGCTCGCGGTGATGGCGGACAAGCCGCTGCGCGGCTCGATGTTCTATCGCACGCTGCTGATCTGGCCCTATGCCGTCGCGCCGCCCGTCGTCGGCGTGCTCTGGATTTTCATGCTGCATCCTTCGCTCGGCGTGCTCGCGCGATATCTGCGCGCCGCCGGCGTCGACTGGAATCCGCTGCTCGACGGCAATCAGGCGGCTGCGCTGATCATCGTGGCCGCCGCGTGGAAGCAGATCTCCTATAATTTCCTGTTCTTCCTCGCCGGGCTGCAAGCCATCCCGAAGAGCGTGTTCGAGGCCGCTGCGATCGACGGCGCGCGCCCGATGCGTCGGTTCTGGACTGTCACCTTCCCGCTGCTGTCGCCGACCATCTTCTTCCTGCTGGTCGTCAACATCGTCTACGCCTTCTTCGACACCTTCGGCATCATCGACACCATGACCCGCGGCGGTCCCGGCACGTCGACGGTGACGCTGGTCTACAAGGTCTATTCCGACGGCCTGCTCGGCGGCAATCTCGGCAGCTCGGCGGCGCAATCGGTGATCCTGATGGTCATGGTCATCGTGCTCACCGGAATCCAGTTCCGATTCGTCGAGCGCAAGGTGACCTACTGATGGTCGAGCAAGAGGGCTTTCGGCGCTACGTCGCCCATTTCATTCTCTGGATCGGGATCGCGATCGTCGCGTTTCCCGTCTATATCGCCATCGTCGCCTCGACCCAGGACAACGCGTTGATCGCCAACGGGCAGATGTCGCTGTTGCCGGGCGGCCATTTCTTCGAGGTTTATTACCAGACCATCTTCGTCGGCACGAGCGGCTCGACCCGCGAGCCGGTCGGCAACATGATGCTGAACTCGCTGGTGATGGCGCTGTTGATCGCGGTCGGCAAGATCGCGATCTCGATCATCTCGGCCTATGCGATCGTCTATTTCCGCTTTCCGTTCCGGATGCCGATCTTCTGGATCATCTTCATCACGCTGATGCTGCCGGTCGAGGTGCGCATCTATCCGACCTACAAGATCGTCGCCGATCTGCACATGCTCGACAGCTACGCGGGGCTCGCGCTGCCGCTGATCGCGTCGGCGACCGCGACGCTGCTGTTCCGGCAGTTCTTCATGACCGTCCCGGACGAGCTGCTGGAGGCGTCACGCATCGACGGCGCCGGCCCCTTGCGCTTCTTCTGGGATACGCTGTTGCCATTGTCGCGCACCAACATGGCGGCGCTGTTCGTGATCCTCTTCATCCTCGGCTGGAATCAATATCTCTGGCCGCTGCTGATCACCACGCGCGACGACATGCAGACGATCCAGGTCGGCATCCGCAAGATGATCACCACGACCGACGCGCTGACCGAGTGGCCGGTCGTGATGGCGACCGCCGTGCTGGCAATGCTGCCGCCGGTGTTCGTCGTCGTCGCCATGCAGAAATTGTTCGTGCGCGGGCTGGTCGAGACGGAGAAGTGATTTTTTATGGCTAACGTCACCCTGCGCAACGTCCGCAAGACCTATCCCGGCGGCTTCGAGGCCATCAAGGGCGTCAACGTCGATGTCGCCGACGGCCAGTTCTGCGTGCTGGTCGGCCCGTCCGGCTGCGGCAAGTCCACGCTGCTGCGCATGGTCGCAGGCCTCGAGACCGTCAGCGGCGGCGAGATCGACATCGGCGGCCGCGTGGTCAACCAGATCGAGCCCGCCGACCGCGACATCGCGATGGTGTTCCAGAATTACGCGCTCTATCCGCATATGAGCGTCTTCAACAACATGGCCTACGGCCTGCGCAACCGCGGCATGAAAGAGGACGAGGTCAGGACCCGCGTCGACGAAGCCGCGCGCGTGCTCGAGCTCACGCCGATGCTGGAGCGCAAGCCGCGCCAGCTCTCCGGCGGCCAGCGCCAGCGCGTTGCCATGGGCCGCGCCATCGTGCGCCAGCCGAAGGTGTTTTTGTTTGACGAGCCGCTCTCCAACCTCGACGCCAAGCTGCGCATCGCGATGCGGGTCGAGATCCGCAAATTGCAGCGCCGGCTCAGCACGACCTCGATCTATGTCACCCACGACCAGCTGGAGGCGATGACGCTGGCTGATGTTCTCGTCGTCATGAATGGCGGAGAGGTCGAGCAGGTCGGCAATCCGCTGGCGATCTACGAGAAGCCGGCAACGACCTTCGTCGCGTCCTTCATCGGCGCGCCGCCGATGAATTTGATGTCGATCCGCCAGGACGAGATCAAATCGCAGCTCGGCAACATCGAAGCCGGCATCATCGGCATCCGCCCGGAAGATTTCGCCATCACCGACCAGACGCCAGCCGGCGGCATCGCGCTGCCGCTGACGGTCGAAGCGATCGAGCGCGTCGGCGCCGAGACCTTCATCTACGGCTCGCGCGCACAGGACGAGCAGCGCATCGCCGCCAATCCCGGCGAGCTGCCGCCCGGCGAGGTCATCGTCCGCATTCCCGGCTCCGAGGCGCCGCCGATCGGTCAGAAAATCCGCGTCGCCGCGGTGCGGGCGAAGCTGCATCTGTTCAGCGGCGACGGGCGGACGCGGATCGAAATCTGACCGGTTCCACTGGCGCTCAACAAAACCTGCGAAAACAACCCCATGCACAGTAGCCGAGGGTCTGTTTTCATTGGCATAAATCGCTCGTGAGTCGTCATACCCGGGCTTGTCCCGCCATGACGAAGCGGAAGCATCTGTGTAGCAAAGACGGGCAACCGCGCATCCACAGCCTCCGGCCTACGTCCTTGAACCCACACGGGGATATGACCATATTGCTGACCAAGGGGTGCCTTGACGGGCCCTGAAACACCAAAGTCGCTTCGAGAGGACTTTGTAAACTATGTCTCGTGTTCCCACGCTTTCCAGTCCGTTCCTTCTGGGCTTCGACGAGATTGAGCGCGTGCTCGATCGCGTCGTCAAAGGCGCCGACGGTTACCCTCCCTATAATATCGAGAGGTGCGACCGATCCGAGGGCCAGCCCGAGCGGTTGCGCATCACGCTGGCGGTCGCCGGATTCACCCGTGACCAACTCGATGTAACCATTGAGGAAAACCAGCTCGTGATTCGCGGGCGGCAGCAGGACGACAAGACCCGGCAATACATTCATCGCGGCATCGCCGCGCGCCACTTCCAGCGCACCTTCGTGCTGGCGGAGGGAATGCTGGTGCTGGGTGCGGATCTGAAGAACGGATTGCTGGCGATCGATCTTGCCCGGCCGGAACCGGAGAGGATCGTTAAGACAATCGCTATCAATGAGCACGAATAATGGAACGAGTAGCGGACTCGACCGCTTAGTTTCTGTGAAGGAGTCGAGACCATGAGTGAAGGTCACGTTGCGTTCGAATACGAAGCCCAGAATGTCTCCCCGGAGACGCTGGCGACCCTCGGCGAAGGCCATATCGCCTATGTGAAGCAGATCCGCTCCGAAGATGTGCCGGGCCTGTTTCCGGAAGCGCCGAAAATCGCGCCGGGCCTCAAGCTGTTCGCGCTCCATGCCGCCGACGGCACGCCGATCATGCTGACCGACAGCCGCGAAGCCGCAGTCGCCAATGCCTGGAGCAACGAGCTGCAAGCGGTGAGCGTGCACTGAGCGCGCGCACTGACGCGCGACTGACGAATTCAAATGCGCGGGCATGCCTCGATCGAGGCGGCCCGCGTTTTCTTTGGGCGCTTGGGCCAACATTTGTCAGACGCCTGAGCGACCCGCCAGCCGCGCACGGATATCCGGCTTCAGCACCTTGCCGACCCTGGAGCGCGGCAGATCGTCCCAGACTTCGATCTGTTTCGGCGTCTTGACGCTGCCGATTCGCTGCTTGACGAAGGCCGCCAGCGCGGTCGTATCGACGCTCCGGCCGGCGCGAGGCTGCACCACCGCGACGATCCGCTCACCCCATTTCTCGTCCGAAAGGCCAATCACGGCGCAGTCCTGCACCGCCTCGTGCGCCCGCAGCGCGTTCTCGACCTCGATCGAGTAGACGTTGAACCCGCCGGTGATGATCATGTCCTTGGCGCGATCGACGATATAGAGATAGCCGTCGCCGTCGATGTAGCCGATGTCTCCGGTGTGATGCCAGCCATGCGCGGAGGCCTCCGCCGTGGCCTCGGGATTTTTGTAGTAGCCCTCCATCAGCAGCGAGCCGCGGACCACGATCTCGCCGCGCGCGCCTGATGGCAGCAAATTGCCCTCGCCATCCATGATGCCAGCCTGCACCAGCGGGCTGATCCGCCCGGCTGAGGTGAGGCGCTCTATCGCAATCGTGCCATCGGCATTGTAATGCTCGCCAGGTGCCATCATCGAGATCATCATCGGTGCTTCGGTCTGGCCGAACAACTGCGCCATCGGCCCGATACGCCGGAGCGCCTCCGCAAGCCGCGCGGCCGAGATCGGCGCCGCGCCGTACCAGAAGCATTGCAGCGATTCGAGCCTTGCGGAGTCGAGCTTGGGATGATCGAGCAGCATGTAGATCACGGTCGGCGGCAGGAAGGTATGCGTGACGCGGTAGCGCTCGATCAGATCGAGGAATTCGGCGATGTCGGGGTGATGCATGATGACGATGCGACCGCCGAGCGCCATGATCGGGAAACATAGCACGCCGGCCGCGTGGGTCAGCGGCGCGAGCGCGAGATAAACCGGACGGCCCTTGAACGGATACCCCATCAGCGTCAGTGCCGTCATGGCCTCGATGTTGCGGCCCGACAGCATGACCCCCTTCGGCTTGCCGGTGGTGCCCCCGGTGCCGGGAATCATCGCGAGATCGTCGACAGTCTCGCGTTGATAATGGCCGTCGGTCAGGTCAGCGAGCCAGCTGTCGAAGGAGGGGGCGAAGGAGAGCTGAGCATCGAGGCAGACGAGGGCGCGCAGCTTCGGCAGTTCGGCACGTACGGCCTCGACCATCGGCGCAAAGCTTGAATGAAACAGCAGCAGGCTACAATCGAATTGGTCGAGGATGATCCGGTTTTCGGCCGCCTCGTTGCGCTGATTGATCGGGCACCAGACCGCGCCGGCGCGCGAGATGCCGAACACACAGGCGAAGGCGACCGGATCGTTGCCGGAAAGGATTGCAATCTTCTCGCCGGCGGCAATACCCGATCGCACGAGCCCGCGCGCCACGTGATAGCTCAGCAACTGCACCTCGCGATAACTGAGATCGCGCCCATCCATGGTCAGGCATGGCGCGTCAGCGCCGAGCGAAGCGCCTTTGTCCAGGTAATCGACGAATCGCATGATCAACACCCGAATGGCAGTGGGTGACGCGGTGCACCGCGCCACCCACGATTTACTTAATCGTGCACACTCAGGATCGGTTTGCTGACGAGCCCAAAACTGCGCAATTGGCCGAGCAACTCGTGATGGCCGAACGCCTGGCAGCCGGAGGCGAAGCCCACGCGCTTGGGCGGCTGCTGCAGCAGGTGCGCCGCTGCATAGGCCTGCAGCAAGCCAGTCTGCTTGTAGTTGCTGTTGCCGTTGATGACGCAGTGCGCGCGCCCCAACGGGCCGGAGGCATGCACCGAATCCAAGGACTTGTTGACGCGCGGGTTCTCGCGCGGCGGCATGGTGTTCATCACACCTGCTGCGGTCTGCGCCAACGCGACGTAGCGGTCGTCGGGGTTCATATTCTTGGTCGCCTCCAGCGCGGCGGCGACGATCTGCGGCACGGCCAGCATCAGTCCACGATTGAACACGCCGCCCAGCACTTTCACATTGGCCACGCGCGGATCGCGCTTGAACCACACCGGATGCGAGGTGCCGCCCCAGGGCAGCGCCAGCGCCAATTCATGCTGGCCGGGGATGGCGACGTTATAGAGACCGGCATCGGGCTGATGCTCGACGTATTTGTTTTGCTCCAGATAGTAGGCCTTTGCCATCGCGGCGTTGACCAGGATGGTCTGTGTCGAGGCGATGGTCGGGCTGCCGCCCCAGAACACGGCGATATCAAGCGTATCGAGGCCTGGCGTCTCCAGGCACAGCTGGGCTGCGATCTCGCCGGTGGTGTACATCTGTGCCATGCCCGGCGCCAAAAGCAGGCCGGCATTGGCGAACTTCGTGCCCCACTCCTGCTCGAGCGTAGTCAGCCAGTCCTGCTCGCCGGTGGTGTCGGTGTAGTGGCATCGGGACGCCCAACACGCCTGCACCACCTCGCCGCCGAACCTGGCGAAGGGGCCCACCGTGTTGAGCACCACCGAAGCGCCGTTGAACAACTCCGTCAGTGCGCTCACGGTGTGCGGCACTTCCACCACCTCGTAGTCGGCGGTCTCGATGCCGGCCACGTTCGCCTTCATCGCGGCGTTGAGCTTCTCGGCGCTGCGGCCGGCGGCAATGAAGGGGATATTGTACTCGCGTAGATATTCACAGACCAGCCGGCCGGTGTAGCCGGACGCGCCATAGACGATGACGGGCTTCTTCGCGCTCATTGGGTTCCTCCGAAATGTTGGTTGTCAGGTTCTCAGCTCACATGCCCATGCCGCCATCGACCGGCAGGCCGATGCCGGTGATGAAGCGCGCCTCGTTCGAGCACAGGAACACCGCGGCGTCGGCGATGTCGCCGACCTCCGCGAGCTTGCCGAGGGGCGTCTGCTCGACCACCGAGCCGACCGCGGCGTTGACGTCGGGCGCGAGGCCGATCTTGACGATGTCATTGGCCAGCTGCAGGCCCATGTCGGTCGGGATCAAGCCGGGATAGATGCAGTTGACGCGCACGCCATACCCGAGTTTGCCGGCTTCCATAGCTCCAACCCGCGTCATGCGGTCGACCGCGGATTTCGTGCCGGAATAGACCGCGATGCTCGGGAACGCGATCGTCGCTGCGACGGAGGCGATGTTGACCACAGCGCCGCCCTTGCCGGCGGGGCCGCCTGGCCGCATCGCGCGGAAGGCGTGCTTCATGCCGAGCACGGTGCCGACGATATTGACGTCGCACATCCGCCGCGCGTCCTCGGCCTTGACCTCTGATATCAGCGACGTGATCTCGATCCCGGCATTGTTGATGAGGATGTCGTAGCCGCCGAGGGTGGCGACGGTCTTGGCCACCGCCCGCTCCCATTGCGCATCGTCGGTGACCTCGAGCTGGACGAAGCCCGTCACGACATCTTCCTTCGCGATCGCCGCTGCGCTGGCGCGGCCGGTCTCCTCCAGGATGTCGGCGATCATGATCGAGGCGCCGGCTCGCCCCAATGCGTGCGCTATGGCTGCGCCGATTCCTCGCGCACCGCCGGTGACCAAGGCTTTCCTGCCTGCAAGGCTCTTCCCACTCATGACGCACTCCTCCGTTGCTGGTGATTGACTCGTGCTGCGCCGACAGGCGCGCACCAGGTCGATGGGCGCAGGCCTTTCGGCAGCACCCAGCGAAGCGTTCCTCCATGGCCGGACATCTTGACAACTGTCCAAATTGTTGGCGCGAGCCTCCGCCAGAATCTTGACACTTGTCAAGGACGAATTTGACAGTTGTCAAAGGAAGTGGTTGTGAGGGGGTGGAGCTATTCCGCGGTCGACGCGGTATAAGTCTTTGAAAGAGCAGGACTGAGGAAAGGACGACATGGCGCGGCAGGTGACAGGGGCGGCCCGGCGCGTGGCCGATGCGGCCGAGGTGCTTCGCGACGAGAAGTTCAACGCGCGACGCATCGAGCTTGCCGAGGCCGCGCTCGAAACGCTTGGAGAACTTGGCTTCGCCCGCACCAGCCTGCGCGAGATCGCGCAGAACTCGGCGTTCACGCACGGCGTGTTTCACTATTATTTCAGCGACAAGCTCGACCTGATCTGCTGCTGCGTCCGTCACTACAAGGCGAAATGCGTGACGCGATATGACGAGGTCGTCGCAACAGCAACGAGCCGCGACGAATTGACGGAGGGCTTCCTCGCCAAGCTCGCAGCAACACTGCAGAACGAAGCCCGTATGCACCGGCTGTGGTACGATTTGCGCTCGCAGGCGATGTTCGAGGCGGCGTTTCGCAAAGATGTCCTCGAGATCGACAAGAGCCTGGAAGCGATGATCTGGCGCATTGCCTCCCGCTATGCCGAGTTCGGCGGCCGGCGGCCGGCCTCGTCGCCCGCCGCGCTTTATGCGCTGTTCGACGGTCTTTTCCAGAGCGCGCTGCTCAAGCACCTCGCGGGCGACAAGACGGCGATTCCCGAACTGCTCGACGAAGTCCGTCGCCTGCTGCCGACGGTCTGCTGAAGCGCACGAGCGGCGCCGGCGAAGGTCGCTCCACATCGTCATTGCGAGCGTAGCGAAGCAATCCAGACTCTCTCCGCGGAGGGATTCTGGATTGCTTCGTCGCAAGGGCTCCTCGCAATGACGGGGTCGAGAGACCGGCGCTCGCAATGACGGAGTGCGGGGCTGCAGCCCCTACTCTCGCATCACTTCACAAAGCCAAGTCCTTCGCGCGCCGTGTCGACGGCCCATTGGTCGTTCGGCGGCAGCGCGAGCACGCTGTTGAAATCCGCGCGTGCGGCGCAACCGATCCGGACGCGTGCAAAATCCGACGGAGAGCGCCCCGCTGCGACGTAAGTCGCAGACGGCCCGGCCTGGTTCGAACAAGCGAGAGTTGTTATGCCGCGGTGGCCGGCGGCAGCGCCAGCACCGAATAGATCGCCTGGGCGTCGCGCGAGGCGCGGAGCTTCTTGGCGATGTCCTGGTCGCGCAGCAGGCGGGCGATACGGGCCAGTGCCTTGAGGTGGTCGGCGCCGGCGCCTTCGGGGGCGAGCAGCAGGAAGACGAGATCGACCGGCTGGCCGTCCATCGATTCGAAATCAATCGGGCGATCGAGCCGCGCGAACAGGCCGAAGATCTTTTCCAGCTTGGGCAGCTTGCCGTGGGGAATGGCGACGCCGTAGCCGACCGCGGTGGTGCCGAGCTTCTCCCGCTGCAGCAGCACCTCGAACACCGCGCGCTCGTTTTGTCCGGTCAGCTCGGCGGCCTTGGCCGCGAGTTCCTGGAGCGCCTGCTTCTTGCTGTTGACCTTCAATGCCGGGAGAATCGCCTCGGGCGCGACCAGATCGGTAATCGGCATGGAAGTCTTCCGAGGTGAATGAAAACGTCAGGTTCCGAATTGGCCAGCCTGGACAAAGTATCGAGGCGGGCCGGCGTCAAGAAGATGAAGCAGGAGGCGGACTTAGCTCCTCGCTGATGTGGGGGGCTTCTACTCCAACGCAATCCCGGTGCCAACTCCCGCGTGAAGCTTTGCCCCGGTCATTGTTAAGGCCGCAAGGGGCTGGCCGGAACCGGCCCAAAGCTCGCCCAGAGGGCCTCTCAGGCCTTACCGTCCGGCTTGCTGTCCGCCTTGGCCCCCGGCGGATCGATCCAGCCGACATTGCCGTCCGCCCGGCGGTAAATGATGTTCACCCGGCCGCTCGAGCCGTGCTGGAACACCATGCAGGGGGCGCCGCTGAGGTCGAGTTCCATGACGGCTTCGCTCACCGACAGCGGTTTCAGCGAGGTGGTCGCCTCCGCGATGATTACGGGGCTGTAGCCGGTGACCTCGTCATCGCCCTCAGACGGCGCCTCCAGGACGTAGCTGGTGGCGTCCATGGCGGCGAGCGCTTCCGAGGCGGCGTGGGTCTTGCGGGCGGAACGGTCCTTGAGCCGGCTCTTGTAGCGGCGCAGCCGCTTCTCGATCATCAGCAGCGCCTGGTCGGCGCTGGCATAGGCGTCCGGCGCATTGCAATCGGCCTCCAGCGTGATTCCCGAATCCAGATGCAGCGAGCAATCGGTGCGGAAGCCGAAGCCGTCCTTGCTCAGCGTGATATGGCCGGAATAATTGCCGTCGAAATATTTGCGCAGCACCTCCTCGGTGCGGTCCGCCACGCGGCCGCGCAGGGCCTCGCCGACGCTGACGCTCTTGCCCGAAATGCGGAGAGTCATGTGAACCTCGCTTGGTTAGGTTCTTGCCTGCGCATGATCTGTTCGGAGGCGGTTGCAGAAAATTCCGGATCATGCGCGCGCATGGATCGATCTCGATGGGAGATGACAGTAGCGCGATTTGGCGCCAGCGCAATCAGGCCGGCTCGGTGTTGCGGGAGCGATCGGACATTGCAGTGGAGAGGACGTTACCAAGAGCGCTCTGCTTGTCGCGACGGCGTTGCACCGAAGAAGGAATACGCATGGCTTCGCGGTACTTCGCGACCGTGCGGCGGGCAATATCAATGCCCGAAGCGCGCAACCGTTCCACGATGGTGTCGTCGGACAGGATCGCGGCAGGTGCTTCCGAATCGATCAATTGCTTGATGTGGTGGCGCACGGCTTCGGCGGAATGCGCCTCGCCGCCGTCGGCGGAGGCGATCGACGCCGTGAAGAAATATTTCAGCTCGAACGTGCCGCGATTGGTCGCCATGTATTTGTTGGCGGTGACGCGCGACACCGTGGATTCATGCATCTGGATGGCGTCGGCGACGGCCTTCAGATTGAGCGGCCGCAGATGCGCCACGCCATGGGTGAAGAAGCCGTCCTGCTGGCGCACGATCTCGGTTGCGACCTTCAGGATGGTGCGGGCGCGCTGGTCAAGCGCGCGCACCAGCCAGGTCGCGTTCTGGAGTGCGTCGGTGAAATACGATTTGTCCCCGTCCTTGCCGATCTTCTTCGACAGTTGCGAATAATAGGTCTGGTTGACCAGCACGCGCGGCAAGGTGTCGCTGTTGAGCTCGACATGCCAGCCGCCGTCCGGACCCGGGCGGACATAGACGTCCGGCACCATGGTCTGAACGCGCGCCGAGCCGAACTTGATGCCGGGCTTGGGATTGAGCCGGCGGATCTCGCCGATCATGTCGGCGATGTCCTCGTCGTCGACGCCGCAGACCTTGCGCAGGCCCGCGATGTCGCGCTTGGCGAGGAGATCGAGATGTTCGATCAGCGCCTGCATCGCCGGATCGTAACGATCGAGTTCGCGGAGCTGGATCGCCAGGCATTCGCTTAAGTTGCGCGCGCAAACGCCGGGCGGATCGAATTTTTGCAGGACGGCAAGAACGTCCTCGACGTCCGCTTGCGATGCACCAAGCCGCTCAGCGGCCTGGCCGAGATCCGGCGGCAGATAGCCGGCCTCGTCGACGAGATCGATCAGATACTGCCCGATCATGCGCTGCGCCGGCCCGCTGAAGGCGACCGAGAGCTGCTCGGCCAGATGGTCGCCCAGCGTGATTTCGGCCGCGACGAAGGCCTCGAGATTGTAGTCCTCGTCGCCGGAGGCACCGCCGCCCCATTCCGTATAGGTGGTCGGCGCCGCATCCTGGGCGTTGCGCGCGGCGGCCTCGGCCGGCTCCTCGGAGAAGACGTTGTCCAGGCCGGTGTCGAGGGTTTGCTCGATCTCGGCGCGGGTGCCGAGATCCTTGCTCATCCACTCTTCCTGGCCGGGCTCGAAAGCCTCGCCCGGACCACCGCCCGGTTCGTCGTTGTGGCCGCCGTCGGAATCGTTGAACTGGCTGGCCTCGGCAGTAGCTTCCCCGGGCGGGACCTCGTCACTGGCCCGCTCCAGCAGCGGATTACGCTCGAGTTCCTCTTCCACGAAGGTGGTGAGATCGAGGTTGGACAATTGCAGCAGCTTGATCGCCTGCATCAGCTGCGGCGTCATGACCAGCGACTGCGATTGCCGGAACTCTAATCTCTGCGTAAGCGCCATGAAGCAAGAACCGATCCCGAAAAGTTGGTCCGATTTTTGCTTATCTTAGTCCAGGCCCGATGTACACGCCTTGACGAACTCGAAAAAAGGGCTAGAGGCGGAATTCCTCGCCAAGGTAAAGGCGGCGAACGTCCGGATCATTGACAATCTCATCCGGGCTGCCCTCGGTCAGGATCTCACCGGCATAGACGATATAGGCACGATCGGTGAGGCCGAGCGTCTCTCGCACATTGTGGTCGGTGATGAGCACGCCGATGCCGCGATTGGTGAGATGACGGACGAGGTCCTGGATGTCGCCGACGGCGATCGGATCGATGCCGGCGAAGGGTTCGTCGAGCAGCATGTAGTTAGGACGCGTCGCCAGCGCGCGCGCGATTTCGACGCGGCGGCGTTCACCGCCCGACAGCGCGATCGAAGGTGATTTACGCAGGCGGGTGATGTTGAATTCGTCGAGCAGCGAATCGAGCTGCTGCTCGCGCTTCTTGCGCGAGGGCTCGACCACTTCGAGCACGGCGCGGATGTTCTGCTCGACGGTGAGGCCGCGGAAGATCGAGGCTTCCTGCGGCAGATAGCCGATGCCGAGCCGCGCCCGCTGATACATCGGCAGCTTGGTGACGTCATGGCCGTCGAGCTCGATCGCGCCGCGATCGGGCTTGATCAGGCCGGTGATCATGTAGAACACGGTGGTCTTGCCGGCGCCGTTCGGGCCGAGCAGGCCGACCGCTTCGCCGCGGCGCACATAGATGCTGACGCCGCGCACGACCTGCCGGCTGCCAAAGCTCTTTTCCACGCTATGCACAGCCAGGAAGCCCGGCCGCTTCAGGAGCTGCGGGCCGCCTGAGCCGTTGGACCTGGCAACGGGCTTGGCACCGGACCTGCCTGCGACAGGCTGGGCCGCCGGCTGGCGCTGCCGCGGCGGGGCCTCGACGCCGTACGGGTCCGGCGCGTGCGTGGGCTGGTCACGGGCGATCGGGGGCGCATCCCGCACCGGGCTGGTGAGGAGGCCGCCGACGCTTTGGGTGAGTTCGGTGATGTCCTGACGCGCAAATCCGGGACGGCCACGCTTGGCGGGGCGCCGACGGAACATGCTGAATAAATCGACCATCCCCGCCTGTCTCAAGCCTTCACGGCGATCCTGCACGGTGGATCCCGCGATCTGCCGTATCACAGCGATTCGCCGACACAGCATGAGTGAAAGGATGTCTCATGCCCAGTGAAACACCCGCGATAAGCGGATCCCGCTTTCGAAGCCCGTTGCGCTAGATACAGTCTTGTCGGGCAGGCTTCAACCTCGCGACCGCAAGATAGTATCTAAGCCATTGTTTTACTTGGGCTTGCCTGGAATGAGCGAGGGCACCGCCGGGCCGCCACCGGGGCCGGCGGGCGTTCCGCATTTGCCGCTCGAGCCGCCCTGGGACTGGATGAACAGGCCCTGCACTCGGCCGCTCTCGGATTCAACCCGCGACACGCCGGTGGTCATGTCGACCAACAGACGATCGCCGCGCAGCACGTTCTGGCATTGGGTCAGGACCACCTGGCCGCCGGAGCCGCCGAGCATGGTGATGAGGTTGGTCTTGGTGTCGAACACGGCGGTCTCGCCGGTCACCACCTGGTCTTTCTGGGTGACGACGACATTGCCGCGCGCCTCAAGCCGCTTGATCGACGACGCGCCGCCGGGGCCCGGCGTCGCCGACTGGATCGGCGCGGCCTTCGCGCCCTTTGCCGATGCCGGCTGCGGCGTCGCGGCCTTGTCGCCGCTCGATTCGTAGAACACGACCAGCGTCTTCGAGGTCATGGTGGTGTCGCCCTGCACGACCTTCACATTGCCGGAGAAGGTCGCTTCCTTCTTCTTGTCGCGCATCTCGAGGGTTGCGGCGTCGATCTGGATCGGCTGATCGCGGTTCTGCGAAAAGCCCTGCATGGCATTGGGAACGCCCTGCATCGTGCTCTGCGCGACCGCGGCATGCGTTGCGACCAGCGCAGCGCAGACGACCAGCGCACTGACGATGGCGAACCGCTTGACCTTGCTGCGCGGAAAACACTTCGCCATGGCAATCATCTTGAATTCGCAGACTTGTTCTTGGACTTCGGCGGCGGCGCGGGCTGCTCGACGGGCGCCGGCGTCGCGTCATCCACGCTGATCTTGTCCAGATGCATCACGACATTGCCCTCGAAGCGGATGACGTCACCGCCTTCGGTGATGCGCAGCCGGTCGGCGGTGAGCGTGCCGTTGGTCAGCTTGACGTCGACATGGTCGTCCGACGAGACCGTGCCCTTGCCCATGTCGACGAAGGCCGAGTTCAGCCGCGCCTCATAGCCGGTCGAGGTGCGCACGAAGACGTCCTTGTGCAGCTCGAGCTGCTGCTGCTTGTTGTCGAACCTGCCGGTGCGGGCATCGAGGAACACGGTCGACTGGTCTTCCATCAGGACTTTCGAGCGCAAATCCGCGAGATCGACATGATCGGGATCGGTGATGTCCTGCGTCGCGGTTTTGGCCCAGAGCTCGTAGGGCCGCTGGTCCGTGCTGAAGCCCGACATGTGCGGCGATTCCATCGTGATCTTGGTGCCTGTGACCACCATGTTTCCGGAATCGATCTTCATGGGGATCATGCTGAACGGGTTGAGGAAGGTCGAGACGGCGACGATCGAGGCCATGGCCACGACCACGGTCGCCGGCACCGCGATGCGCAGAATCCGCACCAGGCGGCTGTGGCGGGCCGCAGTGGCAAACCGCGCCGCGAGTGCGGCGTCATAGGTTGAAAACTGGGCCGAGTTCACAATTGCTCCCGAGGCCTCGCTCACCGAACCTTCTTAGTCAAAGGCTCCGATCGAGGTGCCCCATTGTACCCGGCAATGCCGGAAGATGCAGCCTCCGACACGCCGTCAGGAAAGTGTCCGAAACGGGGCGGCAGCCTTGACCTGATGGCTGCCGAAAGGCTCAGGAATGCGCGAAAATGTCCTCTTCGGCCCAGCCCTGGAGGTCGAGCAAAGCACGGGTCGGCAGGAAGTCGAAACAGGCCTTGGCCAGCGCGGTGCGGCCCTCGCGCAGCAGCATCGCATCCAGCCGCTCGCGCAAGGCATGCAGATGCAGCACGTCGGAGGCGGCGTAAGCCAGCTGCGGCTCGGTCAGGCTGTCGGAACCCCAATCGCTGGATTGCTGCTGCTTGGAGAGGTCGACATTGAGCACCTCGCGCACGAGGTCCTTGAGGCCATGGCGGTCGGTATAAGTCCGGGTCAGGCGGGAGGCGATCTTGGTGCAGTAGATCGGCCCGGTCATCACTCCGAAGCTCTGGTACAGCACCGCGACGTCGAACCGGGCGAAATGGAAGATCTTGGTGATAGCGGGATCGGCCAGCAGCGCCTTCAGGTTCGGCGCGTCGGTGTGGCCCTTGGGGATCTGCACCACGTCGGCGCTGCCGTCGCCGGGCGACAGCTGCACCACGCAGAGCCGGTCGCGGTGCGGGTTCAACCCCATGGTCTCGGTGTCGATCGCCACGGCGCCGCTGTAGCGGGTGAGGTCGGGCAGGTCGCCGCGATGCAGGCGTACGGTCATGGCGTGTCAAACCTCAATCGAATCGGTGGCGTCGGCATCATAGGCTAATCGGGATTGCCCGCGATGTATCCACTGCGGACGCCGCGCGCAAGCGCCGGTTGCGGCTCCGGTCAGATCGCTGCCAGCATGATGCAGATCATCGCGGCCACCGTGGTGCGGCTGGCGCCGTCGCGGAAGGCGTAGATGATGGGGTCGTCCGGCATCTCGCGGCGATGCGCAATCATCAGCGCGCGGCCGAACCAATAAAGCAGCAAAGGCGCGAGCAGCCACAGCAGCCAGGGGCGGCTGTAGAGCGGCGTCACCGCGGAGGACGACAGATAGAGCGCAAACACCGTCACCGCGTTCATGGCGCTCGCGGCGGCCATGGCAGCGATGATGTGCAGATCGGTGATCCTGTAGTCGCGGTTGGAGGGATCGGACAGCCCGGCGCCCTCGCGCATGCCGAGTTCGCTGAAGCGCTTGATCAGTGCCAGCGAGGTGAACACGAACAGCGAGAAGATCATCAGCCATTCCGACAGCATCACGCCGGCGGCGACCGCGCCGGCGCCGATGCGCAGAGAGTAGAGGCCGGCGAGCGTCACGACATCAACCAGCATCTTGCGCTTGAGCACCAGCGAATAGGCGATGGTGGTGGCGAGATAGACGGCGAGCACGCCGAGGAAGGCTGCGGAAATGCAGAGGCTGGCGCCGACCGCGAAAGCCCACAGCGCCGGGATCGCCGCGAGCGCGGACGAGATCGGCAGCTCGCCTGCCGCAAGCGGGCGATGACGCTTGGTCGGATGCTGCCGGTCGGCGGCGAGATCCAGCAGATCGTTCATCAGATACGCGCCCGACGCACAGGCCGAGAACGCGAGGGCCGCCAGCAGCGCGGAGCCGAGCGTCGCAAAGTTCATCTGATGCGCGGTGAGCGCCGGCACGAACACCAGCGTGTTCTTGGCGTATTGATAGACCCGCAGCGCCTTCGCCCAGATCTTAAAGCTGACGCGGCCGCGGCTGCGCTCACCGATGCGCTCGATCGAGGCGCGATCGAACGGCAGATTGGCACCCGCGGCGAGATCGGCCGGCGCAACGACGCCGTCGAAGCCGAGATGTGCGGCGATCGCAGAGGCATGCCCGGCGAAGCGCTCCGCGACCAGAAAAATCTTCTCGCCCCGCGCCCGCGCCGCCAGCGCCCGGTTCAGCACCTCGCCATCATAGGGCAGATGGGCGTAGTCGATCTCGGCCCGCGCCAAAATCTCGGTCAGGGCCGCCATGCCCGGGCGTCCGCCCGCGCCGAAGCGGGCCAGCATGCGGCCGGGGCTAGAGAACAGCGCTTCCATCAGCAGTTCCGAGCGCAGCAGCGCGCCTTCGAGATCGATCACGAGGGTGCGGGCAAGCGCCGATCCGGCCTGCGACGCGGCCTCGCTCCGATCGTACTGCCTGACGGGCTGCTCCATCCGAAAACGCTCTACCCATCGCGACCTGACCCGCCCAAAGGCTGGGGAGGCCGGGGAGCAGGAAAATGGACGCCCGCGAGCCTAGGGCGCATTCGCTAAGGCGGGCTTAATCGGCTCGGAGAAGCGCGATGGTCGCACAGGGCCGAGATTCGGGCTGTTGCAGGGATCCCACAATCGCGCGCGAGCGCGATCGTCGGGCGGAACTTGGGCCATGCGGCCGTGGAAATCGTCCCGGTCGACCCTATGTGTTGCGGGCTTCCCCCGCCCCCCACCACGAATCGAGTGCCATGACCGAACAGACGCTCGCCGCGCCGATCAACGATCAACTACAACGCAAACGCGGCTTCACGCGCTACCAATCGCTCCTGGTCGCGCTGCTCGCATTCGCGCAGTTCACGATCATTCTCGATTTCATCATCATGTCGCCGCTCGGCGCCATCCTGATGCCCGCGCTTAACATCACGGCCGGGCAATTCGGCGTCGCGGTGTCGGCCTACGCGTTCAGCGCGGGATTGTCGGGCATCCTGGCGGCGGGCTTTGCCGATCGCTTCGATCGCAAGCGCCTGCTGCTGTTCTTCTATGTCGGCTTCACGCTCGGCACCCTGCTCTGCGCCGCGGCGCAGACATACCACGTGCTGCTGCTCGGCAGGATCGTGACCGGATTGTTCGGCGGCGTGATCGGGTCGGTCGTGCTTGCGATCGTCACCGATTTGTTCCCGCTGCATCTGCGCGGCCGCGTGATGGGATTCGTCCAGACCGCGTTCGCCGCGAGCCAGGTGCTCGGCATTCCGGCGGGGCTGTTTCTCGCCAACCGCTGGGACTGGCACGTCTGCTTCGCCGCGATCGTCGGCCTCTCGATCCTGGCGATCGCCGTGATCGCCTTCGCGATGGAGCCGGTCGACAAGCATCTGAAGCTGAAGCAGGACCGAAACCCGTTCCGCCATCTGATCGCGACCGTGGGCGAGCCGCGCTACACGCTGGCCTTCTGTGTCACGACATTGCTGGCGACGGGCGGCTACATGCTGATGCCGTTCTCGAGCGCCTTCACCGTGAACAATATCGGCATCGACATCGTGCACCTGCCGACGATCTATCTGGTCTCCGGCCTGTTCAGCATTATCACGGGACCACTGGTCGGCAGGGCGAGCGATACGTTCGGCAAATATCCGACGTTTGTGTTCGGCAGCGTGGTGTCGGTGATCATGGTGCTGATCTACACCCATCTCGGCCACGTCTCGCTCGCGACCGCGATCCTGGTCAACGTGCTGATGTTCGTCGGCATCTTTTCACGCATGATCCCGTCGCAGGCCCTGATGTCGGCGATCCCCGACCCCAGCCAGCGCGGCTCCTTCAGCGCAGTCAGCGCGTCGTTGCAGCAGCTCTCCGGCGGCCTCGGTTCGGTGCTCGCCGGCGCCATCATCGCGCAGAACCCGGACGGCTCGCTGCTCCATTTCGACCGGATCGGCTACGTCGTCGTGGCCTCTGCCATCGTCTCGCTGGTCGCGATGTATTTTGTGCAGAAGGCGGTGGCGGAGCGGGCGGGGAAGCGGGTGGTGTGAGGGGGGCGGGCTGCGGCTTGAGTGGCACAGGTCACGACGGCGCTGCGTGGATCGCCGGCCTGCTCCTTCCGCTGATCGGGAAAGCAGCTCGTTTGCGGACAATCCTGCAAAATGGTGCCCAGGAAAGGACTCGAACCTTCACGGCCGTTAAGCCACTGGCACCTGAAGCCAGCGCGTCTACCAATTCCACCACCTGGGCATGCCGTTTGGGGCACGGAGGCGGTTACTACGGATCAGTGACGCGGTTGTCAATTCATGCTTGAACCGTGCTTGCGGTCGCGGATTGCGCATCGCAAAACGGCCCGATACAAGCTCGTAACACGCTCTCTCCATCAGGAATCGACCCCATGGCATCGAATCTGGACACGCTCGTCACGGTTTTCGGCGGATCGGGGTTTTTGGGCCGCAATGTCGTCCGCGCGCTGTGCCGGCGCGACTACCGGGTCCGGGTCGCGGTGCGGCGGCCGGAACTGGCCGGATTCCTGCAGCCGTCCGGCAAGGTCGGCCAGGTCCACACCGTGCAGGCCAATCTGCGCTACCCGGCCTCGGTCGAGGCGGCCGTGCGTGATTCGCACGTTGTTATTAATCTGGTCGGCATCCTCACCGAGGGCGGCGCGCAGAGCTTTGACGCCGTCCAGGCCAAGGGCGCCGAGACCGTCGCCAAGGCGGCGGCCGCAGCCGGCGCCCAGCTGGTGCATGTTTCGGCGATCGGCGCCGATGCGGAATCGCCGTCGCGCTATGCCAAGGCCAAGGCAGCGGGCGAGGCCGCGGTGATGGCGGCGGTGCCGTCAGCGACGATCTTCCGGCCCTCGGTGATGTTCGGGCCCGAGGACCAGTTCACCAACCGCTTCGCCGCGCTGGCGCGGATGTCGCCGGTGCTGCCGCTGATCGGCGGCGAAACGAAGATGCAGCCGGTCTATGTCGGCGACGTCGCCACCGCGATCGCGGATGCGGTCGACGGCAAGGCCAAGCCGGGCGCCACCTACGAGCTCGGCGGGCCGGAAGTGCTGACCATGCGCGAGATCATCGAGGCGATTTTGGCGATTGCCGACCGCAAGCGGGCGTTGGTGTCGCTGCCGTTCGGGCTTGCCCGCCTCAAGGCCCAGTTCCTGCAATTCGCGCCCGGCGCGCTGAAGCTGACGCCGGACCAGGTCACGCTGCTCGAGCGCGACAACATCGTGTCGGAGGCGGCCAAGGCCGCGGGCCTGACGCTGGAAGGGCTCGGCATCGCTCCCGATTCACTGGAAGCGATCGCCCCGCAATATCTCTGGCGTTTCCGCGCGGCCGGGCAATTCCAGCGCAAGAGCGCGTGAGGCTTCTTTCTTCACCTCGCCCCGCGATCCCTCTAAACCTCTCCCGCTTGCGGGAGAGGTCGCCGCGTAGCGGCGGGTGAGGGCTTTCTCCTCATCGGGAGTCTCTCCGCGGAAGCACCCTCTCCCCAACCCTCTCCCGCAAGCGGGCGAGGGAGCACACTGCCGCTACGGGGCCAGTGCAATTCCTTCAAGCCTCAAAACTTCAGCTTCTTGAACACCCCTTCCGGCAGCGTCTTGATGATCAGCATCACGAGACGCCATTTGCCGCCGACGTAAACAACATCGCTCTTCTTCTCCACCGCCTGTAGGATCGCGTCGCCCACCACCGGCGCTTCGACGGTGAGCGGGCCGATCAGCTTCATGCCTTCCGTCATCCTGGTGCGAACGAAGCCGGGCTTCACCGTGACGACGTGCACGCCGCCGCGGCTGGCGCGGGCACGCAGGCCGGACAGGAATGCCGAGAAGCCTGCTTTCGCCGAGCCGTAGACATAGTTCGACGCCCGACCGCGATCGCCCGCAACCGATGACACGCCGACGATGGTGCCATTGCCGCGCGCCAGAAACTTTTCCGCGAACAGGCCGAGGATCAGCGACGGCCCCTCGTAGTTCGAGCGCATGATCGTGGTGGCGTGCGCGAGATCGCTCTCGGCGTTCTGCTGCACGCCCAGGAGACCGACGGTCGAGACGACGACATCGGGCAATACGGGGAGAGCGCTGACGAAGCTCTCGAACGACGCCGTGTCCAGCACGTCGAACGTCCACGCGCTCGCCTCGATGCTGTAGCGCGCGTGGAGATCGGCCGCGTCGGGCTCGAGCGCAGCGACGTCGCGCCCGGCGAGGGCGACATCGTATCCCGCTTTGGCAAAGGCGCGCGCGGCGGCGCGGCCGATATCGGAGGAGCCACCCAGCACCAGAACAGTCTTGCGCGACGTCATGGCTGCACCTCATCGAATAAACGCTGTGAAAGCTTTGATCGGATATTTCCGGCGGGATCGAGCGCTTTCCGGATCGCGTTGAAGCGCTGCAGGGCGGGATAGCCGGCCTCGAAGGTCGCGCGCGACTGACGCGCGTCCTTGGCGAGATAGAGCCTCCCGCCGGCGGCGACGACCAGGCGGTCGATCTCGTCGAGGAAATTCAGGATGTCGCCCTTCATCGGGAAGTCCAGCGCCAGCGTGTAGCCGGGCAGCGGAAACGACAAAATGCCGTCGCCCTGGCCGAGCTTCTTCAGCACCGCCAGGAACGAGGCATCGCCGCGCTTGGAGACGCGGTCGAGGATGTCGGCGAGCACGTCGCGCGCGCCCTGCTCCGGGATCACGCATTGATGCTGGAGGAAGCCGCGCCGGCCGTAAATGCGATTCCAGGCGCCGATGCTGTCGAGCGGAAAGAAATAGGGGAAGAGCGATACCAGATGGCTGCCGCCGGCGCGCCGCGCGCCCATGCGGTAGTAGAGCTCGTTGAACGCGCGGATGCTGGTACGGTTCAGCGTGATCGACGGCAGGTCGACCGGCACCGCAAGGCCGGGATTGCGGCCGACCGGAAATCGATCGCCGCCATCGGAAAGCTCGTCTGCGCTTGCGTGCTCCCCGAGATAGATCAGCGAGCGGCCGAGCTGGTGGCCGCGCGCGACGCAATCGATCCAGGCCACCGAATAGGTCGCGGATTCATTCGCCTCGAGCGCGCGCATGGCCGCTTCGAGATCCGACGCGGAGATCACGCGCTCGCGAATCCAGCCGGTCTCGACCGGCCGCAACCGGATGGTGGCTTCGAGAATGATTCCGGTCAGGCCCATGCCGCCGATCGTCGCGAAGAAGGCGTCCGAATTCTGTTCGTGCGAGGCCTCGATCGTCTCGCCCTGCCCGGTGCGCAGCAGGATGCTGTCGACATAGCGGCCGAAGCCGCCCTCGCTATGATGGTTCTTGCCATGCACGTCGGCGGCGATGGCGCCGCCGATTGTCACGAACCGCGTGCCCGGCACGACGAACGGCAGGAAGCCGCGTGGGCCAAACGTGTCGATCAGGTCCGACAGCAGCACGCCGGCCTCGAGGCGGATGCGGCCGGTTGCCGGATCGAACGACCGCACCCGGTCGAATGCAGTCATCGCGACGGTCCGGCTGGCGCCTATCGCGGCGTCTCCATAGGCGCGGCCATTGCCGCGGGCCACGGCGCCTGAGATCATGGCTTCGCCAACGGCTTCGAACGACCGCGGCCGCAGCAGTTCGCTATCGACGACCGGGAAGCGCCCCCAGCCGCTGACGAGGGTCATGGCTCAGCTCCATTGCAGGGGTGCGCGCGGCGCCCCGCCAAGGAAACTGCCTACCGGTCAAAAGCTTATATTGCGTTGAAGGTGTGGTGGAGGCGTAGCCCGGATGGAGCGGAGCGCAATCCGGGGCCGGCGTCGCTTGCGGCACGATCCCGGATTGCGCTGCGCCCCATCCGGGCTACGGGCTCAACGTGTTTCCGAAAGGTTAATGGCCGAGCGCCAGGGCGATCAGGCCGAGCGTGCCGACAATGACGCGCCACCAGGCGAATACCACGAAACCGTGGCGCGTGACGTATTCCAGGAAGCTCTTCACCACGATGATCGCGGTGATGAACGAGACCACGAAGCCGATCGCGACGATGCCCATGTGGTCCATCGTCATCTCGGAGCGGTTCTTGTAGAAATCGTAGGCGAACGCACCGATCATGGTGGGAATGGCGAGGAAGAACGAGAACTCCGCGGCTGCGCGCTTGTCGGCGCCCAGGAACATCGCCGCGACGATGCTGGCGCCGGAGCGCGACACGCCGGGGATCATCGCCACGCACTGCGCGATGCCGATATAGAGATACATCAGCAGCGGAAATTTGGTGGCGTCATGCTCGCGCGCCTTAAGGTCAAGCCGGTCGACCCAGAGCAGGATGGCGCCGCCGACGATCAGCGAAAAGCAGACCACCCACGGATTGAACAGCATGCTCTTGATGTATTTGCCGGCGACCAGACCGACGACGACCGCGGGCAGGAACGCCACGAGCACGCCGATCACGAAGCGGCGCGCATAGACGTCGCCCGTGAACATGCCGATCGCGACGTCCCACAATTTCCTGAAGTACAACACGACGATCGCAAGGATCGCGCCGAGCTGGATCAAGACCGTAAACGAATCCCAGAAGGCGCCCTCGCCAAGCCCGAAGAAGCGCTCCGCAAGCAGCAGGTGGCCGGTCGAGGACACGGGAAGGAACTCGGTCACACCCTCGATGATGCCGAGGATCACTGCCCGTATTGCATCTGACATATTTACGGTCCATTTCGGCTGGAAAAGCGGGGCTCTTCTCGCCTATTCGCCCCCTTGCTGCAATCGCAAAATGCGACGCCACGCCCTTGCCTCGCGGTTTCGAAAGACTAGTGTGGCGCCGCACAAACATTGATGGATTCTTAAGCACCATCAAATAGTCAAAGGGTTCATGTTTACGCTGTTTCATCATCCGTTCTGTCCGCATTCGCGTTTCATTCGCCTGATCGCGGGGGAGTATGGGCTCGACCTGAAACTGGTCGAAGAGCGCAGCTGGGAACGGCGCGAGGCATTTCTGCTGCTCAATGCGGCCGGCACCACACCGGTTCTGGTGGATGGCGACCAGTCCCCGATTCCGGGCGCCGCGATCATCGCGGAGTATCTCGACGAAGCCTATGGCGTCGAGCTGGGTCCCAAGCGGATGATGCCGGTGACCATCGCCGAGCGCGTCGAGGTGCGCCGGCTGATGGCCTGGTTCAACGAGAAATTCTTCGAGGAAGTGTCCCATCCGCTCGTGACCGAGCGCATCTACAAACGCTTCATGAGCGAGGAGAACGGCGGCGGCCCGCCCTCGGCCGACGTGATGCGCGCGGCGAAAGCCAATGTGCGCTATCATCTGGCCTATATCGGCTGGCTGGCGCAGACGCGTAACTTCCTCGCCGGCGACAGGCTCACTTACGCGGATCTCGCCGCCGCGGCGCATCTCTCGGCGATCGATTATCTGGGCGACGTGCCATGGAGCGAGGACGACGCGGCAAAGGCGTGGTACGCACGGGTGAAGTCCCGCCCGTCGTTCCGTCCGCTGCTGAGCGAATGGCTGGCCGGCGTGCCGGCGTCGCGCACCTATGTGGACCTCGATTTCTGAACTCCGATCCGACTGAACTGAAGACGGCACTCGCGCGCGAGGCGCGCGCGCTCGGCTTCGACTGCATCGGGATTACCGAGCCCGGCACGATCGAGAGCGCCGGAAAGCATTTCCTCGAATTCATCGCCACGGGCGGTCATGGCGACATGGACTGGCTCGCGAGCCAGCCGGAGCGCCGGGTCGATCCGCGCGGGCTGTGGGCTGACGTACGATCGGTGATCATGCTCGGCGTCAATTACGGCCCTGACCAGGATCCGCTCGCGATCTTGCAACAGCGCACGCGCGCAGCGATCTCGGTCTATGCGCAAGGCGAAGATTATCACGACCTCATCAAGAAGCGGTTGAAGGCGCTGGCGCGTTGGCTGGTTGCGGCCGCGCCGTCGGAGGTGAAGGTGTTCGTCGACACCGCGGCGGTGATGGAGAAGCCGCTCGCACAGGCCGCGCATCTGGGCTGGCAGGGCAAGCACACCAACCTCGTCTCGCGCGAGTTCGGCTCTTGGCTTTTTCTCGGCGCGATCTACACGACGCTGGAGCTGCCACGCGACAGCGCCGAGATCGATCATTGCGGCTCGTGCCAAGCCTGTCTCGACATCTGCCCGACCGCGGCGTTTCCCGCTCCCTACAGACTCGATGCGCGGCGCTGCATCTCGTACCTGACCATCGAGAACAAGGGCCCGATCCCGCGCGAGTTTCGCAAAGCCATCGGCAACCGCATCTATGGTTGCGACGATTGCCTCGCCGCGTGTCCCTGGAACAAGTTCGCGCAACAGGGGCGCGAAGCAAAGCTCGCCGCGCGCGACGAGTTACGCGCGCCTCCGCTGGTTGAACTGGTGCGGCTCGACGATGCCGCGTTTCGGGCGCTGTTCACGAAGTCGCCGGTCAAGCGCATCGGCCGCGACCGGTTTTTGCGCAACGTGCTGATCGCGATCGGCAACTCCGGCGACGCGAAGCTTGCGGAAGAGGCGCGGCGATTGCTCGACGACGCAAGCCCGCTGGTGCGCGGGGCTGCCGTGTGGGCGCTGGGGCAGTTGATGCCGCGGAATGAGTTTGTGCGGCTCAGGGCGAATGCGATCGCCAGCGAGCACGACGAGAGCGTTCGTCAGGAGTGGCAAGCCGCTTCCTAATTCTCCGCTGTCATGCCCCGGCTTGACCGGGGCATCCAGTACGCCGCGGACCAACGGTTCAATCACTGCTGCCTCTGGAATACTGGATCGCCCGGTCAAGCCGGGCGATGACACTTGTTGTTGTGGCTATTGCGCGCGCTCTCTCCACCCTTGATTTCGCCGCAGCTTCCTTCAAGGTCGCGCGTCATGACAGACATGCCTTTCTTCACCCGCGACGGCGACACATTCCATGCGACGGAAGTCGCCAACGGTCCGTGGGATCCGACATCGCTGCACGGACGCGTCATCGTCGGCCTGCTCGGCTTCGCGATCGAGGAGCGCCATTCCGGTCCCGAGTTCGTGCCGGCGCGATTGACGGTCGACATGTTTCGGCTGCCGACCATCGACAAGCCGATTGAGGTGACGACGCGGCTGGTGCGCGACGGAATGCGGATCCGCGTGATCGAGGCGGAGTTTATCTCCGGCGGCGTCAGCATGGCGCGGGCCTCCTGCCAGCTGTTGCGGCGGACGCAAAACGCCGACGGCAATGTCTGGTCGCCACCGAATTGGGAGGTGCCGAAGCCTGCGGACATTCCAAAGCCGACCGATCCCAGGCTCGGCATGCACGGCAAATGGACGACGCGGCCGATCGTCGGCCATATGGGATCGCTGGGCCCGCGAAAACTCTGGATGAGCGAGGTGCGCGAGCTGGTTGCGGGCGTGCCGATGACACCGTTTGTGCATGTCGCCACCGGCGCCGATTTCGCCAGTCCGTTTGCGAACGCCGGCGACAAAGGGCTCGGCTACATCAACAGCGACGTGACCATCTATCTGCACCGGCTGCCGGTGACGAACTGGATCGGCTTCGAAGTGGTGAACCACCACGCCACCGACGGCATCGCGATCGGCGAATGCTGGCTCTACGACGAACAGGGCCCGATCGGCACCGCGACGGTGGCAGCACTTGCGCAGCGCAAGCCGATGGCGAAGGCACCGGCGCCGTAGCCCCCGCCGTCATTCCGGGGCGTGCGAAGCACGAGCCCGAATCCATCGGGCCGCAGGGCCTGCGGGTAAATGGATTCCGGGCTCGCGCCAAGTGGCGCGCCCCGGAATGACGAGTGGCGCGACACTTCACCCGATCTCCGCCACCGCGGCGAGAATGCGCGCGATGTCTTGCGGGCGTGACAGGCGGTGATCGCCGTCCTGAATCATGGTGAGCACGACGTCGTCGGCTGGCAGCCGATGCGTCAGCGCGAAGGCGTGCTGCCAGGGCACATCGGGATCCTGCGCGCCCTGGAGAATCCGAACGGGACAGCCGAGATCGATGGCGCTGCCGAGCACGAGGTGATTGCGCCCCTCCTCGATCAGGTTTCCCGTGATCGGATAGGGCGAGCCGTCGCCATATTCCGACGGCCGCAGCCACTTGCCCGTGGTCTCGATCTCAAGCTTCACCTCGGGCGAAAATGTCTTCCACATCAGTTCCTCGGTGAAGTCGGGCGCCGGCGCGATCAGCACCAGCCCCGCCAGCGAGGCGCCACGCTTCCTGATCTCGCGCGCCAGCAGCAGCGCCATCCAGCCGCCCATGGACGAGCCGATCAGAATCTGCGGGCCGGCGCAGAACCGCTCGAACACGGCCACGCTTTCTTCGAGCCAGCGCCCAATGGTCCCGTCAGCGAAATCACCGCCGGATTCACCATGACCGGAATAGTCGAACCGGACGGAGGCGCGGCCGTGTTCGTGGGCCCAATTGTCCAGCGCCACGGCCTTGGTGCCCTGCATGTCGGATTTGAAGCCGCCGAGCCAGACCAGCCCAGGGCCCGCTCCGGGGCGGCTGCGCACCGCGATCTTGCGGGCCGACGGGCCTTCGCCGATTTCGATGAAGTCGAGCATGGGTTCGGGAATAGCATTGGTCATGGAACATTTACCCTGGCTGGGCGGTTCGAGCTGTCCGGGCCGGCCCGGCGGCGCGATCGGGTATCAACCCTGTCCTTTTGGGACGCTTGCGGAATGTGAACAAGGTGTCTATGTCGAGCACCGTGCCGACAGGCGTGGCCAAAATGCCTCGCATTTGAGGGTTCTCGCTTCGCGTCCGCGCGACTTGCTTGCCGGCAAATGCTTCTTCCTTCAAAATAGCCGCTTCCTTTCACAACTTTGGAGAACCACCCATTCGCCGTCCCAACAGAGCCCCGGCCCCAGCCGCCAAAGACGGGCCGCGCATCAATGATGATATCCGCAATGCGCAAATCCAGCTGATCGACCAAACCGGCGACAACAAGGGTACGGTCGAGACCGTTCTCGCCATTCGCATGGCCCAGGAAGCTGGCATGGATCTGGTCGAGATTTCGCCGAATGTCAGCCCTCCCGTCTGCAAGATCATGGACTACGGGAAGTATAAGTATTCCGCCCAGAAGAAAGCCGCCGAAGCCCGCAAACGCCAGAAGACCGTCGAGATCAAGGAGATCAAGCTCCGGCCGATGATCGACGATCACGATTACGAGGTGAAGATGCGTGCGATGCAGCGGTTCTTCGAAGAGGGCGACAAGGTCAAGATCACCCTGCGCTATCGCGGCCGCGAAATGGCGCACCAGGAGATCGGTACCAAGCTGCTGGACAAGATCAAGAGCGACGTCGCCGAGCTCGCCAAGGTTGAGCAGGACGCCCGGTTCGAGGGCCGACAGGTCGTCATGGTGCTGGCGCCGCGCTGACGCCAGCGTTTCCGGATGTGAGAATGAACGGCCCGTCCGGACATCCGGCGGGCCGTTTTTGTTTCAGCTTCGCGTCGCCTGCCAGGTGCCGCTACAGCGGTCGCCGGAGATGATGCCGTTCCAGGAGCCGGTCCCGGCCAATCCGGCGAGCCGGCCGCCGCCGGTAGCATGGGACGCACCGACCGAGACCTGGACCGCGACGGCGCCGCCGCGATTGACCGACCCCGAGACCCGGCCGCCGCCGGCGGACGAGACCCGGTTTCCCGCCACGCTGAAGGGAACGCTGTAGCCCGAGCTGCAACTGCCGCGCGTGGTGGCGAAAGTGACATTCCAGACGCCGTCATAGCCGCCGATACGGGCGTCGGCGGCCGAAGGCACGGCGGCTGCGGCAAGCGTGGCGAAGAGCACAATGCGGCACGGACGACTGAAAACTGACAAAAGCGTTTGGGAAAAACGGGCCATTTTGGTCCTGCTCCGGGGCGAGACGGGTTAAATATTGGGTGGCAACCCCCAATAGTCGGCGTCCCCGTTGCGGCGGTTCACCGTTGCCATTTCGCTCCCGCTCTGCCATAAGCCCAGCCTTCATCGCCCGGCTGATTTAAGGGCTGCCGCGGCGGTGTCCGTGCGGGTTTTGCGCCAGTTCGCAAAACCTGAGCACAATCAACGCTCTAACGAGCATTTTAGACGGCCGGCCGCCTTCACGGGCGGCGTTCTGTTATGGCCATAGGAGAGCAAAATGCCCAAGCTGAAGACCAAATCGGGCGCTAAAAAGCGCTTCAAGGTGACTGCCACCGGCAAAGTGATGCACGCCCAGCGCGGCAAGCGTCACGGCATGATCAAGCGGACGAAGAAGCAGATCCGTCAGCTCCGCGGCACCCGCGTGCTGTTCAAGACCGACGGCGACAACGTCAAGAAGTACTTCTTGCCGAACGCCTGATCGCGTCGACGATCATTGCCAACCGTGCCGCGCATCCCGCGGCAAATCCGAAAACCAAGTCATCTCTGAAGGATTTTTGTCATGTCTCGCGTCAAACGCGGTGTGACCGCCCACGCCAAGCACAAGAAAGTCTACAAGGCCGCCAAGGGTTTCCGCGGCCGCCGCAAGAACACGATCCGCACCGCCAAGCCGGCGGTCGACAAGGCCCTGCAGTACGCGTTCCGTGACCGCAAGCGCAAGAAGCGGACATTCCGCGCGCTCTGGATCCAGCGCATCAACGCCGCCGTCCGTCCGTTCGGCATGACCTACAGCCGATTTATCGACGGGCTGGCCAAGTCGGGCATCAGCGTGGACCGCAAGGTGCTGTCGGATCTCGCGATCAACGAGCCCGTGTCGTTCCAGGCGATCGCCGAGAAAGCCAAAGCTGCGCTCGCGGCCTGAGGCTTGCGTTAGCGGGCCTTCTGGCCCGCAGCCTTCAGCGCGCGCTGCGAGTAACGCTGGGCGACCTCCGCCCGACAGAATGCCGTGAACGAGAGATACATGGTGCCGGACTTGTTCCGGTACTTGCTGTCGCATACGCGCATCTCGCGTCGGTAGGACTGTGCCTGCGCGGCATCCAGGCCTGGCTTATTAAGGCCTGGCTTGAAATCCGCCTCGCATTTCCGTTCGACGGCGGCACCGAGCTGGACGTCGCCACTCGCGGTCAGTTCGCAATCCCTGAACACCTTCATCGCGCTCTCGCAGCCCTTTTGGGCGCTGATGGTGTCGACGACCTCGTCCAGCGTCATGGATTTCTCCATGCACGCCATGGCCCGCGCCGGAGTGCCTGCAAGCGACAGAACGACGGCCAAAGCGGCGAGCTGGCATTTCGACGGCATCGCGGACCTTTCCTCTTGATCCTCCCTTGGTGCCGGGTCCCGTTGCGAGGTTCAAGCCAGCCGGTCAGGCGCCGAAATGACCGGCTTTTTGCTTGACGTTACCGCCTTGGTACGGCGACAACCCAGCCGAATTTAGTAGCAGGGATTTGACAGTGTCCGACCTCGCATCGCTCGAAACATCCATCCTCGACCAGATCGCCGCCGCCGGCGACGAGGCCGCGCTCGAAGCGGTGCGTGTCGCCTCGCTCGGCAAAAAAGGCTCGATCTCGGCGCTGCTCGCGACGCTGGGCAAGATGTCGCCGGACGAGCGCAAGACGCAAGGCGCCGCGATCAATCTCGCCAAGGACAAGGTCACGCAGGCGCTGGCGGCGCGGCGCGACGTTTTGAAATCGGCCGCGCTCGATGCGCGGCTCGCTTCCGAGACCATCGACGTGACGCTGCCGCTGCGCGATACGCCGGCGGAAGCCGGCCGCATCCATCCGCTGAGCCAGGTCTGGGACGAGCTGACCACGATCTTCGCCGACATGGGTTTCTCGGTCGCCGAAGGTCCCGACATCGAGACCGACGATTACAATTTCACCAAGCTGAACTTCCCGGAAGGCCATCCCGCGCGCGAGATGCACGACACCTTCTTCTTCCATCCGAAGGAGGACGGCTCGCGCACGCTGCTGCGGACCCACACTTCTCCGGTGCAGGTGCGCACCATGCTGAGCCACAAGCCGCCGATCCGCGTGATCTGCCCGGGCCGCACCTACCGCATCGATTCGGACGCGACCCACACGCCGCAATTCCACCAGGTCGAAGGCCTCGTCATCGACAAGCACTCGCATCTCGGTCACCTCAAATGGATCCTGCACGAGTTCTGCAAGGCGTTCTTCGAGGTCGACCACATCAACATGCGCTTCCGGCCGTCGTTCTTCCCGTTCACCGAGCCGTCGATGGAAGTTGATATCCAGTGCCGTCGCGACAAGGGCGAGATCCGCTTCGGCGAGGGTGAGGACTGGCTCGAGATCCTGGGCTGCGGCATGGTGCACCCCAACGTGCTGCGCGCGTGCGGCATCGATCCCGACGAGTACCAGGGCTTTGCCTGGGGCATGGGCATCGACCGCATCGCGATGCTGAAATACGGCATGAGCGACCTCCGCCAGCTGTTCGACAGCGACGTCCGCTGGCTCTCCCACTACGGCTTCAAGCCGCTCGAAGTGCCGACCTTGGCCGGAGGGCTGAGCTCGTGAGGGCGACGCTCGGACATGCGAAGACTCTCTCCGTTCCCGCCGCGGAGGGAGCCCTCTCCCTGCCCCTCCCCCGCAAGCGGGGGAGGGAATGGATGGAGCGAGTGCGAGGCCTTCGCATGGGTACGTATTCTCTTTCCGCTCGACAGGTCGAACTCCCTCCCCCGCCTGCGGGGGAGGGCTGGGGTGAGGGTTTCTCCGCAATGGGGCTGCCAATGGTCGATCCCAAGCATCCAGACTGGAATGTATCGGCCAAGCTACGCGCCAATGCGCGGGCGCTCAGGCGCGACTCGACCAATGCAGAGCGAGTCTTGTGGTCAGAGCTGCGGGCTGGCCGATTGAACGGCGTGATCTTCCGGCGCCAGGTCCCGATCGAGAGCTACGTCGCCGACTTCATTTGCCATGCGGCAAAGCTCGTCATCGAGCTCGATGGCGGCCAACACTTCTCGAATGAAGGTGAGCGCGCCGATGCGCGTCGTTCTGCCGTGATCGAAGCCACAGGCTTCAAGGTGCTCCGCTTCAGCAATCTCGATGTCATGACCAATCGTGCCGGCGTTCTCGAAACAATCGCGACGATCGTTGCGGAGAGAGCCCCCACCCCGGCCCTCCCCCGCAAGCGGGAGAGGGAGCAGACCGTCTCCGTGGAGAAAAAGCAGCCATGAAATTCACGCTCTCCTGGCTGAAGGATCATCTCGAGACCGACGAGCCGCTGGACAGGCTGGCCGACAAGCTCACCATGATCGGGCTCGAGGTCGAGAACATCGAGGACAAGGCGAAGGCGCTGAAGCCGTTCACGATTGCGAAGGTGATCTCGGCCGAGCAGCATCCGAATGCGGATCGGCTGCGCGTCTGCATGGTGGAGACCGGCGGCGGTGCCGCGCCCGTGCAGGTCGTCTGTGGCGCGCCAAATGCGCGTGCCGGCCTCGTCAGCGTGTTCTCAGCCCCCGGCACCTACATTCCCGGCAAGGACATCACGCTCGGGATCGGCACTATCCGCGGCGTCGAGAGTCGCGGCATGCTGTGCTCGGCGGCTGAATTACAGATTTCCAACGACCATGACGGCATCATGGAGCTGCCGGCCGATGCGCCGATCGGCGCCGGTTACGCCGAATGGGCCGGCCTCGGCGATCCCGTGGTCGAGATCAACCTGACGCCGAACCGGCAGGACTGCACCGGCGTGCACGGCATCGCGCGTGACCTCGCCGCCGCCGACATGGGCAAGTTCAAGGATCCGTCCATCAAGCCCATCAAGGGCGAATTCCCCTGCCCGGTGAAGGTTACGGTGGAGGACGCCGCGCTGTGCCCGGGTTTTGCGCTACGGCTGGTGCGCGGCGTGAAGAACGGCCCGTCGCCGGAATGGCTGCAGAAGCGGCTGACCGCGATCGGGCTGCGTCCGATCAACGCGCTGGTCGATATCACCAACTTCATGACCTACGACCGCGCGCGGCCGCTGCACGTGTTCGACGCCAAGAAAGTGAATGGCAATCTCGTGGTGCGCCACGCCCGCGAGGGCGAGACGCTGCTCGCGCTCGACGGCCGCACCTACAATCTCGATCCCGCGATCTGCGTGATCGCAGACGAGCACGGCGTCGAATCGCTCGCCGGCATCATGGGCGGCGAGGCCTCCGGCTGCGACGAGAATACCACCGACGTGCTGATCGAATCGGCGCTGTGGAACGAGATCAACATCGCCCAGACCGGCCGCAAGCTCGGCATCAACTCGGACGCGCGCTACCGCTTCGAGCGCGGCGTCGATCCGGCCTTCATGGTGCCGGGGCTGGAGCTCGCCACCAAACTCGTGATGGAACTGTGTGGCGGCACCCCGTCGGAGAACGTCGTCGTCGGCAAGGCTTTCGGCGACGACCGCGTGATCGATTTCCCGGTCACCGAGGTCAAGCGGCTGTCCGGCATCGAGGTGCCGCAGCCCGAGATGAAGCGCATCCTGTCGCATCTCGGTTTCATGATGGCGGGCGTGGGGCCGGTGGTGAAGGTCGCGGTGCCTTCGTGGCGCTCGGACGTGCACGGCAAGGCCGACCTCGTCGAGGAAGTCGTCCGCATCTACGGTATCGACAAGGTGCCGGAGACGCCGTTCGAGCGCGGCGAGGACGCGCGCAAATCCGTGCTGACGCCGATCCAGCTGCGCACCCGTCGCGCCAGGCGCGCGCTCGCGACCCGCGGCATGATCGAGGCCGTGACCTGGTCGTTCATCACGAAGCCTGCGGCCGAACTGTTCGGCGGCGGGCAGCGCGAACTCGAAGTGGCCAATCCGATCGCCGCGGACCTCTCCGACATGCGCCCGAGCCTGATGCCCGGACTTGTCGCAGCGGCACAGGCCAATGCCGATCGCGGCTTTGGCGATGTCGCGCTGTTCGAGGTCGGCCAGATCTTCAAGGGCGACCGCCCGCAGGATCAGTTCACGGCCGCGAGCGGCGTCCGTCGCGGCTTTGGCTCGGCGGAAGGTCTGGGACGACACTGGTCGGGCTCGGCGCAGGCTGATGTGTTCGACGCCAAGGCCGATGCGCTCGCGGTGCTGGCTGCGGCCGGTGCGCCGATGCAGGCGCTGCAGATCGTCGCCGGCGGACCGGCATGGTTGCATCCCGGCCGCTCCGGCACCATCCAGATCGGCCCGCAAAACGTGCTCGGTCATTTCGGCGAGATGCATCCGCGCGCGCTCGAGGCGCTCGGCGCCGGTGGTCCGCTGATGGTATTCGAGGTGATCCTCGACCGTATCCCCGAGGCCAAGAAGAAGCCGACTCGCGCAAAGCCCGTGATCGAGCTGTCGGCGTTCCAGCCGGTGTCGCGCGACTTTGCCTTCATCGTCGATCGCGCCGTGAAGGCGGCCGACATCGTGCGCGCCGCCCAAGGCGTCGACAAGAAACTGATCACCGCCGTCAACGTCTTCGACGTCTATGAAGGCAAGGGCATCGACGACGGCAAGAAATCGATCGCGATCGCGGTGACGATCCAGCCGCGCGAGAAGACGTTGACCGACCAGGAGATCGAGGCTGTGGCGGCAAAGATCGTGGCGGAGGTGACGAAGAAGACCGGCGGCACTTTGAGGGCATGAGTCTTGCCGACTTCCCGGTCAGCGTTTTTCGCGCGAGCCGGCAACTCCGAGTCTTCGTCAAACCACTCCCTGTGGTTATGGGTCCCGGATCTGCGCTGCGCTTGTCCGGGACGACGAGCTAGGATTGTTGCAGCTCAACTCCTATGGCCGCGTCGTCCGGCGCTTCTTCATCGAGTGCGTCGGCACATCGGCAGGCTCGTCCCTGAGTGCCCCGACCTTGCGCAGGGCCGCATCTGCGGCGCGCTCGCCGCTTTCCCAGGCGCCGTCGACGGTGCCCCACAGCGTTTCATGGGTCGCTTCGCCGGCGAGGAACATGTTGCCGATCGGCTCGGCCAGCACTCTGCGGGAGAGCTGGCCGCCCGGGGAGGCCGCCGACATCGCGCCCATGACGTAGGGCGAGGCATTCCAGCGGGTCGCGCTGGACTTCTGCACGGCAGCGGCAGCTTCGCTGCCGAACAGCTTTGAGATCCATTCTCTCGCGAAGGCCGTCATCGCCTTCTCGCCCTGCCCCGAGAGATCACGGCCGAACGAGCCGCCGATATCGATCGAGCACAGCGAGGAGCCGCCGATGTTGGCGAACATGAGCGCGGTGCGCGTCGAATTGCTCTGCTCGATCAGGATGTCGTCGCGCGACAGTCCCAACGGATTGCCCGGCAGTTGCAGCACAATGTGATCATAGCTGCCGAGGCCGAGTTTCGCGGCGGCATCGAGCGTGCGCTTGGGAATGTCGGGGGCGAACTTGATCGCGCCCGACATGAGCACGTTGGTCGAGACCGTGATGATGGCGGCGCGCGCGGCGATCCTGCCAGCCTGGGTTTCGACACTGACGTCGCGATTGCTCCAGACGATCCGGCTCGCCGGCGTCGAGAGCACGACCGGCGCCTGCTCGCCGAGCTTCGCGATCAACGTGCCCAGGCCCTGGCGGCAGGCGATCGCGGCATTGCGGTCCTGCGCCCGCGCCTTGTCGATCGCGGAAAGCTCCTTCAGATCCTTGCCTGCAAAACTCGCGCCCAGCACGAACTCGGCCGCGCCGGCCCAGTCGCCGAGATCCTTCGGCAAGACCGACGCGCAGGACGTATCGAGCTTGCCGCGGGAGGCTTCGTCGATGGCGCGGTTGGCGCGCACCAGCGCCGCCAGGAACTCCTCGGTCTCCCCGGCGCGGGCATTGCGTCGGCCAATGCGCATCTTTTGGCCCGACGGCGCCGGCAGGACATCGAGCCCGACGCTGCGCCCCAGCCGGATCATCGGGTTGGTATCGGGATTGTGCATCCAGCGTGCGCCACGATCGAACGGCACATCGAAGGTCGTGCTGTCGGTGATACAGCGCCCACCGATCTGCGAGGCCGCTTCCACCACCACGACCTTGCGATTGGCCGCCATCACGCGCCGCGCTGCGGCAATACCGGCGGCACCTGCGCCGATCACGACAATGTCAGCCTCGCGCGGCAGGGTCGCGGCGGTTGCGCGCAGAACCGGCATTGCGGCAAAGGCCGCCGACGCCGATAGGAAACTGCGGCGCGTGATTGTCATGTCATGGTTTCCGGAGACTTGCGGCAAACGGGAACAGCTCGCGAACCTTGCCGTATCTGATGTTGCGCGGCAACCATCATGGTGAATCAATCATGCTTGAGCTCACAGAGCCATGAACCGAATTGCAACACGTTCCGACCATGATAGAGAAAGAGAAAAGACGGTCGGAAAAGGCCGTGGGGGGAGTTCATGGGAACGGTCCTAGATTCGGTCGGAAAGCTGATAGCCGCGTACCTCTCGAAGGAGGTGCCGGGCTACGAGCCGTTCACACCGAGCGACCCGGAGCACCTGCGCGGCGTGATCCAGCCCGGCGACGTGATGCTGGTCGAAGGCAACAACCGCATCTCCGGCATCATCAAGTACCTGACGCAGTCGACCTGGTCGCATGCCGCGCTCTATGTCGGCCCGATTGAAGGCGCGGAAGAGCCCGACGGCGAGCCGCATGTGCTGATCGAGGCCAATATCGGCGAAGGCGTCACCTCCGCGCCGCTATCGAAATATTTCCCCTACCACACCCGCCTGTGCCGTCCGGTGGGGCTGTCCTATGAGGACCGCACCACGGTCTGCCGCTATGCCATCAACCGCATCGGGTTCGGCTACGACACCAAGAACATCGTCGACCTGATGCGCTTCCTGTTCCCGCTGCCGATACCGCAACGCTGGCGGCGCCGCATGATCGCGATCGGCTCGGGCGATCCGACCAAGATCATCTGCTCGGCGCTGATCGCACAGGCGTTCGATGCGGTGCGCTATCCGATCCTGCCCAAGATCACCAAGGCCGGCAGCCGCGCCGCGCGCCGGGAGATCCTGCATATCCGCGATTCCTCGCTCTACATGCCCCGCGACTTCGACATCTCGCCCTATTTCGAAGTCGTCAAACCCACCATCGTGCACGGCTTCGACTACACCGCCCTGCACTGGGCCGACAAGCAAAAGCCGCTCGAGGAGGTAGCGGGCTCATTCGGGGTGTTTCCAGAAACGATCGGTGCGCCGACGCTCGTTCCTGAAGCGATTGACGAAGAAGCGCCGGGTGAAGTTTCGGCTGAGCAAGTAGGCGTGCAGGCCGCCGAGATGGCCGGACCCGTCATGGTCTC
The DNA here is from genome assembly GCF_055807395.1 of Bradyrhizobium sp. Kon10. NCBI lineage: Bacteria > Pseudomonadati > Pseudomonadota > Alphaproteobacteria > Hyphomicrobiales > Nitrobacteraceae > Bradyrhizobium > Bradyrhizobium sp. Kon10. The sequence continues at coordinate 239 of NZ_JBVVOZ010000002.1, read as the reverse complement.
GAAGCATTTTCTGCTGTTGAAGAAGATCGCGACGTATCGGCCGAGGCGGCGGATACGGACGCGCGAGCGAGCGGCGTAGTCCACTCCACCGTCATTGCGAGTTGGGACCGGCCTTGAGGGCCGACGCGCGCTGAATGAAACTTTTCGCGGGTTGGCAAAAGCGGTAAATTGAGGCGCCGTCGGCAAAGAGGTCGATTTCTCTCTGGTGCGCGAGAGCCCGGTTGCGAGTTGGACCTGGG